>JAYODB010000001.1:0-63155 GCA_038106075.1 Cellulomonadaceae bacterium | reverse complement strand
GGAAACGACGTCTACCTGCGCGACATTTGGCCGAGCGCCCAGGAAGTGCAAAGCACGATTGATACCTCGATTGACACTGACATGTTCGACAAGGAATATGCGGCGGTGTTCGACGGAGACGAGCGCTGGCGCTCACTGCCGACCCCCACCGGGGACACCTTCGAATGGGCCGACTCGTCGACGTATGTGCGCAAGCCCCCCTATTTCGAGGGAATGTCAGCACAGCCAGAGCCGGTGAGCGATATTTCGGGAGCACGGGTGTTGGCACTGCTGGGTGATTCCGTCACGACCGACCACATTTCTCCGGCTGGTTCGATTCGGGTGGATAGCCCGGCCGGACGCTACCTCACCGAACACGGCATTGACCGCCTCGACTTCAACTCCTACGGTTCCCGCCGCGGAAACCACGAAGTGATGATTCGCGGCACGTTTGCGAACATTCGCCTGAAGAACCTTCTTCTCGACGGCGTGGAGGGTGGATACACCCGCGACTTCACCACCGCCGATGGTGCGCAGACGTTTATCTACGACGCGTCCGAGCGTTACCAAGCCGAGGGAACACCGCTCGTGATTCTCGCCGGCAAGGAATACGGTTCGGGGTCTTCGCGCGACTGGGCGGCTAAGGGCACCAGCCTCTTGGGGGTCAAGGCGGTCATCGCGGAATCCTTCGAGCGCATCCACCGCTCCAACCTGATCGGCATGGGGGTTGTGCCGCTGCAGTTCCCGGCCGGTGAGACCGCCAGCTCACTGGGACTCGATGGCACCGAGACGTTTGAGATCTCGGGCATCGAGGCCCTCAACGAGGGTCACACCCCAAAAACCGTCAGAGTCACCGCTACCCCGAGCTCCCACTCGGCGGAGGGAAAGCAGGCTGTCACCTTCGAGGCCGTTGTGCGGATTGATACTCCCGGTGAAGCTGACTACTACCGCAACGGGGGAATCCTTCCTTACGTCTTGCGGCAGTTGGTCTAGTCACCTGGAGATTTCCAGCTCGAACCTCATAGGCTTGCGGAGTGTCAATGCTGGAGACAATTAAGCACCCGCGGGACCTCGACGGGCTCAGCCTGGAGCAGCTCGAGGAGCTCGCCCAGGACATCCGAGAGTTCCTCATCCGCGAGGTGGCTCAGTCTGGTGGACACCTGGGCCCCAACCTCGGTGTAGTCGAACTCACGATTGCCCTTCACCGGGTCTTCCACTCGCCCGACGACCCCTTCATCTGGGATACGGGTCATCAGTCGTATGTTCACAAGCTTCTGACCGGTCGACAGGACTTCTCCAAGCTGCGCCAGATGGGTGGCCTCGCGGGCTATCCCCAGCGGGTCGAATCGGAACACGACATTGTGGAAAGTTCGCATGCTTCCTCGTCGCTCAGCTGGGCAGAGGGAATCTCTCGCGCCTACACCTTCGCGGAGAAGAAAAACCGGCACGTGATTGCGGTCGTGGGTGACGGCGCACTGACGGGTGGAATGACCTGGGAAGCGCTCAACAACATCTCGGACGACAACAACCGAAACCTCGTGATTGTTGTCAACGACAACGGTCGCTCCTATGCCCCCACCATCGGCGGGATGGCGCGCTTCCTCGGCTCGGTGCGCACCCAGCGCAGCTATCGCATCCTCCGTGGCGGATCAGAAACCCTCTTCAACATGTTCGGGGCGCCCGGAAAAGCGCTCTACCGCGGCATCCGCGGCGGAGTGCGCGGATTCCTCTCCCGCTTCACCAATAACGAAGCGCTCTACTCCAATCTCGACATCAAATACCTGGGCCCCATTGACGGACACAACCTCGCCGACCTCGAGCGGGCACTCGGTCAGGCGAAGTCGTATCGCCAACCGGTGATTGTTCACGTCATCACCGAGAAGGGCCGCGGCTTCGAGCCTGCCCGCAACGACGAAGCAGACCAGTTCCACGCGGTCGGTCAAATCGACCCGGTAACCGGGGAGCCGGTGAGCTCGGGCGGAAGCCCCGGCTGGACCGACGTGTTTGCCCGGGCCATGGTGAAAGAGGCCGATGCAAACGCCAAGGTGGTGGGAATTACCGCGGCTATGTTGCGCCCCACCGGCCTCTATGACATGGCGAAGAAGTATCCCAACCGGGTCCTGGACGTGGGTATTGCCGAGCAGCACGCGGTGGCCAGCGCGGCTGGTCTCGCGTTTGGCGGACTTCACCCGGTGGTCGCGATTTACGCCACCTTCATCAACCGGGCCTTTGACCAGGTACTCATGGATGTGGCTCTGCACAAAGCCGGTGTCACCTTTGTTCTGGACCGTGCCGGAGTGACCGGTCCCGACGGCGCAAGCCACCACGGCATGTGGGACCTCGCTGTGCTGCAGGTAGTTCCCGGCATCCGCATTGCCGCTCCTCGAGACGGAGAGCGATTGGCCGAAGAGCTCCACGAGGCCATCGCCGTCGACGATGCACCCACGGTGATCCGATTCCCTCGAGGGTCAGTGTCGCCCGAGCTTCCGGCCGTGCGCCGAACGTCAGACGGAGTCGACGTCTTGCGCGAAGCTGCCCACAAAGACGTCCTGATTGTGGCGGTTGGCCCGATGGCGACCCTCGCCATGGACGTGGCATCGAGACTCGCTGATCAGGGAATCGGAGCCACCGTGGTCGACCCGCGTTGGGTCGTCCCCGTCGCCGAGAGCATCGTCGAGATGTCACGCGATCACCGCATCGTCGTCAGTATCGAGGACGGGACCCGGGTGGGTGGTGTGGGAACGCGTATTCGCCAGGAGCTCCGCCGTGCGGGAGTTGACACCGCGGTTGACGAAATTGGACTGCCCGACCAATTTCTCGACCACGGTTCACGGGGAGAGATTCTCGCTCAGGCGGGTCTCACTGCCCAAGACATCGCGAGAAACCTTGTCGCCCAGGTGCTGGGAAAGAAAGTTCCCTTTGCTCGTCCACTGCCCGGTGAACGCGACGACGAGACCGTATTCGAGAACGAGTCCGCAGAGTCGGAGACCGAAAGCTAGCTCACAGAGGCGTTGAGCTCCTCGGCGTGGGAGAAGGCTTCCACGAGCAAGGGGACAGCGATGTCGCGTTGCCACCGACGCGCCCCCAACTCTCCCAGCTGCTGATCAATGGCCACGGCTGAGTGGGGGTCGGTTGGTTCCCAGCACAGCCGGCGCAGATGCTCCGGGGTGAGAACGTTCTCTGCCGGAATCGTGAGGCGCTCAGCTTCCCGATTGAGCAGATCGCGACTGATGACAAAGCGTCGATACGCCTCGGGAGCGCGGTCAGCCCACGCCCGCGGTGGGGGAAGTGTGTCGCCTGGAGCTTTGAGAGCGGGAAGGTCTTCCGTCTGCTGGCCTCTCTCAATAGCCTGCCACCATCGCTCCGCCTCTTTCCGACTCGCTCGGCCGTGAAAATTCTCGAGGGCAAGGAGGGCTTTGAGCGAGCCGGGGTTTTTCACGGCGGCGTGCACAATCGACCGGTCGGGAATCAGCCGCCCCGGTGCCACATCGGACTGCTCGGCGAGTTCCTCTCTCGCGAGCCACAGTTCTCGGGCAATCGCCATCGACCGAGCCCCACGAACCTGATGCAGTCCCGAGAGGCGTCGCCACGGTTCTTTTCGCGGCGTCGGGGCCGGCTCGGTCAGGATGGTATGAAACTCCTCTTCCGCGAAACGCCACTTGTCTTGTTCACTCAACTGACGGTGAAGAACATCTCTGAGGTCCGGTAAGACTTCGACATCGAGGGCGGCGTAGTACAACCATTCTTCGGGTAGTGGCCTGGTCGACCAGTCTGCGGCCGAGTGCTCTTTGGCGAGACTCATTCCGAGGAGGTCTTCGACGGAACCCTGAAGTCCCACCCGGGCGAGGCCCGCAATTCGTGCGGCCAGCTCCGTGTCAAACAGGCGAATGGGTTCGATGCCCACCTCGCGGAGGCTGGGGAGGTCTTGGCGCGCCGCGTGAAGAATCCACTCATCGTCGGCGAACCGAGCGGTGAATTCGCTGAGGTCGGGAATTTCCACGGGGTCGACCAGGTAGTTGGTGGTGCCGCGGCGGTAGAGCTGGACTAAATAGGCCCGGGGCGAATAGCGAAAACCGCTCGCGCGCTCGACGTCGAGAGCAATCGGACCCTCTCCCGAAGAGAGCTCATCCAACACGGAGGCCCATTCGCCCGGCGATTGAACGTATCGGATGCCGTGTTGGGGCCGATCCAGCCGGGGAAGCTCCGGTGTGGTGCTCTCAGTCATTCGCGATTGCGGCCAGCGCGGATTGCGGTGACTCCTTCAACCTCCGGTGGGAAACCAGCGAGCATGCAGACAAATTCGCTCCACGCGGCGAGGTGGACGTCGAGGGGGCCCGTGGGAGACCAGGAGGCGCGCATTTCGATTTCGGTTCCCACCTCGTCGGAGGCGAGCTCGCCGAATCCCGTAGAAATAATCGTGCTCGATGTGCCCGCTGCGCGCTGATAGGTCGCCCCAGAAGAGTCCAAGGCGTCGGTCAGCCACGTCCACGCGACTTTCGGCAGGAACGGGTCTTCGCCCATTGAGGCTTCGAGCGGGGCTTTCGCGAAACAGACCATGCGGAATCGACCCGACCAACCGTCGGGTTCACTCGGGTCGTAGAGCACGACGAGTCGCGAAATCCCGTGATCGCCACCGGTCTTTGGGTCGACCGTGGCCGACCACGCCGCCGCATAGGGTGCGATTCCTTCCGGCGCAGAAATCTCGGTCACCTGGAGTTCGTCGCGGAAACGGTAACTTCCGGTGTCGCCGAGGGCGGCACGAAACTCGTCGGGAATACCGCTGTAGTCGATCGGGCTCATGGCCTAAGGGTATTGCCCCGTTTCGTGAGCGGGGAATAAACGCGCCGGGTAATGGCCAGATTAGGCGACGCGGTGGTAGCGCATGTATAGCGTTCTCAGGTCGTCGGTGAGGACGTGGGACGCGCTCCATTCACCCCACCCAGCAGCCCACCAGGCGAGGGGCGGGTGGTTCTCCGACAGGGGCGGACCGGTCAGGCTCAGGCAGACTTCATTCAGCGCTCCCTCTGAGGCAAAGAGTTCAGCAATCGTTCGACCCCCCTCGACCAGTAGGTGGGCGGCCCCTCGGGTCGCCAAGCCGCGAACGATGTCCTGCGGGTGTAGCTCGGATTCTTCTGACCAGATGGCGTGTTCGGCAACCCCCTCAGGGAAAAAATCGACGGGGGAGTGGCTCGGTGTCGAGGCACTGACCACGAGCACGCCTGCTGGTCTCATGCTGGACTCGATGACCTGATGCCCCTCGAGGTTTCCGCTTCTGGTCACGATGACAAGCGGGGCATGGGTGGGGACGGGAACTGGCTCGGTACGTGCCGTCGTGGCGCCCGTGATGACGGCGTGGGCGTGGCCGCGTAATGAGCGCAAAATGGCTCGGTCGACCGGGTTTGACAGGGACGCGCTGGTCCCATCCTGACCAACGAGTCGACCGCTGGGAGAGGAGATCATCGAGAGGCGAACTGACGCATTCGACTGGGGTGCGTACCACTGGTCGATGGTGTTTACGGTGCGGTCGTCGTCGAGGACGTGCATTTCTCTGGGCTCCGGGAAAACCCGGTAGAGATTCACGATCCCTCGACGACTTGACGTTGAATTCGCGCGAGCATTCCCGCCATTCCGCGCAGTCGGAGGAAGCTCACGGCCTCGTTGAGCCCCAGGGATTGGGGAAAGTCGCCGGGTACCGCGAGAATGTCGTCGCGGCTGAGGCCAGAAAGACCCTGAACGAGAATCGAGGCAAATCCGCGCGTAGTCGGTGCTTCTTGGGGGGCCGTCGCGTAGATGACGGGTTTTTCTGGTTCACAGTCGACGTGAATGAACACAGGTGACTGGCATTCGACAACCTGCTCCCAGGCATCCTCGGGCACGAGACCCTCGGGAACCTCCGGCAGTGACTCGGAAAACTCCAGCAGCATTTGAAGCCGGTCGGGTATGCCGAGGGCGAGAAAGTCGTCCCGAATCTCCGCGAGACTCGGGGGAAGTTCGCGCGGGTTCTCGCTCGCCAGGGTCACGGGCGCGCGGGGACCTCACCGGGTTCAGACCCCGTGGCGATGGGAACTCGCACTGCGCTGCCCCACTCGGTCCAGGAACCGTCGTAGTTGCGGACATCTTCGATACCCATGAGGTGGCGAAGAACAAACCAGGTGTGGCTCGAGCGCTCTCCGATTCGGCAGTAGGCAATCACCGGTTCCTTGCCGGTGATGCCGTGTTCGTCGCGGTAAATCTTCTGCAGATCTTCGAGGGCCTTGAAGGTGCCATCCTCGTTGGCCGCTCGAGCCCACGGAACGCTCGCGGCCGTGGGGATATGACCTCCGCGAAGGGCGCCCTCCTCCGGATAGGCCGGCATGTGGGTGCGCTCACCGGAGTACTCTTCGGGGCTTCGCACATCCACCAGCGGCTTACCGAGGTGCTCCAGTACGTCTTCTTTGAAGGCGCGCAACGTGGAGTCATCGCGCTCAATCACGGGATAGTCAGTCGCGTCGCGCTGAGGGACTTCCTTTGTGAGCTCACGACCTTCGGCGATCCACTTGTCGCGGCCACCGTTGAGGATACGAACGTCGGGGTGGTCGAAAAGGCTGAACACCCACAGCGCGTAGGAAGCCCACCAGTTGGACTTGTCGCCATAGAACACGACGGTGTCGTCTCGAGAAATGCCCTTGCGAGCCATCAGCTGCGCAAACTGGTCACCGTTGAGGTAGTCGCGCACGACCGGGTCGTTTAGTTCGGTGTGCCAGTCAATTTTGACGGCGCCGGGAATGTGGCCGGTGTCGTAGAGCAGGATGTCCTCGTCGGACTCCACCACCACCACTCCGGGGGTGTTGAGGTTCTGTGCAAGCCATTCACAGCTCACCAAGCGTTCCGGGTGAGCGTATTGCTGAAGTTCCGCGGCCGGGTCTGGCGCAACAGGCACGTAATCCTCCCAAATTGAGTGTTATCGACTAAATCCCCAGGGACTGCAGTCGTAGACTGACGAAGTCCATTCTCGCATCGCAATGCTGGAAATCCCCGGGAGCAGGTGAATTCGGCCGTCATGTCCGTCTCCGCTTCCGAGTCGCGCCTGGTTGACCGACACCCCGAGCTGAGCGTCGCCTCGATGCTCGCCCATTTTGTGCCACCGGCTCAGTTCGAAAACGCCTCCCTGGACAACTACATTCCTGACCCCAACTATCCCTCGCAGTCGGAGGCGCTCGAGCAGGTTCGACGTTTTGCCGTGGGGGGCACCTCCCGAGATAAAAGTGGGGGCTGGTTTTCGAAGAAGAAAACGTCTGAGGATATTCGGCCCGGCATTTACCTCGACGGTGGTTTCGGTGTGGGAAAGACCCACTTACTTTCCGCCCTGTGGCACCTCACACCCGGCCGCACGTACTACGGAACCTTCATCGAATTCACTGCCTTGGTCGGAGCGCTCGGATACCGTGGCGCGGTTGATCACCTGAAAGGCTCAGCGCTTCTCGCTATTGATGAGTTTGAACTCGACGATCCCGGCGACACGATGGTGATGTCGCGCCTCTTGGGCGAGTTGGTCGCGAGCGGAACCCGACTGGCCGCCACCTCCAACACTCCTCCCAACGCACTGGGGGAGGGGCGCTTCGCCGCGGAAGATTTCTTGCGAGAAATCACGTCGCTGTCGGACAAGTTCACCACTGTGCGGATCGAGGGCGAGGATTATCGTCGACGCGATTTCGAAGGCCACGCGGTGAGCTTCAGCGCCGACCAGCTCGACGAGCTGGTTGCGCACCACACAGGAACACTCACCCGTGATGGTTTCGCAGACGTCATCGCCCACCTCGCCACCATCCACCCCAGTAGGTATGTGGGCCTCGTCGAGGACCTCGACGTGGTCATCCTCGACGACGTGCACCAACTGCACGACCAGGCCCAAGCGCTTCGTCTCGTCGCCCTCGTCGATCGCCTCTACGACCAGCAAGTGGCGATTGCCTCGAGCGGTGTCCCGCTCGACGAAGTCTTTGACGACACAATGCTCTCCGGCGGATACCGCAAAAAGTATTTGCGGGCTGCCTCGAGGATGATTGCTCTGTCTCGAATGGCGAGCTAGTTTCCAGCTCCGCTTCGGCAGGCCCGCCTACACTGAGGGGTGGTTGAAAGGAGTTCCAGCGTGGCGAAATTGGCCTCTGTTCCTCGCGGTGTTGGTCGTGAGCGCTACCTCGAATCCCTATGGATTGAGCGCATTCTCCGTCAGGAGACGATCGGCGGTGCGATCATCCTCGCCGCTGCTGCTCTCGCCCTTATCGCCGCGAACTCGCCCCTGGCAGACGCCTACTTCGGATTACGCGACGCCTATGTGTCGTTCTCTATTGGCGATTGGGGGACGAAGATCTCGGTTGGGCACCTCACCGCAGATGGTTTCCTCGCCATTTTCTTCTTCCTCGTCGGTCTCGAGCTCAAGCGTGAATTTGTCGCGGGCGAGTTACGCAACCCCCGTCAAGCCATCGTTCCGGTCGTTGCGGCCATCGGTGGTGTCATCGTTCCCGCCGCGATCTACCTGTGGTTCACCCAGGGTGTTCTTGACGCGAGTCGAGGCTGGGCGATTCCGATTGCCACCGACATTGCCTTCGCTCTTGCCGTTCTCGCGGTGGTGGGAACCTCGCTTCCTCTTGCGCTTCGCACGTTCCTCTTGACCCTTGCCGTGGTCGACGACCTGATTGGCATCACGATCATCGCGGTGTTCTACACCGAAGACATCGACTGGGTTCCCATGGTGGGCGTCGTCGTGGGCCTCGCTGTGTTTGGTTTCCTGGCTCAGCGATACAGTCTGTTCTTCAAACTCCGCCCTGGTGCCGCCTGGGTGGTGCTCTTCCCCATCGGAATTGTGGTGTGGAGCTTCATGTACCAAACCGGAGTGCACGCGACGATTGCCGGAGTTCTCCTCGCCCTCACCGTTCCGGTGAAGCCTTCGGCCAACGATCCGGGTGAGCTTGCCGAAGAACACGGCGAGAGCTTGGCCGAAATCTTCGAACACCGATTCCGCCCGCTCTCGGCCGGAATTGCCGTTCCCCTCTTCGCATTCTTTGCCGCAGGCGTCAGCTTGGGCGGTGGGGAGGACTTCCTCAAGCTCCTGCTTGACGACGTCACGGTGGGCATCATGCTGGCGCTTATTGTCGGTAAAGCCGTCGGTGTGACGGTCGCTACTGCTCTCGTCGTTGCGCTGCCAGGGGTAAAACTCCCGCAGGGAGTGGCGTGGGTTGACCTCATCGGGGTCGCCTTACTGGCGGGTATCGGATTTACAGTCTCGCTGCTGATCGGTGAGTTGAGCTTTGGCCCGGGAACACTGCTGGGCGATGAGGCGAAGATCGGAATCCTGTTTGGAAGCCTCGGGGCAGCTCTACTCGCCGCGGTGCTCTTGGGGGCACGCAACCGTCGCTACCGGGACCAAATTGAGGCGGACAGTCGTGATCGAAACCGCGACGGAATCCCCGATGTGTTCCAAACCCCTGAAACACACTCTTAACACTTCGCGGTCGTAGGAAACATTCCTGTAACCGGCAGGTCTGCTTCGGCGAAACGTTCCCCCCGCACACTTGGGGGCAGTCGGACACACCGGGGAGACAGGTGTTCCGGTCCCAAAACTATTTTGAGGGGGAACAATGGATACTGGCGAACTTGCCTGGGCCGTCACCGCTACCGCACTGGTGCTGTTGATGACGCCTGGCGTTGCCTTCTTCTACGGCGGTCTGGTGAAAGCTAAGAGCGTCGTCAGCATGATGATGATGAGCTTCGGAGCGCTTGCCCTCGTGGCGGTGCTGTGGGTTCTCTATGGTTTCAACATGTCCGCGGTGGGCTCCACCTGGGACTTCGCAGGAAACCCATTCTCTGACTTTGGCCTCGCAGGAATTGCCGCCGACAATGAGTCGCTGATTGGGGCGGCCTTCGGAGCGACCTTCGCCATCATCACCACCGCACTGATTTCTGGCGCCATCGCTGACCGTGCCAAGTTCGGCGCGTGGATAGTGTTCACCGGCTTGTGGTCAACACTCGTGTACTTCCCGGTTGCCGCCTGGGTCTGGGGTGGCGGTTGGATCATGGGCCTCGGTGACGCGATGGGCCTGCCCGGCGTTATTGACTACGCCGGTGGTACCGCCGTTCACATCAACGCGGGTGCCGCGGCATTGGCTCTCGCCATCGTTCTGGGACGCCGCGTGGTGTTCGAGAAGGGCGCTCACAAGCCCCACAATGTGCCGCTGGTCATGCTGGGTGCGGCTCTGCTGTGGTTCGGCTGGTTCGGATTCAACGCCGGTGCCGAGTTCCTCAACGACATGGCACTGGTTGGGTTGATCTCGTTGAACACCCTTTCCGCCACCGCCGCCGCCATTCTCGGATGGCTCGTGGTCGAGAAGATTAAGGATGGCAAGCCGACCTCGGTGGGAGCCGCGTCCGGTGCCGTCAGCGGTCTTGTCGCGATTACTCCGGCCTGCGCAAACCTCACCCCGACCTACGCGGTGATCCTCGGTATTGTCGCCGGTGTGCTCTCGGCCCTCGCCGTGGAGCTCAAGTACAAGCTCGGCTATGACGACTCGCTCGATGTCGTTGGTATCCACTTGGTCGCGGGTCTCATCGGAACCCTCTACCTCGGATTCTTCGCAACCGACACGGGCCTGTTCACCGGTGGTGACTTCGGTCAGTTGGTGGTTCAAGCAATCGCATCGATCGGTGTTCTGGTCTACTCCTTCGTCGTCGCCCTCATCCTGGGTCTCGCGATCGAGAAGACCATGGGCTTCCGCATCACGAACGAAGACGAGATTGCTGGAATTGACACCATCGTCCACGGTGAAGAAGGCTACGCCCTCGAGGGCGAGCGGGTCTAACTCCCTCCCCGCGGAAGAGGGGGCCTTCGGGCCCCCTCTTTTAGCGCGTGCGGGTCACGGTAGCCAGCTACGCTCGTGGAGGAGGGGGTTCTCAGTGGTCACCATCACCGAGCGTGCGCCGGGTCGCAGTGGAATGCGGCTCGTGTTTGGCCTCAGCGTTCTCGTGCTCTACACCATCTTCATCTTGGTGGTGACCCTGTCGCCGGCTCAGATGGACGTGAGTTACCAAAATGCGGTCATTCGCCTGCTCGACGTCCTCCACCGAAACGGCGTTCCGCAGTGGTTCGGGTACGGCGAGGTCGAGTTCCTCGCGAACATCGCCATGTTTGTTCCCTTCGGATTTCTCGTCGCAATTCTCCTTCCGCAAAAACTCTCGCTCCTCACGGTGTTGGTGGGGCCGGGCTTCTCCGCCTTCGTCGAGAACTTTCAGCGCCAGTTTCTCGACGAGCGAGTCGCGAGTATTTACGACGTGTACGCGAACTCGGCTGGAGCAATCGGAGGGCTGATACTCGCCGCGCTCTTGCGTGCCGTGGTTCACGCACGAGATCGTCGAGTGATTGCCCGGGCAATTTGGCAATACGAGCAGGGCTTGCGCCCTACTGGCCGGTAAACACCGGCGTCGCACGCCTAAAATTGGAGCCACTATGGGGAAACGGCGAGATATTTCTACGCGTAGTCCAGTCTTGCTACTGACCTTCAATCGGCCAGACACCACTGAAAAAGTGTTGGATACGGTCATCGCCGCGCAGCCGTCCGCCGTGTATCTCTTCAGCGACGGGCCTCGAGATGGTCACTCAAGCGACGCCGAGCTCGTGCGTCAGACGAGATCGCTTATGGACGCGAAGCTCGCCGACCATCCGCACGTTGAGCGTCGATATATGGAAGAGAATCAGGGGCTTTTTAGGGGTGTGTCTGGCGCGCTCGATCGGTTTTTCTCCCACGTCGAGGAGGGAATCATTCTCGAGGATGACTGTGTTCCACACCCTGATTTCTTCGTTTATTGCGACGAGCTATTGGAGAAGTATCGCGAAGACCCTCGAGTGTGGTGTATTTCGGGGGATAACTCCCTCGAGCTTCCGATCTCGACGGGCGCGAGCTACGGGTTTATTCGAGACCCCTTGATTTGGGGTTGGGCGACGTGGCGCCGTGCCTGGCAGCACTTCGATCACGACTTCTCCTACTGGTCAGAGATTCGTGGTACCAAACGGGAAAAAGAGCTCTACCCTGACCGTGTTGAACGTCGCATTCGTCGGGGTGTTTTTGACCGCTACGCACGAGGTATTGATGCCTGGGCGTTCAAGTGGAAGATGACCCTCCAGTATCACGGTGGTTTGGCCGCGGTGCCGCGGGTCAACCTCGTGAGCAATATCGGGTGGAATCGCCCAGACGCCACCCACACGAAGGGAGACTCACTCAAAGCCGCCCGGCCCACGTTCCCGATTCTCCCTTTGAGCCATCCCTCGGACGTTGGGGTGGACGAAGCGCCCCAAACCGAATTCGTCGAGTCACGGGGGCTGGGTGTGAAGAAACATCGCTGGTCTTACAAGCTGAAAAAATTGATTGGCCGACTGCGGCGCAGTGCGGGAAAGGTGCTCGGCAGATGACATCGGTGTGGTCACGGTTGGTCGATGTGCTTCGCGGATCCCTGATTGGCGCTGCGGAGGTTGTTCCTGGCGTCAGCGGGGGAACCATTGCCCTCATCACGGGGGTCTACGACACCCTCATTGGCTCGGCGGCCACCATCATTCGCGCGCTCGTCGGCTCGTTCCGCGCCGAAGGCCGGCTGGAGCGCTGGCGAGAGGTGGCGCGCCTGCCGTGGTGGCGTGTGGTCTCGATACTTCTTGGCATGGCGGCTGCAATTGTGGTGGCGTCGCGGCTACTCGAACCCGTCATTGAGGATTACCCTGAGCACACTCGGGCCGTCTTCCTCGGGCTGATTGTGGCCTCGATCGCGATTCCTTTGCAGATGGCGGGGGGAATAAACGGACTGCGGGGCTTCGCGATCATTGTCCTTTCGGCCGCAGCCACGTTCGTGCTCACGGGCCTGCCACCGGCCTCGGAATCGAACCCCTCCACCCTGGTTATTGTCCTGGCGGCTGCTGTCGCGGTCTGTGCGCTGGTCCTGCCCGGGGTATCCGGCTCATTCTTGCTGCTCACTCTGGGGCTGTATCAGCCGACAATTGCCGCGGTCAATGACCGTGACCTGGGATACCTCGGAGTATTCATCGTGGGAGCAATTCTCGGGCTGGGGAGCTTTGTGGTGGTGTTGCAGTGGCTCTTGGCGAATCACCGTCGAACAACCCTGCTCGTGATGACCGGCCTGATGATGGGGTCAACCCGCGCGCTATGGCCGTGGCAAACAGACGACCGCGCCCTACTCGCACCAGGAGGCGACTGGCTCACCATGGCCGCGCTCGTCCTCGGAGGAATTGTCGTGGTGGCCGCTCTCATTCGCTGGGAGCGTGCCGTGACCTCTCGAGGCGCTTAGGCGGGCTGAAGCGCTTCGTCTTTGAGCGAGCTCTTCCAGTGCACGAGGGAGCGCACGAGTTCGCTCGGGTCTTCAGCGAGCTTCTCCATCGCGTCTTCGGGCACCCAGTAATTCACGGCTACAAAGGACCGCACGCGTTCATTTGAGTCAGAAGCGAGGGTCCTCAACACGTCGCAGGGAGCCTTCGGGTTGCGAGCGAGGCACTCACGGACTGAAGCCACGGGGTCCTTCGCGAGGGCTTCGTAAATTTCATCGGGGGCGTGGTAGCTCAGCGCCACGCTCTCGCGAATCTTGGGGTTGGGGTCTTTGGCCATGGCCCGAAGGCGAGTGATTTTCGAGTCGGTGACGGCGGGGGAGAGGAACTGGGCGACCGGGTCATCGCTGCGATTCTCATCAACGAGAGCGCGCATTTGGTCGCGTTGCGGTGCGGTGTTGAATCGAATGCAAGACATGTCATCAGAGTAAGACAGGGTTAGCCTCTGCTGCGGTGAGTACACGCGCGTGTCCACGTCTTCACAGGCAATTAGAAGCATCGGGCGGGCAATAAGATGAGCACGTGGCTGAGGATGTCCCGATATCGAATCGGATCTTCACCATCCCCAACATCATCAGTTTTGCTCGACTGCTCACGATTCCGGTCTTTCTGTGGCTGGTCTGGCAGGGTCACGAACTGGCCGGGTTTATCGTCCTCGTGGTGGCCGTCTCCACCGATTTTGTCGATGGGCTTGTGGCGAGGAAGCTCAACCAGATTTCTCGACTGGGAATGTTTCTCGACCCACTCGCCGATCGACTTTTCATCGCCGCAGTGGTGGTCGCCCTCGCCATGCGCGAGGTGGTGCCGTTGTGGCTCGTGATTCTGGTGGTCTTGCGCGACGTGCTCCTCGGCATTGGCGCGGCCATTCTTTCCCGCTACGGAGCGGGTGTGCTCCCGGTGAAATGGATGGGGAAGTGGGCGACCTTCGCCCTGCTCGCGTCATTGCCGCTGTTTCTCCTCGCGGCACTGGTCGAAACCATCGAGGTTGTTGTGGTTCCGTTTGCCTGGGCGGTGGCTCTCGCGGGCACCGTCTTGTATTGGTGGGTGGGCTTCATTTACCTCTTCGATGCCCTCCGCATCGCGAGAAATTCTGGTTCAGCACACCCCTCCAATTCCGCTACGCTAAGTGCCACGAAAGAGGGGTTGTAATGTCGGACGAGCTCAACGGAGAGAACACTCCCGACGCCTCAACTACCCAACGTTTCGGTCCCGACTTTAAAGATCAGCTTCAGGGGCTCGAGGGTGGGTTGAGCCAAGAGGAGCAAGAAATTGTTCACGCCCTCCCGGAAGGTTCCGGTCTCCTCATCGTTCGTCGGGGGCCCGCGGTAGGAGCTCGGTTCTTACTCGACCAAGACCGCACCGTGGCGGGTCGCCACCCTGACGCGGATATCTTCCTCGATGACGTCACGGTCTCACGACGCCACGCGGAGTTCGTTCGGCACGGATCATCCTTTGAAGTCCGCGACCTCGGCTCTCTCAACGGAACCTATTTCGATGGCGTTCTCATTGACCAGGCCCTCCTTCACGAGGGCGCCGAAGTCCAGGTCGGAAAGTTCCGGATGACGTTCTATCCCTCGCCCGCAGACAACGCGAATCGAGGGTCGTAGGTGGCGGCCGCGCGTTCGGCCAGTGCACGCGTCAGCACTGGGCAGAGCTTGCTCTCGATTGGGCAGGTGTTGCAGCGCCTCACCTCAGAATTTCCGGAACTCTCGCCTTCGAAGCTGCGGTTCCTCGAAGACCGGGAACTGATCAAACCGGGTAGGACTCCGGCGGGCTATCGCACCTACTCCACCAACGATGTTGAGCGCTTGCGATTCATTCTGGGAGTTCAGCGCGACCACTACCTTCCCCTCAAGGTCATCAAGCAGTACCTCGACGATGTCGACGCGGGGCTCTCGCCCGAATTGCCCGGGGTGACAAAGCTGGTGCAGACCGCCGTTGTCGGCCGCGCCGGAGTGGTCGACAAGAAAGAGCTGTGTTCGAAAACGGGAGCATCGGTCGAACTCGTCGACGACGCGATTGGTCAGGGCCTCGTTCCGGCTGGCACGTTATTCGATCACCACCACGTGCGCATTGTGGAAACGCTCGTTCTCGCTGGTCAGTTTGGCCTCACCCCCCGACACTTGCGCGGATTGAAGTTGCAGGTTGAGCGGGAAGTTGATCTGGTGGTTCGCGCTGCGGGTTCGCAGCGTCAGGGAAACCCCAAACAGCAGCGCTCGGCAGCGGAGGCTCAGCGAGAGCTCGCGGATGTCGTGGGGGTATTGCGACAGGCCCTTATGCGACAGGCCCTCGACGGGCTAGAGTCGTAGCAGTCGTCTCGGCGACACGCCCGAGAAGGCTTCTCTCGGGCCAATCCAGTTTTCTGCTGGTCGGCCAGTAGTGTTGGTGGGCACGCTTAACCATCAACTAGAAGATGAAGGTTGGGTTTCGATGGATGAAACACGGATGAGTTCGGGGGAGTACCCCGGGGAATTGCTGTTCACGGATGGCCTGCCCGAACTCGACGATGAACACGGCTACCGTGGCCACGTTGCCGCTGGTGCCGCCGGAATCAGCTACCGTCAGCTCGACTACTGGGCACGAACGGGCCTCGTTGAGCCCACCGTGCGCACCGCCTCAGGCTCGGGAAGCCAGCGTCTCTATGGGTTCCGCGACATCCTCGTGCTCAAGCTCGTGAAGCGACTGCTGGACACCGGAATTTCACTGCAGCAGATTCGTGTTGCCGTCGAACAGCTGCGCTCGAGCGGCGTCAATGACCTCGCCCAGACCACGCTGATGAGTGACGGAGCGAGTGTCTACCTCTGCACCTCAAACGACGAAGTCATCGACTTGGTCTCACGAGGCCAGGGCGTGTTTGGAATTGCCGTGGGCAAAGTTCTTCGTGAAGTGGAGTCAACGCTGGTGTCTGCCGAAACCGTTGACGCCACCGCTGATCCGCGCGACGAACTCGCCGCACGCCGCAGCCAGCGCGCCAGCTAAGCCGCAGCCGTCAAATCCGACTGAATGCGCTGGAGCAGCGCGTTGAAGGTTTTTGCGGCCTCTTCGGCGCTCTCGCCCGGCCACAGGTGAATCGGCGTTGCTGATCCCTGAGCCTGTTGAAGCACAACCCGCTCCGTCATCGCCGGCTCCAAGACCGCAGAACCAAACATTTCCCGCATCTCGTCAATTCGGAACTGGTGTTCCACCGATTGAGGGCGAACTCGATTGACAATCACGCCCAGCGGTTGAAGCCGAGGAGAGACCACGCGCCGCAACTCTTCCACGGCCCGAAAAGCTCGCTGGGTGGCCGCGACGGAGAACAGGCTGGGTTCGGTGATGACGACGACACCGTCGCTCGCCGTCCAGGCCATTCGGGTCAAGCCGTTGAGTGACGGGGGGCAGTCAATGAGCACAATGTCGTATTCCGATTCGACAGCGGCGAGGGCCTCTTCGATCCGCCATATCTCGCGCTTCGTGAGCAATGGAGTATCAAACTGCATCGACGCCGGAGAGCCGAGGAGAAGGTCGATCTTTCCCGCATGGTTCTTGGCCCACCCGCTTGGCACAATCGCCTGCCGGACCTGCTGGGGGCGTGAATTCTGCAGCACGTGGGCAAGACTGAGGTGGTTTCCCACCGCCACGTCCATACCCGTCGAGGCGTCGGACTGTGGGTCGACGTCGATCACGAGGGTGCGAAGGCCCTTGGCAAAGGCTGCGGAGGCTAAACCAAGGGTCACCGTCGTCTTTCCGACGCCGCCCTTGAGCGAACTGACACTCACCACGCGCATTTGGTCAAGCATAACCTCACTAGGCTAGAAGGACTTGACCTGGCACGGGGAGCCAGGGAAATCGAAAAGCAGTGGAGGGGCTTTTTCGTGTTTTCCAAAATTCTGGTTGCGAACCGCGGGGAAATCGCCATTCGGGCCTTTCGCGCGGCGTTCGAACTCGGCGCAAAAACTGTTGCCGTCTATCCGCACGAAGACCGCAACTCATTGCACCGAATGAAGGCCGATGAGGCGTATCTCATTGGTGAAAAGGGGCATCCCCTTCGCGCCTACCTCGACGTCGACGAAATCATTCGTGTGGCTCTCCATGCGGGAGCTGACGCGATTTACCCGGGCTACGGCTTCCTCAGCGAAAACGCCGAACTCGCCAGAAAAGCCGCTGAGAACGGGCTCACTTTCATTGGCCCTCCCGTCTCCGCACTAGAGTTTGCCGGCAATAAGGTCACCGCGAAAGACACGGCCCGGAAAGCCGGTGTTCCCGTGTTGGCGTCGAGCGAGGCCACCACCGACATCGACACTCTCATTGCCTTCGCCGATGACATCGGCTATCCGGTGTTTGCCAAGGCAGTCGCCGGCGGTGGTGGGCGCGGTATGCGCCGGGTAGAGAAGCGCGAAGATCTTCGCCCTGCTCTCGAAGCGGCGATGAGGGAGGCTGCCAGTGCCTTCGGCGACGACCGAATGTTTATCGAGCAGGCCGTCGTGCGCCCCCGCCACATTGAAGTTCAGATTCTCGCCGACGCGACCGGCGACACGATTCACCTGTTTGAGCGCGACTGCTCGCTGCAGCGTCGACACCAAAAAGTGATAGAAATCGCCCCGGCTCAAAACCTCGACTCCGAGGTGCGGGAGAAAATGCTCGCAGACGCGGTCGCCTTCGCAAAGTCGGTGGGATACGTCAACGCCGGAACTGTCGAGTTCTTGTTGGATACGGCGGGGCCGAGAGCGGGAGAACACGTCTTCATTGAAATGAACCCTCGTATCCAGGTCGAGCACACGGTGACCGAAGAAATCACGGACGTCGACCTCGTCCAGTCACAGATGCTGATTGCTTCTGGCTCCACCCTCGCCGATTTGGGTCTGGCCCAAGACAACATTCAGGTGCGGGGGGCCGCCCTTCAGTGTCGGATCACGACCGAGGACCCCACCCAAGACTTCAGGCCGGACACCGGAAAAATCACCACCTACCGATCGCCCGGCGGTGCCGGTGTTCGGCTGGACGGTGGAACCGTCAACCAGGGAGCTCAAGTCTCGCCCTACTTCGACTCGATGCTCGCCAAGATGACCACCCGGGGACGCGATTTTTCCCAGGCTGTGGGCCGCGCTCGTCGGGGCTTGGCTGAGTTCCGAATTCGCGGTGTCCACACCAACATTCAGTTCCTTCAGGCCGTCCTCGCTGACGACGCGTTCCTCGCCGGTGACGTCTCGACGTCTTTCATCGATGAACGTCCGGAGCTGATTGCCAACCGTCCGAGTAAGGACCGTGGCACAAAACTTTTGACTTGGCTCGCTGATGTCACCGTGAACCAGCCCCACGGTGACGGGGCCGGGCTGGTTCGCCCATGGACAAAGCTCCCGGCGATCGATGTCGATGTTGCCCCACCGCAGGGTTCCCGACAGAGGCTTCTGGAACTGGGGCCTGCTGAGTTTGCGCGCTCGTTGAGAGAACAGAAAGCACTCGCCATTACGGATACGAGCTATCGCGACGCTCACCAGTCCCTTCTTGCGACCAGGGTGCGCAGCAAAGACTTGATTGATGTCATGCCTGCTGTGGCGAGGTTGACGCCGCAGCTCTTCTCAGTCGAAGCCTGGGGTGGCGCCACCTACGACGTCGCGCTGAGGTTCCTCTCCGAGGATCCGTGGGAGCGATTAGCTCGGATGCGGGAAGCATTGCCGAATATCGCCATCCAAATGTTGTTGCGAGGCCGCAATACCGTTGGCTATACGCCCTATCCCACCCAAGTGACTGACGCGTTTGTCGAGGAGGCCGCACAGCACGGCGTCGACATATTCCGCATCTTCGACGCACTCAACAATGTCGACCAAATGCGCCCAGCGATCGATGCTGTGCTCGCAACCGATCAGGCGATTGCCGAAGTCGCCCTGTGCTACAGCGGCAACCTGCTTGACCCCGCCGAAGACCTGTACACGCTCGACTACTACCTCGGGATGGCCGAAGAGGTCGTCAATGCGGGAGCCCACATCATTGCCATCAAAGACATGGCGGGACTGTTGCGGGCAGAAGCGGCTGAGAAGTTAGTGGGGGCACTTCGGGAACGATTCGATCAACCCGTTCACCTCCACACCCACGACACGGCAGGGGGACAACTCGCGACCCTCTTGGCGGCCTCGCGAGCCGGAGTCGACGCGGTGGACGCCGCCTCGGCTCCGTTCTCAGGAACGACCAGCCAGCCTTCCCTCTCGGCGCTCGTCGCGGCTCTCGAGCACACCGAGCGAGACTCCGGTTTGTCACTTGACGCGGTGGGGTCGCTCGAGCCCTACTTCGAGGCGGTTCGACAGGTGTATCGCCCCTTCGAATCCGGGCTTCCCTCGCCCACGGGCCGCGTGTATCACCACGAGATTCCCGGTGGCCAATTGTCGAACCTCAGACAGCAGGCAATCGCACTGGGACTCGCCGACCGCTTCGAGGCAATCGAAGACTGGTACGCCGAAGCGAATCGGATTTTGGGCCGTCCCACAAAAGTCACCCCCTCGAGCAAGGTGGTGGGGGACTTGGCGCTTCAGATGGCCGCTGCGGGTGTCGACCCTGCCGATTTTGAAGCCCACCCCGACCGCTACGACATTCCCGATTCGGTCATTGGATTCATGGCGGGTGAGCTCGGCGATCCTCCAGGGGGCTGGCCCGAGCCGTTCCGCTCGAAGATCACCGCGGGCCGTCCAACACCTCCGGCGCCCACTGAGCTCACCGAAGAGCAGAAGACCCAGCTGGAACAGCCCGGAGAAGCGCGTCGAGCCGTGCTGAATGAGCTGCTCTTCCCCGGTCCTACGCGAGAGTTTCTGGCCAATCGCGAACAATACGGTGACCTGTCGGTCATCGACACCGTCGACTACCTCTACGGATTGCGGGTGGGCGAGGAAACCATCATTTCGGTTGAACCGGGCGTGGACCTCTACGTCGAGTTGGAAGCCATTAGTGACGTGGATGACCACGGAATGCGGACGGTGCTCGCGAGCATGAATGGCCAAACGAGGCCGCTTACCGTTCCCGACCGCAGCGTCAGTGTCGATATTCCGACCGCCGAGAAGGCCGACCCGAACAACCCGGGACACGTGCAGGCGCCCTTTGCTGGGGTCACGACTCTGAAAGTTCAACCGGGTGACGCGGTGGCTGAAGGTGATGTCGTGGCGACCATCGAGGCGATGAAGATGGAGGCCGCCATCACGGCGACCCAGTCCGGTGTTGTGGAGCGGCTCGCGACAGCGACCACACAGGCCGTTGAGGCTGGAGACCTGTTGGTGGTGATCTCCGCTACCGGATAGTCTCTCTTAGCCGCTGCGCGCCGTCGCAGATGCTAAATCACGTTTAGTATTTCCCTATGAGTTGGAGTTCTCAGCAATGGCCCGTTCGTCAGCAAAGTCCTCACCGCCCGAAGAACAACCTGAGGGCGTTGACGAAGTGATTGACGAGCACGCCCCAGAGAAGTCAGCCGACCTTCACGACGAGGCGGTTGACCCGACTGCGATCGAGAACGAAGACATTCAGAGCGTCTCGGTTGCCGTCTCCTCGGATGCGCTCTACCAGCGTCGCAGTGACGGAGTGAGCGAGGCGCCCGAGCCGAGCGCGATGCTCACCGAGGACCGTTTGCTGGACAAGAAAAAAACAGCAGACGTTCCCCAAGGCTTCCTCCAAAGGTTGCTGTATGAACTGTCGTTCCATCTCATCAACGTGGGTGACTCGAGGAAGGTTCGGGCCTATAAGGCGGTCAGCCGGAGGATCGCCACTCCGTTTGAGAGCGGAGCGCGTTTTGTGCCCGTCCTGACCCGAAAAGGTGGTGTGGGCAAGACCACGGTGACCACTCTGTTGGGAATGGCTCTCGCGGAGGTGCGTGACGATCGCGTGGTTGCCATGGATGCCAACCCCGACCGTGGAACTCTTGCCGAGCGCGTTCCCCGCTCCAGTCAGGCCACGGTGCGGGACGTAGTGAAGCTCGCCGCAGGAATCCACGGCTTCACCGACTTCGTCGAGCTCGTATCCAAAGACAGGACTCGCCTTCACGTGCTGGCGTCTGACACCGACCCCCTACTGTCTGAAGCCTTCGATGAAGACGACTACAACGTGGTCGCTGACCAGGCAGCGCGGTTCTATTCCATCGTGCTCACTGACTGCGGTACCGGCGTGGTGCACTCGGTCATGAAACCCACACTCGAGCGAGCCAACGGGTTGGTCATCGTCTCCGGTGGAAGTATCGACGAGGCCCGATTGGCCTCAGAGACGCTCACCTGGCTTGAGGCGAATGGTTGGGGTGACCTGTCCAAGAACGCCGTGGTGGCACTCAACACAGCCACCCAGGGCACCAATGTGATCAAGCTCGATGAAATCGAGGAGCATTTCCTCTCACGGGTGCGAGACGTCGTCAGAATCCCATACGACCCGCTCCTCGCCGCCGGTTCAGTGATTGAGTGGCACAAACTCAGTCCGCTCACGAGAGAGTCGGTTCGCGAACTTGCGGCCCTCGTTGTGGAGGGGATTGCCCACACCGAAGGGGACTAGGCCGTGGCGGTTCGAGATATCCGTTACTTCGGAGACCCCATTTTGCGCAGTTCATGCGATGTCGTCGACCCTTCGAGCGAAACGGCCAAGATTCTCGTGGCGGACCTCATTGACACCGTCAAAGAGCCAGGCCGAGCAGGGGTGGCGGCCAACCAAATCGGTGTGGGACTGCGTGCGTTCAGCTACAACGTCGACGGAGACGTGGGGTACGTGTTGAACCCGGTGCTGGAGTCTGTTGAAGGGGAGCCGGAGCTCGTCGACGAGGGATGCTTGTCGGTACCCGGGTTGAGCTACCCCCGCCGGCGATACCCGAAGGCAACTGTCAGTGGGGTTCTCCTCGATGGCAGTGCCATCACGCTCAGTGGCGAAGGGTTATTGGCTCAGGCGCTTCAGCACGAATGCGACCATCTCGACGGCCACCTCTACATCGAAGGCCTCGAACCCGAGGTGAAACGTGAGGCAATGGCGGCGATTCGTGAATCGGAGTGGTTTGCCCGCAGCTGACTAGCTTTCGGTCGCCGCCGGGGCGGTCGCCGCGTCGGCGTAAAGCGCCTCGATTTCAGCCGAGAAGTCCCTCAGAATAACCGCCCGCTTGATACTCATCTTTGGCGTGAGGTGACCCGTTGCTTCGGTGAGCTCGACCGGAAGAATGTGGAACTTTCTGATTGACTCCGCCCGAGAGACCCTCTCGTTGGCGGCATCGACGGCTCGCTGAACTTCGTCCAACACCACGGGGTGGCGGGCAGCGTCAGACAGGGAGAGGGCGTCCTCGACACCGTTATTGGCGAGCCAGGTGGGAAGCATTTCGGCATCGAGGGTGATGAGTGCCGAGACGAAGGGTTTTTGATCGCCCGCGACAACCACCTGAGAGATGATCGGGTTGGCCCGGATGGGATCTTCCAACTGCGCGGGTGCCACATTCTTGCCGCCCGCGGTGACGATGATTTCTTTCTGTCGGCCAATAATGCTGAGGTAACCCTCGTCATCGATAGCACCGAGGTCTCCGGTTTTAAACCAGCCGTCTTTGGTGAAGGTCGCTTCGGTGGCTTCCTTGTTGTTCCAGTAGCCGTCGAAGACGTTGATACCGCTCACCTGAACTTCGCCATCGTCGGCGATACGAATTCCCACCCCGGGCAAAGCGGGCCCCACCGAACCAATCTTGAACTTGGTGGTGAGGTTAATGGTGGCCGGAGCGGTGGTTTCGGTCAGGCCGTATCCCTCGAGGATTCGAATGCCCATCGAACGGTAGAAATGGCCGAGCCGGGTGCTCAGCGGAGCGGAACCACTCACCGCGTATTCGACCCGCCCACCCATCGCCGCTCTCAGTTTGCTCAAGACCAGCCGGTCAAAGAGAGCGAATTGGACCTTGAGGGCAAGTGGCACGTGGCCCGCGTCTAACGCCTTGGAATAGGCCACCGCGGTGTCGGCCGCCTTGCGGAAAATTGCTCCCTTGCCACCCGACTCGGCTTTCTGTTCAGCCGAGTTGTAGACCTTTTCGAACACCCTCGGCACCGCGAGAAGGAAGGTGGGTTTGAACGAACCCAGGGAGGGCAGGAGTTGCTTGGTGTCTGCCTGGTGGCCAATCTTCACCCCGCCGGACACGGCCAGGACAGAGATGTACCGGGCAAAAATGTGCGCGGTGGTGATGAACAGTAGGGTCGAGGACTTCGTGTTCACGACGTCACTCATGGCCACCTGGGCGTTTCTCACCAGTTCGACAAAGTTCGAGTGGGTGAGGACACACCCTTTCGGCATTCCGGTGGATCCCGAGGTGTAAATCAACGTGGCAATGTCTTTCCCGGTTGCGGCATTTCGCCTCTTTTCGAGGTCGGCGTCGGATACACCTTTGCCGCCTTTCGCCAACTTTTCGAGATCACCCAAATCGACTTTCCAGACCTCTTTGATTCCGGGAAGCTCGCTTCGCACCTCGTCGAAACGGGTGAAGTGCTCAGCCGTTTCGACAATCAGCCAGGTGGCACCCGAATTATCGAGGGTGTACTGAATCTGCGCGGGCGCACTGGTCTCATAGATCGGGACCAGCAGGGCACCCGCAAACCAGGTGGCAAAGTCCACGAGGGTCCACTCATAGCGGGTCTTGCACATGAAGCCAATCCGGTCACCAGGTGCAATGCCTGCGGCCATGAGACCTTTTGCCAATGCGACGACCTCGTCATAAAACTCCCTCACGCTCTTGTCTTTCCACCCCCCAGAACCATCAGGGAGCGCGAAGAGAGGAAGGTCTGGGGTCGCGCGAAGCCGGTCAAGGAGCAGATCGGTGGCGTTAGCGGACGGATCGGCAGGGACTATTGCGGGGACGATGGATTCACGCACGCTGACTCCTTTGTAAGCGCTCGACAATTTTGTCTCACCTGCTGAGCCTATCGACCTCGAACCGCCCGGTGTTTGGTGATAATCCACAAAGAAAGGGTTTTTTCCCTCTGCTCGGGCTGGTACTACCCTTAGGGCGGGGGTGCAACGTGTCGTTCTTTTACTGGTGGCTCAAGAACGGGGTTCTTGGTCCGCTCGTCGCGAGCGTATTTCGGCCGCGAATTACTGGACTCGAACACGTCCCGCGCGAGGGTGCCGCGATCATCGTGTGTAACCATCTGTCGTTTGTCGACAGTATTTTTCTTCCCCTCGCGATGCCCCGCCAGATGACGTTCCTCGCAAAAAGCGACTACTTCACCGGTCGCGGCCTCAAAGGCGCGATTGTGAAGTGGTTTATGACCTCAGCGGGTCAGTTGCCGATTGACCGAAGCGGCGGAAAAGCCTCCGAGGCGTCGCTCAACACCGGACTCGAGGTTCTTTCCGAGGGGCGGGTTTTGGGCATTTACCCCGAAGGCACCCGCTCTCCCGACGGAAGAATGTATCGCGGTCGAACCGGGGTGGCGAGGATGGTGCTGGAAGCGCACGTGCCCGTCATTCCGGTTGCGGTGCGGGGGACAGACGACGTGATGCCGCTGGGAGCAAAGCTCCCCAAGGTGAAGCGGGTGAGCGTGACGGTGGGCGCGCCGATGAACTTCTCTCGTTTCGAGGGCATGGAGAGCGACCGGTTTGTCCTGCGCGCCATCACCGACGAAATCATTTATCGCATGAATCAACTGAGCGGCCAAGAATATGTCGACGTCTATGCCTCCACGGTGCGCAACCAGCCCGCAGGCGGACGGAGCGAAAGGGCAGACTCGGTAGGCTAGAGCGGTTGTTTCATCCCGCGTGAATTCCGGAGAACCATGAACGTCCCCACCATGCTCGACCCCACTGAGGCGAGCGTTGATCCACAGCCCGGAGTGGTCGAAGGCCTCGACCACTGGCGAAGCCTGCCGATCAAGCAGCAGCCCACCTGGCCGGACGCGGACGCGGCGAAGGCCGTGTTTGATTCACTGGTGAAGGTTCCGCCGCTGGTGTTTGCGGGTGAAGTCGACCAGCTCCGCGCCAAACTCGCCGATGTGGCTCACGGCAAATCGTTCCTCCTCCAAGGCGGTGACTGCGCAGAAACGTTCTCCGGCGCCACGGCTGACCAAATCCGAAACCGGGTCAAGACCATCCTTCAGATGGCGGTGGTGTTGACCTATGGCGCGTCCCTGCCCATCGTGAAGATGGGCCGAATGGCCGGTCAATTTGCCAAGCCCCGGTCGAGCGACGAGGAGACCCGCGATGGCGTGACCCTGCCGGCCTACCGAGGCGACATGGTCAATGGCTACGAATTCACCGAAGAGTCGCGGGCACACAATCCCGAGCGGATGCTCGAGGGCTACCACACGGCGTCGTCGACGCTGAACCTCATCCGGGCCTTCACCCAGGGTGGCTTCGCTGATCTTCGAATGGTGCACAGCTGGAATAAGGGCTTCGCTAAAAACCCCGCAAACCACCGTTACGAGGGTTTGGCGAGAGAAATCGACCGAGCGGTGCGATTCATGGAGGCCGCAGGGGCCAACTTTGATGAGCTCAAACGAGTCGACTTTTATGCGTCACACGAAGGCCTGTTGATGGATTACGAGCGTGCGATGACTCGTCTCGACTCGCGCACCGGCCTGCCCTACGACACCTCGGCCCATTTCATCTGGATTGGTGAGCGCACCCGCGATCTCGATGGGGCCCACGTCGATTTCTTCTCGCGTGTGCAAAACCCCATCGGCGTGAAGTTGGGGCCGTCGACCACCGTGGACACGATGAAGCAGTTGATCGACATTCTCGACCCCGAGCGTCTGCCTGGACGTTTGACGTTCATTACCCGGATGGGAGCCGAAAAGGTTCGCGATGTGCTGCCCGACTTGCTCGAGGCCGCGAAGGCGTCCGACGCCACACCCATTTGGGTGACCGACCCCATGCACGGCAATGGCATCACCACCCAGACCGGCTACAAGACTCGTCGGTTCGACGACGTCGTCGACGAAGTGAAAGGCTTCTTCGAAGCACACCGCGCCGTGGGAACTCACCCTGGTGGAATTCACGTGGAGCTCACCGGCGATGATGTCACCGAGTGCCTGGGTGGAACTCAACAGATTGATGAGTTGGGCTTAGAAACCCGCTACGAGTCACTCTGTGACCCGCGGTTGAACCACCAACAGTCTCTCGAGCTTGCCTTCCTGGTGGCCGAAGAGCTCGCAGGAGCCCCCGCCTAAACGAAGCTACGGATAATCACCAAGGTTCCTTTGGGAACCTGTTGGCCCTCTCCCGGCTCCAAGCTGGTCACCCGGGCAAAGGGTTCGTCCCACGCCGTTTCGGGGTACTCCGAGCGCACTTCCACTCTCAATTCGAGCGCTTCGAGCGCATCGACCGCGTCTTGAATCGTGGCCCCAACCAGGTCGTCGGGTATGGAGATGAGTTCGGGGCCTCGAGAAACAGTGAGGGTGACCGTGTCGCCAGGGCGCAGTTGGATGCCCTGAGGTCTCACGTAGTCGATCACCAGACCCTCTGCGATGGAGTCAGAGAACTGTCCGTCTCCACCCACAACGCCGACCAGGCCCGCGTCGGAGAGCAACGCTTCGGCTTCTTCGACAGTGAGGCCAACGACGTTGGGGAGTGCCCCGGCGCTCACCACGAGGTTGATGCTGACTCCCGGTTCCAACTCTGTGTTCGGAGCCACCGCACCACCCTGGGAGTCGCTCACCGACATGACCGCGTCTTTCTCGCTGGTCTCGGAATATTCGTAGGTCACCTCGCCGAGTTCTAATTGAGCGTCGCTGAGACGAGCAGTCGCCTCGGAAAGTGAAAGCCCCACCAGCGGCGGAAGGGCAGTGGGCTCCACTCCAATCGAGAGAACAATCGTGATTTCGGTTCCCTCGATGACTTCAGCCCCCGCCTCCGGGGTTGTTCCCACGACGAGGCCGACGGGAATCTCTTCATCAAACGCTTCTTCCGTCGCGTCAGCCACCACAAAGCCAGAGTCGGTGAGCTGTAGCTGGGCTTGGTCGAGGGTGAGGCCGCGGACGTCTCCCACCGTGAGAATCATGGGTCCGCGGGGCATGAATAGCCATATCGCGACACCGACGACGGCCACTGCGGCAACGATGAACGTTGCCCAGAGCCCGACACCGGGACCCTTTCTCGGCGCAGTCATTGTTGAGGCGGCGGGCTCTTGGGGTGAGGCCGAATAGTCGGGCACCTCGAGCCCGGCGAAGACATCTTCTTCTCGACTGAGCACCTCGGTCGGCAGGTCGTCGGAGTTCGATGGGGCCGGCGCCATCACCTTGGTGCGTGGAGTCGTGATGGCCTCGGTTGGTGTTTCGGCTTGGGCGCGTCGGGCGAGTTGGGGTTCGATGCTGCGAATGTGGTCGAGCAGAGCCTTGGCGTGGGGAGGACGCTCATCCGGCGAACGCTTTGTGCACCACTGAACGAGTTCGTCGAGTTCCGCGGGCACGCTGGGGTTGATGGTGCTGGGAAGGGGCACCGACGCGTTCGCGTGTTGGTAGGCGATGGTCACGGCCTGATCACCCGTAAAGGGCTGACGACCGGTGAGCATCTCAAACATCATGATGCCCAGGGCATAGAGGTCGCTTCTCACATCCGCGGGAGAGCCGGTCACGAGCTCGGGGGAGAGGTACGCCACCGTACCCAGCAGCGCCTGCCCGGTTTGGGTGTTGTGTGACGCGGCTCGGGCGAGACCAAAGTCTGCGATTTTGATTCGACCGTCATCGGCCATCAGCACGTTTTCCGGCTTCAGGTCTCGGTGCACGATGCCCGCGCTGTGGGCCGCATCGAGACCCTGGAGGATGGCTTTGACGACGTCGATGGCCTGAGAGGGCGTGAGCTGGCCAAAATCTCTCAAGAGCTCCCGCAGGGTGATTCCCGGCAGGTACTCCATCACGATGAAGGTGATTTGCCCGTCTTGGCCCTGGTCAAAGACATTCACAATGTTGGGGTGGGCGAGCCGTGCGGCTTGACGCGCTTCTTGGATGAACCTCCCGGTGAAGTGTTCGTCTTCGGCGAGGTGCGGGTGCATGATTTTCACGGCAACCGGGCGATCAAGTCGATAATCCAAGCCTCGATAGACCGCTGCCATACCGCCGCGGGCGATGCGATCTTCGATCAGGTATCGCTGGTCGATGGTGCGACCAATCAGCGGGTCAGGCGTGGAGGAAGTCATTTGTTGGGATTGTATTCGGGCGAGTGCCCGAATCCTCCGAGGCGCTCGGGGGTGAGGCTAGCTCAATTCCTCGAGCCAGGCCCAGGCGCTGGCTTCCCACTTTGCGTAGGCCTCGGGGTAGGCAGAGCGCTGTACCTTCTGGGCAGCGACTGTGAGTGACATTGACTGCCAGCCCGAATAATCCAAGAGCCCGCGGGTTCGGCCGGGGTTGGGGTTAGACGGCCCGCCAAAGAAAGCTTTTGTCGCGAAAACCGGATCCATGATCTGTTCCACGGATCCCCAGCCGCTGCTGGGGCGCTGCTGATAGAGGCCGACCGAGTCGCGGTCACCCCAGTCGATGTTTCGAAGCGAAGATTCCTGCATGGCTGTGGCCAGCGCGATCACGATGCCATAGTCGGGGATGCCGAGGTCGCGTCCCACGTGCACGATGACGCTGGCGTTAGCCCGACGGGTGTCGTTGAGCGGTGTAATGGCACCCGAAACAGGCTTCGGAGCAGTCTGGGTCGAGGAGGATTCGCTGGTGCTTGGCTGCTTCTCTTCCGCGATCTTAGGTTGAGGTTTCGGGGCTACCGGTGCCGGTGCAGGGGCAGGTGCGGGGGCGGGAGCAGGCTTTTCTGGTCTCAACTCGGGTGCCTGTGCAATCTGCCAGCCGACCGGGTCACCGTCCTGATGCGCGGGGACCTCTTCAGATCCCTCGGTGTCCTGTTCGGTGTCCTCTTGCGCCTGGTCCGCCTCGCTATCCTGAGCGGCACTCGCGAAGACAATGCGGGGGACGTTTCCGACACTTGTATCTGCGAGGCGCGGTGCCGTGTCGGTGCGGGTGCCGGGAATCACCAAGGATTCACCGGGGAAGACCTGGTCACTCGCTTGAAGCCCGTTGGCTTGAGCCAACGCTGAAACGGAGATGCCGTATCGCTCAGCGACGGCGCTCAACGTGTCGCCCTCGGCCACCCGATGTTTCTGCTCGCCAGCTCGCGCGGGGGCGAGACCCTTTTCCTTGCCCGGTGCGGTGGTGAGCTTCACGATTTGCCCCTCGTGCAAGATCGAGTTCCAGTTCAGTCCGTTGAGGGTGAGCAGGAGGGCTGTAGGAATCCCGAAGCGTTCCGCGACGGTGCTCAAGGTGTCGCCACGTTTGACGGTATAGGTATCAGGGATATGCGGGGCCACGGTGGTGACGACGCGGTGGGAGAGCGGAACAAAGGCCTGAGAAATCAGGTCGGAAAAGGACGCCTTGGCTCTGTGCGAGCCATTTCCTGACGAGCCGCGTGCTTCTTCGGCGTAGACAGGAATCGAGCTGGTCACCGCCACGCCCGCGGCCAGGCTTCCGGTCATCAAAATAGGCAGGCTGTTGCGGAGCGTGTTGGCGGTGGCCTGACCGACACCCGCCGCTGGGGGAGTGGGGTTAATGGAGATACGCGGGGTCAATCCGCGGAAAATGTCGGGCGCGATTTCGGGGGTCGATGACGCACCGAAATAGTGACGGTCGTCGCGAGGCGTCCGACCGGTGGCAGTGAGGTCGCTCTTATCGCTCACGTCACGCTCCGCAGGGTTGGCTGAAGGTGGCACTGTGCCACGCCTCTACGCTGACACAGCATGTGGTCAATGTCAATCAACGTGACGGGTGTGGCGTGAGTTTACATGTTTGTAACAAATGGATTCCGCGCTCGTTCTGATGCCACGACACAGGCCGTGGCACCCTAGAGCCGTGACTGAGACTCCATCCGGATGGCTGCCCGTTCCTGACGTTGCCGAGCGCCTCGGCACGACACCGACCAAGGTGCGCCAACTCCTGGAAGAGCGGCTATTGCTGGGCTCGCGTCGCACCGGAGTACTCCTCATCCCCGAGGTAATGGTGGAGGGAGGCACACTCAAAGAACTGCCGGGAACCGCCACCCTCCTCATGGACGGGGGGTTCAGCCCCGACGAGGCTCTCGATTGGTTGATCGAGGACAACGAAGAGTTGGGAGGGTCACCGATTGCCGCGCTCCGGCAGGGCCGCAAAAAAGAAGTACGGAGAATCGCCCAGGGGCTCGCCGTCTAAGCTCGTCGGCTCACCACTGCGGTGGCCAAACGCCGCAGTTCACCGACCGCTTCGCCATCGAGCCGGGCCTGGTCGAGCGCGGAAAGGGCACGATCGGCCGACTCCGAGATGATCTTCTCCACCTCATCGACGGCGCCCGATTCCGTCAATGTGCTTTGCATGACGGCGATTTGCTCCTCCGTCACGTCGGGATTGCCGAGCATTTCTTCGAAGACGCGCCGCACCCCACTCGACATCGTCGCTGCGGCCAGCGCAATCAGCACAGTCCGCTTACCCTCGCGCAGGTCGTCGCCGGAAGGCTTTCCGGTCTCTTCGGGGTTGCCAAAAACCCCCAGCATGTCGTCTCTCAGTTGGAACGCCACGCCGAGCGGGAGTCCAAAAGCGGCGAGCTGCTCGCGCTGCTCGGCAGATCCTCCGGCGAGCGCTGCGCCGAGCCGAAGGGGGGCCTCCATGCTGTATTTCGCTGACTTGAAAGTGACGACCGTCATGGCTCGCTCAAATCGCTGGTCATTGGGAACGGTGGGCCAGCACGATTCCTCGTGGATGTCGAGGAACTGGCCCATCGTGACCTCGTTCCACATCTGGTGGAATTCGCCACGAACGGCGGCGATGACGCTCGGATCGTTGACTTCGCTCAGCGCTTGAGTCACAAGTTCTGAACTCCAGGCAAGAAGAAGGTCTCCCACCATGAGCGCGGCGGATTCTCCGTAGTGCAGTGCATCTCGATCAAAACCCTGCGCCTGGTGGAGTGCCTCGAAGTGTCGATGCGCTGAGGCTTCGCCTCGGCGAGTGTCGGACTTGTCCATGATGTCGTCGTGAACCAGAGCGGCAGCGTGAAAAACCTCGAGAGCGGTGGCCAGGGTGAAGGCGGGGTGCTCGGCGCTTTGCGGGGGAGTGTCACCCTTGAGCCCTGCGATGGCCCGGTACCCCCAGTAGCAAAATCGCGCGCGGAATCTTTTGCCTCCGCTGAGCAGCGATTGCGAATAGTCGACCAGCGGCACGAGGTCGTGAGAAATGCGTTGAACCTCGGAACGTTTAGCGGAGAAGAAATCAGATAGTCGGGTGTCGATAATGTCGACAAATCTCACGGACTCAGACACGCCTCTAGCCTATATTCAGCCTTTCGCTCTACACTCGACAGCGTCTAACGGCAACACCCAAGGAGTAGCCATGGCACTGTCAGAGCACGAACAGCGTTTGCTCGAAGAGATGGAGCGCAACCTCTATAGCAACGAGGCTGACGTGGTGACCACGATGGGACCGACGCGTGCTCCCAACTACACGGCCATTGTGGCTGGTGTCGTGATGGGTGTCGTGGGCTTGGCGGTCATGCTGTGGGCCGTCTCGGCGAGCCTGACCTGGCTGGGTGTCATCGGATTCATTGTGCTCTTCGCTGGGGTCATGATTGCGGTCACCGTTCCGGGACCCGCACTCGAGCGCACGCCCCGCAGCTCCAGTGGAGGAGGCCGTTCGCCCTCGTCGCTGATGGACCAGTTGAACGAACGCTGGGATCGTCGCCGTGGAGGCGAGTCTCTCTAGCCCCAAAAACCCTCAAAACCGGCCCTTGGGGCCGGTTTTTTGTTGCGCCTCCTGCAGATAGGCCGGGGAGAGGGGTGGAGAAATTTTCCAAAAAAAATAGTCAAAATGGAGAAAAGTGGAGCAAAATGGAGTAAAGTGGTGAATACCTCATCGGGCCGGAGAAAGGGGGCGCAAGATGTTTCTTGGTACCTATGCGCCCAAGCTGGACGACAAAGGCCGGCTGATTCTCCCCGCGAAGTTCCGTGACGAACTCTCCCGAGGTGTCGTCTTGACCCGTGGGCAAGAGCGCTGCCTCTACGTCTTCGCCGAAGCGGAGTTTGAACGTCACGTCGAAAAGATCCGCGAAGCGCCCCTGACCAGTAAGGCTGGCCGCGACTACCTTCGCCTCTTCCTTTCCGGAGCCTCAGCTGAGGTTCCCGACAAGCAGTTCCGTGTCACGATCCCGCCGGCGTTGCGCGAGTACGCCGGACTCAACCGAGACCTCACCGTGATTGGTGCGGGAACTCGGGCAGAGATTTGGGACCAGGCGGCATGGGAGACCTATTACGCCGATCGTGAGCAGTCCTTCTCTGAGACCGAGGAGGAGGTGATTCCGGGGCTTTTCTAGCCCACTTGTGCGACTCCCTGCCGTAGCCCTGGGGCACCTTCCCCGGCGCCAGGTCAACGGAGGGGAATCGGACAGGTGGGAGGGAACAGCGGAAGAGAACCATGATGACCACCTACCCACACACCCCGGTCTTACTCGATCGATGCATCGAACTGCTCAGCCCCGCGCTCCAATCCGGTGGCCTCGTCGTCGACGCCACCTTGGGGATGGGGGGCCACGCGGAAGCCCTTCTCGAGCGCTTCGACACCATCACTCTGCTCGGCATCGATCGCGACCGCGACGCTCTTGCTCTCGCAAAGTCCAGGCTTGCGGTCTTTGGCGAGCGCGCGCATCTCGTCCACGCTCGATACGACGAACTCGACTCTGTACTCGACCAGCACTTCCCCGGGGAATCACCCCGGGGAATACTTTTTGACCTCGGCGTCTCTTCGCTCCAGCTCGATGAGCCGGAGCGGGGATTTAGCTATCGCTTCGACGCTCCGCTCGATATGCGGATGAACGCCGATGACGAAACCACTGCCGCAGACCTCCTCGCTGACCTCTCCGCGTTCGAGCTTCAGCGCCTGTTCGAACGCTACGGCGACGAACCCTATGCCAGCCGCTACGCACAGGCCATCGTTTCTGCCCGCGACGAGAAACCCATCACCCGCACCGGAGAACTCGTGGAGCTTATTGACCGCGCGACGCCCGGCGGTCACCCCCGCCGCGGTCACAACGCAAAGCGCGTCTTCCAGGCACTGCGTATCGCCGTCAACGAGGAGCTCACCGTCCTCGAGTCAGCGCTGGAGACCGCTCTTGACCGTTTAGAGGTCGGCGGGCGCATCGTGGTGATGTCCTACCACTCCGGTGAAGACCGACTGGTGAAGCACGCGATTGAGCCGCGCACCCAGTCGAGTGCGCCCATTGACCTTCCTGTGATTCCCGAATCCGATCTACCCACCTATCGCTGGGTTGTGAAGGGGCCCGAGGTGGCCTCCAGCACGGAACAGCGTGACAACCCACGAAGCCAGTCGGTTCGCTTGCGCGCAGCCGAAAAAGTGAAAGGCACCCAACGATGAGCGCTCTCACCGCATCGATCGCTTCCGCACCGCGGAAGCCCGGTTTGAAGGCAGTGGCACGCCCCGCGGCGGCAGCCCCGCCCAAGCTCAGCTATGTGATTGCGACCCTGGCGGGCATCTTTGCCATCCTGGCCGGCCAGCTCATGCTCTCGATCGCTCTGGGTAACGGCGCCTACGCAATTCAAGACCTGGAGCGCCAGTTGGCGGAGCGCAACCGTGACCTCAGCATCGTCTCCGAAGAAATCGGCGCGATGCAAGACCCGCAGACCCTCGCCACGCTGGCCGTGTCCTTGGGCATGGTCGACGATGGAGACCCGGCCTACTTGCGACTGTCTGACGCGCAGGTGCTGGGTTCCGGTGAACCAGCAATGGCTGGTTCCACGAGTGTCGTCGCGGTTGTCCCGGGTGAGGCCGTGGTCGACGTCACCGCGGTGGCCTCGACAATTGCGACCCAGAGTGCTGAGGGCGAGTCAATGACGGCTTTTGCGACGTTGACTGACGACACTAGTGAGGTGACCTCGGCGGCGGTAACCACACTCGAGGGTGTGGACTCGGCGGTTCCGGTGGTCATCACTGAACCCGCGCCGGCAGCGAAGACCTTCGGGGGAGACCTGCCGTCACCGACCACCCACTAGGACGCTCCGTGTCACCAGCCCAAATCGCCTCGCGGCGCACGATGCGTCGAATGGGCTCGGTGTCTCTCATCGTCGCGGTTGTTGTGGTCGCGTTTGTGGTGCGCCTGGTCGATATCCAGGTCGTACGCGCAGCCGAACTCAGCGCCGAATCAGCCGAGCGCCGCAGCACGACCTCGACGCTGTGGGCAGAGCGCGGACAAATCCTCGATCGCACCTTCCAGGCCCTCGCCGAAAATGCTGACCGCTACAACGTCACGGCCTCACCGCGCCACGTAGCCGACTTCCGGCGCGACGGTGTGACCGTGTCGGTGATGAACGCTCTCGCCGAGGTGGAAGCAATCACGGGAACTCCGGTTGCTGAAATGTGGGCTGCTGTCAGCGAAGACCCCGAGTCCAACTTTGCCTACCTCTCGAAAGACGCCACCACCGAGCAATACCGACTGCTGCTCGACCTCGATATTCCGTGGATGTATTTCGAACGCAATGCTGACCGCTTCTACCCGTTTGGGTCTGTCGCCGGGAACCTCACCGGGATGATGGGAGCGGATGGCCCGCTCGAGGGAGTAGAGCTGAAATGGGATGAGTGCCTGGCCGCGGCACACGGCGTCCTGAGCTATCAGCAGGGCGCGGACTACGTCAAATTGCCGGGGACAACTCAGGTGACGACCCCCGCGGTCAACGGGGGAGACGTCGTCCTCACCATCGACAGCGACCTGCAGTGGTTTGTGTTGCAACAGCTCGCTTCGACCGGGATGTCGCTGGGAGCCCAGTCGGGTTCGGCGATGGTGGTTGAAGTGAAGACCGGGGAGATTCTCGCCTCCGCCGACTGGCCGACGTTTGACCCGAACGACTTTGCCAACACCCCCCAACAGCATTTGCGGGCCGCTGCCTTCACCTCGACGTTTGAACCGGGTTCAACGCTCAAAAGCATCACCATGGCGGCGCTTCTCGAGGAAGGTTTGACGTTCCCCGAGGAAGCGTTCAGCGTCCCTTCGACCTACGCTCTTCCTGGAGGCCGCTACATCCGAAACGCGGGTGGCGGGGCGGCGGGCAACCTCACCACGACGGGAATCCTCTCGCGTTCGTCCAACACGGGAACGGTGATCCTCTCTGAACGCATTTCTCCCTCGGTGCTCAACCGTTACTTCAAAGCCTTTGGCTTTGGTGAACCCACCGCTGTTGACTTCCTCGGAGAGCAGTCGGGTTACATGCAAGACCCGAAGAGCATCGACTCGATTACCGTTCACACCCAAACCTTTGGTCAGGGAATGTCGGCGACGATGGCTCAAATGGCGGGTGCCTACCAGGCTCTCGCGAACCGCGGAGAGAAGATTCCGCTCCGGCTCGTCTCAGGTTGCCAGCGCCAAGACGGCACGTTTGACGAAGTAAAGAAAGACGCCCCCCAGAGAGTCGTCTCCGAGCGCACTGCAAACCAGATCATCACCATGCTCGAAACCGTGCCACGCGAGGGAACGCTCCAGTATCGGGTGAACGTTCCGGGCTATCGCATCGCGGCCAAGACGGGTACCGCGGAAATTGCGGAGAACGGCGTGTATACCGACGAGCGCATGATTTCGATTGCCGGAATGGTTCCCGCTCAAGAACCGCAATATGTCGTGGTGGTCGCGTTCGTGAAACCTCAGACGAACCGTTTCTCCTACGCCGCAGCCCCCGCCTTCGATGAAATTGTCACCCACCTCGTCAAGCACTACCGGGTGGCCCCGTCAACCGAGGAACCCACGCTTCCGCCGATAACCTGGTAGCCGTTAAGGCGAGCGAGGGAGCGACGTGGCTGATCAGCCCATTCGACCACCGGGCGTGCCCGGGGTGAGTTTGGCGTCCGTGGCTCGTGACTTAGGAATTGAGATCAGGCCATCGTCGCCAGATGTTCAACTCACTGGTGTCTCCATTTCTGCCTCCGCAACCCTTCCGGGGGATGTGTTTGTGGCACTCCCCGGGCGTGTTCACCACGGCGCAAACTTTGCCAGCGACGCACTCAAGTTGGGAGCCGTCGCCATCGTCACTGACCCTGCGGGAGCGGACATTCTGGGGGCAGCGGATGTGGCGCTGGGCGTGCATCCGACACCCCGAGCAATTCTGGGCCGGGTTTCTCAGCGGGTCTACGACCCGGGAGTACCGCTTCCCCGGGTGCTTTCGGTCACGGGAACCAACGGCAAGACCTCGGTTGTTTTTTACCTCGAGGCCATCCTGCGTCAGCTCGGGGAAAACACCGCACTGTCAAATTCGACCGAGCGCCGGGTTGCCGGAGAGATTTTCAAGACCCCTCTGACAACTCCCGAGGCGGACGAGCTACAAGCTCTGCTGGCGATTGCGGCCCAGCGGGGAGTGAGCTTTTTTGCCCTAGAAGCGAGCGCACAGGCCATTGAGCGGCACCGTCTTGACGGCATTGTCGCCGCGGTGTCCGGGTTCACTAATCTCAGCCATGACCACTTCGAGGACTACGGCAATATGGATGCCTACCTCGAACACAAACTGCCGCTGTTCCAGCCTCAAATGTCACAGCGCGCTGTGGTCTCGCTGGAATCGTCGTGGGGAGAGTCCGTGGTCGCCCGAGCGGGGGTGCCCGTGGTCACGATTTCTCCTGATGCGGGAGCCAATGCGACCTGGAGCTACCGGGTTGAAGAGTCTTCTGCCTTTGGTGAAACCTTCGAGGTGAATGGCCCGCACGGCACACTGCGGACTCGGATCAGCGCGATCGGTGAGCACATGGTGCGCAATGCGGCCCTGGCCATTGCCATGGTGTCTGAAGCCGGGATCGAGTGGGAGCGATTCTCCGGGATCGACCTCGACCATGGCGGAATCGACCTCGTCGTGCCCGGACGAATCGAGAGAGTGTCGGGGGATTCTCCAGTCGCGGTTTTTGTCGATGCCGGCCGAAGTGCCGATGCCTACAGCCACACCTTTGAGAGTGTGCGCTCCCATTTCCCCGGGAAACTCATCGTCGTCATCGGGACCTCGGGTGACCGTGACCGCTCCAAGCGTCCCATCATGGGAACCCTTGCGGCGCAGTCCGCTGATCTCGTCATCATCACTGACGATGACCCCCGCAAAGAAGACCCCGCCCAAATCCGAGCCGACCTGCTGGAGGGTGCGCGTGGTGTGCCCGATGCTGCGGTGGAAGAGATCCCTGAGCCGACAGAGGCGATTCGATTCGCGGTGAGTCGCGCGCAGGAGGGTGACGCGGTGGTGTGGATGGGCCCCGGCTCCCAGCACTATCGCGACATCGGCGGCGTCCGGGTTCCGTTCTCGGCGCGCGACGAGGCGCGACGCGCCCTCGTGGAAGCGGGGTGGTTATCGTCATGAGCGACCGCACGCCACAGTGGCGGCCAGCACGCCACATCGAAACCGCCACGGTTCTCATCGATTCTCGCGATTCGATCTCGGGCGATCAGCTCCTCGACGCCGTCAAGCAACTGCGCTCCGAACACTCCGGTAAACGCGTCCTCGTTGTTTCCGGGGGAGTGTCGTTGCGCCCCGAGGACGATTACGACGGTTTGGGGCCCCTCGCCGCAGCCATGATTCGCCTGCGGGTAGACCAATGGCTCGGGGTGGGATTGTCGACCAAGGCCCTTAGTACCCAGGTGGGTTTGGAGGGCTCGTGGGACGGTGAGTCACTGTGGCTCGAGTCTCCGGCCGACGCGTACGATTATCTCCGTGGCTGGCCCAACGGAGACGATCTCATCGCCATCATCGGAGTACACGACCCGGCCATTGCGGCTCTGGTGGAGCTGATCGAGGCTAACCCGACATGATTGTTCTTCTTCTTTCAGGCGGTATTTCGCTTCTCTTCAGCTTGTTTCTGACCCCCGCATTCGTGAAGCTTTTCGAGCGGTGGGGGTGGGGTCAATTCATCCGCCAGGACGGTCCGAAGACTCATTTCGTGAAGCGCGGCACCCCGACCATGGGTGGCATCATCATCCTGCTGGGAATCGTGGTGGGCTATTTCGGTGCCCACCTCATTGCCGGATCCACTCCGAGCTATTCGAGCATCCTCGTGATTGGAATCATGTTGGGTTTGGGCTTAGTCGGCTTTCTCGACGATTTCTCCAAAATTAGGCGTCAGCAATCCCTAGGGCTCACCCCTCGGGCGAAGGTCATCGGACAGGTCCTCGTCTCGGGAGCGTTCGCGGTCCTGGCCATTTCCTTTCCCGACAAGAACGGTCAAACGCCTGCCTCGCTGGCGATCTCGTTTATTCGTGACATCGATTGGCTGACCTTTGCGAGCTTTGGTCTGATCGGCAGCTACGTTGCCTTTGCCATCTGGGCGGGCCTCATCGTGGTGAGCACATCGAATGCAGTGAACCTTACGGACGGGCTCGATGGGCTCGCTGCGGGCTCATCCATTCTGGTGTTTGGCTCCTATGTGCTCATCAGTTTCTGGCAGTTCAACCAGTCCTGCTTCTCCCTCTATCTCGACCCCGAAGTGGCCTATAAGTGCTACGAGGTGCGCGACCCACTCGACCTCGCCGCCGTGGCCACGGCAATCTTGGCGAGCCTCATCGGCTTCCTGTGGTGGAACACCTCTCCAGCCAAGGTGTTCATGGGGGACACCGGTTCGCTCGCGCTGGGCGGTGGAGTAGCCGCCATGGCGATGTTCACCCGGACCGAGCTCCTGTTGCCGCTCATTGCTGGTCTCTTCGTCATCCTCACCGGATCGGTCGTGTTGCAGCGCCTGTACTTCAAAGCGACCGGCGGACGTCGTATTTTCTACTCGAGCCCGCTGCACCACCACTACGAAATTAAAGGCTGGCAAGAAGTGACAATTGTTGTGCGCTTCTGGCTCATCGCGGGATTCCTCGCCTTCGCGGGCGCCGGAGTGTTTTACCTGGAGTGGCTGAGCCGATAATGCCGCGCGTCGACGCTCTCTCCAGTTGGTACGACGACTGGGCGGGCCTCACGGTAACCGTGTGGGGCCTCGGCGACGAGGGCTTTGCCGTCGCTGACACCCTTGTCGAACTGGGTGTGGTTGTCACGGTGTTACTCGACGCGGCGGATTCTGACCGTGAAGTGATCCTCGATGTTCTGGGAGTGACCGCAACCCACACGCCGCGCGACCAATGGTTGCCCCTCACTCTGACGGCACCCCCGGATATTGTCCTGCTCACCCCGCAGTCTGGGGCGACGCCCGAGGAGCGCTCGGCGCTTCGCGAACAGGGCAGCGCGGTCTGGACTCCCCTCGAGCTCGCCTCTCGGGTCGCTGACAAAGTAGGCGGGGGGCCTCGTTTCGTTTTCCTCGGTGGCCCACGATCGCGGCAAATTGGCGATTTAGCCCACCAGCTTCTGCTCGCCTCGGGAGTGCGTTCTTTCCGCGCGGGCGAGGGCGTGGCCCCGGCACTCGATGCGGTCAGGCTCCCCGATGGCCTGGATGTGGTGCTCGTTGACGTGTCGGAGGAAGAGCTATCGGTGTGGAGCGATTCGGAATCTTCTGCGAGGCGACCGCACGTGAGCGTCTGTGTGGATGACGACGAACCCTCTGACCATCGTCTCCTCCTCGAGCTTTATCGGGACACCGAGCTCGCCTGCGTGTACCGCCGGGGAGGGGGACCCACCGAGAAAGCTGTTGAGGACGCCTGGGTTGTCGAAGGGTGCCGGGCGATTGGTGTGGGGCTCGACACTCCGGGGATGAGTGATTTTGGTCGCGTCGAAGACATCGTTTGTGACCGCGCGTTTCTTGACGATCGGGCCGACCGGGCTCTCGAACTGTGCACGACAGCAGAGTTAGAGCAGGCGGGCCTTGACAGTGCCGAACAAGCACTGTCGGCGGTGACGGCGTTTGCCATTGCCCGGGCATATTCGGTCGCCCCGGAGCTCATCGGGCAGGAGCTCGCCCGATGGGGAGGGCTCAGCGAATAACAGACACGCCACCGCCCTTAGGCCGGGGGATGCGCGCCAGGACAGACACTTAGAGGTGGCAAAAAAGCCCTCGAGTTCGGAAGGGACGGTGTGGTGATGGCGACGTCTTCGACGACCACCCCGCGGCGTGTCCCGCGCAGCTCGAACACGCGAAAACCCCCGAGTGCGCCCGCTCGAGAGACACCAAAGACGCTGCAGAAGAAAGCCGTCGTTTCCGTCAAACGCCTCTTTCACTCCGAATCCACCGAATATGTCGTGATGGTGTCGATGGTGCTGTTTCTCGTCATTTTTGGCCTGGTGATGGTGCTCTCGTCCTCCTTCGTCACGGCGCGCCAGACCAACGACGGCAATTTCCTGGCGGTCTGGGCTCGTCAGGGGTTGTGGGCAATGCTGGGGCTACCGATCATGTTCGTGATGTCTACCTGGAGACCCGCGGTATGGCGCGCCCTTGCCGGCACCCTGCTTCTTGGGGGACTCATCCTTCAAGCCCTCGTCGTCTTTACCCCCTTGGGGGTGACGTCAGGTGGAAATACCAACTGGATTTCAATCGGTGGTCTGACCGGTCAACCGGCTGAGTTTGTGAAGCTTGCGCTGATTGTGTGGATGGCGCATATTTTGGCGAACCGGGCGGAATACATTTCTCACCCCGAAGCGCTCAGTCGGCCGTTGCCGATGGGCCTCATCCTTGCCATTGGTCTTGTGCTCGCGGGCCAAGACCTGGGAACCGTGGGCGTGATGTCGCTTATTGCGTTGGGTGTGCTCTTTGTGGCGGGAATCCGCCTGAGCTACTTACTCACCGCCGTAGGCGCGGTCGCAGCGCTGGGTGCAGTGATGGCTCTCGTCGCGCCCTATCGTCTTGAACGCGTGACCGTGTGGCTCTCCGGTTGCACCGAAGACGAGTTCCTCTACCAGTGTTGGCAGCCCATGCAGGGGACGATGGCGCTCGGGTCTGGGGGTGTCCTCGGCGTGGGTTTGGGGAACTCGCGGGCGAAATGGTCGTGGCTTCCCGAAGCGGACACCGACTACATTTTTGCGGTCATCGGCGAGGAACTTGGTTTGGTGGGTTCCCTCGTCGTGATCATCTCGTTTACGGTATTGGGATTCGCCATGGCTCGCCTGGTGCAGAAGAACACCGACCCCTTCGCTCGATTGATCACTGCGGGAGTGATGATCTGGGTGGTGGGTCAGGCGCTCATCAACATCGCGGTGGTTTTGGAATATTTGCCGGTGCTGGGAGTTCCGCTGCCGTTTATCTCGTCCGGTGGTTCTGCCCTGCTGGCGATGCTGATGGCGATGGGCGTGGTGATGAGTGTGAACCGCCAGCGCCAGGTGAACCCGGTGTGGCAGTTCGTGGGGGATGACCGGGCGGCTCGGCGGTGAGTGTATTTGCTCTCTGCGGCGGGGGAACCGCCGGACACATTACGCCGTTGATTGCCGTCTACGAGGAACTCGCGAAGCTCTCTCCCGAATCGGAATGTCTCGTCATCGGCACTCTGGGCGGTCGGGAACGTGAGCTCTTGCCTGCTGACCTTCAGATCATGGCGAGCGTGCCCAAGCTCCCTTTTCCCCGCCGGCCCAGTTCCTATGCCCTCGGGTTTGTGCCCCGCTTTCTCGCCACCGTGTTGCGGATTCGCCGCGAGCTACTCGCCCGACGGGTTGACGTTGTCGTCGGCTTCGGCGGGTACACCGCTGCACCGGTCTACCTCGCTGCCTGGCTCGCGCGAATTCCGTTGGTCGTTCACGAAGCCAACGCGATACCTGGAATGGCAAACTCACTCGCCTCACGCTTGACCAAACATGTCGCCGTCTGTTTTCCCGGAACGCCGCTGCGCCACGCAAGGGTGGTCGGGATGCCGCTTCGACGCGCGGTCATCGCGGCGAGAGAGGTGACACCATCTCTCGCCCGCAAGCACTTCGGCCTCGCCACTCGAAAGCCCGTCCTCCTCGTGACAGGGGGTTCGACGGGCGCCCAAGCGATTAATCGCGCGGTGGAGCAGTGTCGAGAACAGCTCGTGTCAACGGGCTGGCAGGTGCTGCACCTGATCGGACAAGACAACCCGGTTCCCCGGGACAATCCGGCACATTTTCACAGCGTCGGATACACCGATCGAATGGACCTCGCCTTGGCTGCGGCGGATTTGGTGGTGTCGCGCGCGGGAGCCGCGACGGTGAGCGAACTCGCGGTGATGGCGAAACCGACGGTGTTCGTGCCCTACCACGTGGGAAATGGCGAGCAGGCGAAGAACGCGGCCCACGCGCTGTCAGTGGGGGCCGCTGAGGTCGTATCTAACGCCCAATTCACTACGCAGTGGATCACAGACAGGCTATTGGCCTTGATGGCGGATTCGAACCGACGAGAATCGATGTCTCGGGCGATGGAGAAGATTGCGGTTCTCGATGGAGCGGCCCAGGTGGCGCAGATGGCAATTGACGCTGCAGAGAGGAACGATTAGGCCGTGCTGAGACCACGAGAAGACGGCTGGCTCCCTGAATCATTGGGTCGGGTCCACATGATTGGCGTGGGCGGATCGGGGATGAGCGGAATCGCGCGCATCCTCCACCAGCGCGGTGTGGTCGTCACCGGCACCGAGCGGTCGGCGTCTGAGGTCACCGATTCTCTGCGTGATGCGGGAATTGACGTGTTCATTGGAGAAGAGTCGGGCTGGATTGCTCAGGCCGATACCGTGATTTCGACCTATGCGGTGCGCGACCACCATCCAGAAATTGTCGATGCCACCGGCCGTGGAATCCCAATCTTGCATCGTGCCGATGCCTTGCGCTTTATCACCCAGGGATACCGCCTGATCGCCGTGGGGGGTTCGCACGGCAAAACCACCACGACCGCGATGCTGGCGACCGCGTTTGACCACATCGGCGTCGATGTGGGCGCCGTCAACGGTGGTGTCGTCTCAGAGTGGGGGGTGTCCTCCCGGCACGGTAGCTCTGAATGGTTTGTGATCGAAGCGGACGAATCAGATCGGTCATTTCTGATCTACCACCCAGAGATCGCGCTGATCACGAATGTGGCGGCCGACCACCTCGACTTTTATGGAACGGCCGAGGCGGTGTTTGACGCCTTCGAAGCCTTCGCCCGTTCGGCAACGGGCCGCGCAGTGATTTGTATCGACGACGCCGGAGCGCGCAACATTGCCCACAGAGTGGCCGATATTGCTCCGCTCAGCTATGGAACCTCGCCAGACGCTGAGGTTCTCCTCTCTGACGTCCAGGCAGCGCCTGTCGCCTCCGCAACCGTCAGCTACCGGGACGAATCGGCCCGCTTTGAATTGGCGGTTCCCGGTCGACTCAATGCCCTCAACGCCGCAGGTGTGGTCGCGTCGATGATTGCCGCGGGGTTGTCCGTGGCTGAGGCTGCTCGCGGGGTGAGTGGTTTCCGTGGAGCCGACCGGCGCTTCCAGTTCCACGGTGAGATTGGGGGAGTGCGGGTGTTTGATGACCACGCCCACCACCCCACGGAGGTTGCTACAGCGCTCGAAATCGCGCAAAACGTTGTGGGTGAGGGCAGCGTCATCACGATGTTTCAACCCCATCTCTACTCGAGAACGCAGCTCATGGCGACGCAACTGGCCGACGCCTTCAGCGACGGCAGTGACCACACCATCTTTCTCGACATTTTTGGCTCGCGAGAAGACCCAATCGAGGGTGTCACGACGCAATTGATTCTCGATCGGCTCGCCCCGGGGACCTCATACGACTTTGAACCTAACTGGGACAAAGCGGTGGAGCTCGCCGTGGCGCGAGCCCAACCCGGCGACGTGATTGTGACCATGAGTACGGGTGATTTGTATCAAATCGTGCCCAGGCTCCTCGCTCGAATGCGAGAGGTGTATGGCGACACCGAGTAGACCGAGCGGTTTTGGGCCTGCGTCCGCTAAACCGGCTGCCCCCGAGCCAAAATCCGCCCGCAAACCCTCCGCCGCGAAATCGGCTGCCCGGTCCGCCCGCGCGGCGACCCGGGCGAGGAAAAAGGCGGAGAGGACCGAGTATCGGCGCTTTACGGTGTCCACTCGGCAGCGTCGGCTGACGTGGACCGCGGGTGTGGGCAGTGTGGTGGCCCTCGTCGTGCTGGTCATTATCGTCACGACCTCGCCACTCATGTCGCTACGCACCATCAAGGTGGAGGGCGCGGTCCGTCTGACGAATGCGCAGGTCATCGAGCAACTCCAACCCCTCGCTGGCCTTCCCCTCGCCCAGGTGAGTGGCGCGGATGTGGCGAGAGAGCTCTCGGACGTGGCTCTCATTCAATCCGTCGACACTCGGGCGGAACTTCCCGACACTCTCGCCGTATCAATCATTGAGCGAACTCCTCTGGGTGCGGTGGGAACAGCGGGTAATTTCCGGGTGGTCGACCAGGCTGCTGTTGAGCTCTGGTCAGACACCGTTCGGCCTTCAGAGCTTCCACTGATTGGCGTCGCGGCCGACTCAGACGATCGAGGTTTCCGAGCCATTGTCGAGGCACTCGCGGTGATTCCGGAAGAGGTCTTGCGCCGTATTGACCGCATCACGGCCTCGAGCGCGGACACGGTGGCCTTTAGCCTGCGCGACAGTGATCATCAGGTGTTGTGGGGGAGTAGTGAGTTCTCGGCCCAGAAAGCGCGGGCTCTGCCTGCCGCGCTTCAAGCGGCCGGCGCCGCGGGCGCAAAACTGATCGACCTTTCAACTCCAGAAACCGTCGTGATTCGTGACGGCAACGCCGGATAGTTCCCCGGCGACACGCCCAGCTTGCTAAGCGGCTTCGATGGTGTTCGGCCGTAGCGTGGACGCAGTCAAAAAGTGAGAAAAACTCTCATCCTCAAGTAGAGGTTGAAGGTTTTAGGAGAGGGGCCCCACGTGTCCGGACACCATAACTATCTGGCAGTCATCAAGGTTGTCGGAGTCGGTGGCGGCGGCGTCAACGCTGTCAACCGGATGATTGAGCGAGGCCTCAAAGGTGTGGAATTCATCGCCGTGAACACCGACGCACAAGCCCTATTGATGTCTGACGCCGACGTGAAACTCGACATCGGACGTGAACTCACCCGAGGCTTGGGCGCTGGCGCAGACCCCGAAATTGGTCGTCGAGCCGCGGAGGACCACGCCGAAGAAATCGAGCAGGCCCTCTCCGGCGCCGACATGGTATTCGTGACCGCTGGAGAAGGCGGCGGAACGGGAACGGGTGGAGCTCCAGTGGTGGCCCGCATCGCCAAATCGGTGGGCGCTCTCACCGTGGGTATCGTGACCAAGCCATTCAGCTTCGAAGGAAAGCGTCGCCAGGCTCAAGCGGAAGAGGGCGTGGCGCTGCTGCGCGAAGAGGTGGACACCCTCATCGTGGTGCCCAACGACCGCCTTCTCGAGATCGGTGACCGCACCATCAGCATGATTCAAGCGTTCGAAACAGCGGACCACATTCTGCTCGCCGGTGTTCAGGGAATTACCGACCTGATCACCACGCCGGGCCTCATCAACCTTGACTTTGCCGACGTGAAATCGGTGATGCAGGACGCCGGAAGCGCGCTCATGGGAATTGGCTCGTCGCGGGGCGCCGACCGCGCGATCAAAGCCGCCGAGCTGGCGATTGCGTCGCCACTCTTGGAGACCAGCATCGAGGGCGCGCAGGGTGTGCTGATGTCGATCCAGGGTGGTTCAAACCTCGGACTCTACGAAATCAACGACGCCGCCAAGCTCGTCGAAGAAGCCGTTCACCCCGACGCCAACATCATCTTTGGCGCGGTCATCGACGACTCTCTGGGCGATGAAGTCCGGGTCACCGTGATCGCGGCAGGATTCGACCCCGCCACGCAGACGCCGGTGAACACTCCGTGGCCGGTCGCTGCCGCGGAGGGCACCGAAGCAGAACCGGCAATGACCGAGGAAACGCCCGCGTGGTTGGCTGAAACCTCAGAGGCCCCTGCCGTCGCGGGAGAGCCGGAAGAGGCACCCCTTTTCGCCTCTGAGATGGACGCGGAAGCGGAGCTCGACGTTCCCGACTTCCTGCGCTAGCGCGTGGTCGACTCGGCCCTCGCTGACCGCTACCAGGCGGTCATGGCTGATATCAGCGAGGCCGCTCGCGACGCGGGCCGCGACGAGGGGGACATCACCACGATTGTGGTGACGAAATTTCACCCCGCTTCCCTCGTGAGGGACCTCCACGCCCTAGGAGTTAGGCACGTCGGGGAGTCGAGGCACCAGGAGGCCCAGCCTAAACACGTCGAACTGACCGACCTCGATCTCACCTGGCACTTTGTGGGCCAGTTGCAGTCGAATAAGGCCCTCGCGGTGAGCCAGTACTGCCAGGTCATTCACTCGTTGGACCGCGGCAGCCTGGTGACAAAGCTGGCGAATGCAGAGAGAAGTGTTGACGTCTTCGTCGAGCTGAATCTCACCGACGACCCTGGCCGCGGAGGCGTGTGGCCCGACGAACTCGAGAGTCTGATCGACCAGGTGTTGCAGACCCCGACGCTGAACCTCAGAGGACTGATGGCTGTTGCCCCCCAGGAAGAGGAACCGGCAGAAGCCTTTGCCAGGGTTCTTGACTACCAGCAGCGGTTGCTCGCTTTGAGCGCATCGTCAACCGACCTCTCGCTTGGCATGTCGGGCGACTTTGCCGAGGCGATCCACGCTGGTGCGACACACCTTCGCATCGGGACCGCAATCACCGGAAAACGCCCCTCTCCGGCCTAGCCTGGAACCACCGGAAACGGAAGAAAGGCTGGGAAATGGCTAACCCCCTGCGCAAGTCGCTTGAATTCTTGGGTCTCGCAGAAGAGACCCCTGCTGAAGAGTGGGAATCGCGTCCCGCCCCCGCAGCCAAAGAGGCCCCTGCTCGTGCGACCGTGACGGCGTTGCGCCGCGGACGCCAGTCGTCGCCTGACGTCAGCGAAATCCTCACGGTTCACCCCAAGAAGTACGAGGACGCGAAACTGATCGCGGAAACCTTCCGTGACGGTATTCCCGTCATCATGAACCTGACCCAGATGAGCGAGACAGAAGCCCGCCGCATGGTGGACTTTGCGAGCGGTCTCACCCAGGGCCTCTACGGTCACATCGAGCGCGTGACTCCCAAGGTGTTCCTGCTCTCACCCTCGCACGTTCAGGTCTCCGGTGAGGCCGACGACAGCGACGGCGACGCGCTGCTCGACTAACACTCAGCTGTTTACGAGACACTGGGTGCGATGACTGCCATTGCCTGGGTGATTTACGTTGCCCTCTACGCGTTTTTCATCGCGATGTGGGTGAGGTTCATCCTTGACTGGGTGCAGGTCTTTTCTCGCACCTGGAGACCAAAAGGCCCGGTGTTGCTCGTTGCCGAAGCCGCCTACAGCCTGACCGATAAACCACTTCGGACGGTGCGCCGCGTGCTGCCCCCACTTCGAATCGGTGGCGCAGCGATTGATTTGGGCTGGAGCTTGCTGATGATCGGCGTGCTGATTGCGATGTCGTTCGTCGGGAGTTTTCGCTAAGCCCCCTGCAGAATTCGGTCGAGAGAGATAAGCTGGGGCCGACCGATACGGTCGCATTTGTCGTGAGTTGCATTGCAGCGCGTGCGCACAGCCAACCGCAGAGGAACACCTACCAATGGCATTGACACCTGAAGACATCGTCAACAAGCGTTTTCAGTCGACTAAATTCCGAGAAGGATACGACCAAGACGAGGTCGATGACTTTCTCGACGAGGTTGTCGTCGAAATGCGGCGCTTCCAAGAGGAAAACAACCAGCTGAAGACTGAACTTCAAGCCGCCGAAGCTCGAATCGCCGAGCTTCAACGCGCAGGAGCATCTGCCGGCTCTGCCGCGCCCGTTCCCACCGCGTCTCTTGACGATCCGATTGATGCGGAAGGCACCACCAACCTGCTTCAACTCGCCCGTCGCCTGCACGAAGAACACGTGCGGGAAGGAATCGCGAAGCGCGATGAGCTCATCGCCGAAGGTCACTCGCAGGCTGCCCGTATTGTCTCCGAGGCCGAGGCAGAACATCAGCGTCGCCTGGCTGAGTACAAGCGGGAGCACCAGACCATCGAAAACAAGGTGGATGCTCTGCGCGAGTTCGAGCGCGAATATCGCGAAAGCCTCCGGGGCTTCATCGAAGGTCAACTGAACACGCTCGAGCACACGGGAATCGAATCAGCAGTGCCGACCCCGTCGGCGCCGGTGAGCGCTCCGACCACGGTTGTGCCCGAGACCGGGTCGACCGAGCAGGTAGACGATTCGGACGATTCCGAATCCAAGGGTTAGGTGGGCGAGAGCGCCCAGACGCCGGAGCCTGAGAGTGTCGTCGTCACCGATGAGCTCTCCGGCGAGCGGCTTGACCACGCCCTTTCTCAACTCACCGGCCTCTCCCGTTCGCGGGTGCACCACCTCATCGCCCACGGAGCGGTAGAGCTCGCGGGAAAACCCGTCAAGAAGTCTCGGGTGGTCGAGGCAGGGGAGCGTTACACCCTCCACGAAGTGGTGAAAGAGGATGGTGAACCGGTCGTCGTTGCGACGGAAGAGCCCACGATTCTTTTCAGTGACGACGACATCATCGTTGTCGATAAGCCAGTGGGCTACACCGTTCACCCAGCACCCAGTTGGGAAGGCCCAGACATTATCGGCTGGCTCGACGAAAAGGGTTTCCAGCTTCCCGGGCTCGGCGTGGAAGAGCGCCCCGGAGTGGTGCATCGGCTCGACGTCGGCACATCAGGAGTCATGGTGGTTGCGGCGAGCGATCGGGCCTATTCCGGACTCAAGAGGGCCTTTCGCAACCGTGAGGTAGACAAGGTGTACCACGCGCTCGTTCAGGGGTACCCGTCGCCGTCCTCTGGGACGATTGACGCGCCGATTGGTCGACACCCGAGCTCGTCGTGGAAATTCGCTGTCGTGCGCGAAGGTCGCCATTCGATTACCCACTACGACACACTCGAAGTGTTTCCGGGGGCAACCCTGGTGGAGGTCCACCTCGAAACGGGACGAACCCATCAGATTCGCGTTCACTTTCAAGCAGAACGCCATCCACTCGTCGGTGACGCTCTGTACGGGGCTGATCCGGTCTTCGCCAAGAAGCTTCAGCTCGATCGACAGTGGCTCCACGCGGTCTCTCTGGGGTTCACCCACCCCGGATCGGGTGAGTACGTCACCTTCCGCAGCGAGTACCCCTCTGACCTCGCGAGGGCTCTCACGCTTCTCGATGCGCAGTAACGTCGGTGTGGCGGGGGCAAACTCCAGAGAGCCCGAATAATCTGGAGGCCGACCACAACCGGAGACCCAGTGACCAGTAACGACAGCTTCGCGCACCTTCACGTGCACACCGAGTACTCGATGCTCGATGGCGCCGCGCGAATTTCAGAACTGGTCGCCGAAGTGGCCCGTCAAGAAATGCCCGCCGTGGCGATGACTGATCACGGGAACATGTTTGGCGCCTACGAGTTTTGGCGCAAAGCCCGTGACGTCGGTGTCAACCCGATTATCGGCATGGAGGGTTACCTCACCCCTGGCACCCACCGCAGCGACAAGACGAGGGTGAATTTTGCCGGTGGTGGTGAAGACGATGTCTCCGGTGGAGGGGCATACACCCACCTCACGTTGCTCGCGGAAAACACCGAGGGCATGCACAATCTCTTCCGGCTCGCGTCCCTCGCGTCGATTGAGGGCTACTACTTCAAACCTCGAATGGACATCGAACTTCTCGAGCGCTTTCACAAGGGCGTCATCGCGACGACGGGCTGTCCCAGCGGTGAAGTTCAGACCAAGTTGCGTCTGGGCCTCTACGAAGAAGCGGTGAAAACTGCGGCGGATATGCGAGATCTGTTTGGAGCGGAGAACTACTTCGTCGAAGTGATGGACCACGGTCTGCCACTCGAAAAACGTGTCATGGCCGACCTCGTCCGTCTTGCCAATGACTTAGGGCTGCCGATGGTGGGGACAAACGACTCCCACTACACGCACGCGGCCGACGCGGCCGCCCACGAGGCCCTCCTGTGTGTGCAATCGGCGTCCACCCTGGATGACCCCAAGCGCTTCAAGTTCGACTCTGGGGACTTTTACATCAAATCCGCAGCACAGATGCGGACCCTCTTCGCCGAATTTCCGGGAGCGGCAGACAACACCCTCCTGATTGCCCAACGGGTGTCGGTCGAATTCGACGAGTCGGCAAACTACATGCCCGACTACCCGGTGGAGCCCGGCGACTCGGTGGACGCCGCCTTCCGACGAGCCGTCGACGAAGGACTCGTGGAGCGGTACCCCGGTGGTGTCCCCCAGGAGGTTCGCGAGCGGGCCGACTACGAGATTGGCGTGATCACCCAGATGGGCTTCTCGAGCTACTTCCTCGTTGTTGCCGACTTCATCAACTGGGCCAAGGACAACGGTATCCGCGTAGGGCCCGGTCGCGGCTCGGGGGCGGGGTCGATGGCGGCCTACGCGATGAAAATCACCGAACTGGACCCCATCGTCCACGGCCTGATTTTTGAGCGATTCCTCAACCCAGAGCGTGTGTCGATGCCGGACTTCGATGTGGACTTCGACGAGCGACGGCGGGGTGAAGTGATTCGTTACGTGACCGAAAAATACGGCGACGACCGGGTCGCTCAAATCGTCACCTTCGGCACCATCAAGGCCAAACAAGCCCTCAAAGATGCCTCTCGCGTCCTGGGCTATCCGTTTGGGATGGGGGAGAAGCTCACCAAAGCCATGCCCCCATCGGTCATGGGCAAAGACATTCCGCTCAGCGGCATCACCGACAAGAGTCACGAACGCTACAAAGAAGCGGGCGACTTCAGGGCCCTGCTCGACGCTGACCCCGACGCCAAGAAGGTGTTTGAGACGGCGCAGGGTCTCGAAAACCTCAAACGCCAGTGGGGAGTTCACGCCGCGGGAGTGATCATGTCACGCGCTCCGCTGATCGACATCATCCCCATCATGAAGCGTGAACAGGACGGGCAAATCGTCACCCAGTTCGACTTCCCCACAGCGGAATCCCTCGGGCTCGTGAAAATGGACTTTCTCGCGCTGCGAAACCTCACCATCATCGACGACGCGCTCGACAATATTGAAGTAAGCCGAGGAGAGCGGCCGGTCTTGGAGGAGCTCAGCCTCGACGACCAGGCCACCTATGAGCTGCTCTCCCGCGGAGAGACGCTCGGGGTGTTCCAGCTCGATGGGGGCCCGATGCGAAGCCTGCTGAGGCTTCTCAAGCCCGAGCGCTTTGAAGACATCTCGGCTGTTCTCGCCCTCTATCGCCCCGGCCCGATGGGGGCGGACTCTCACACGAACTACGCCCTGAGAAAGAACGGTCAGCAGGACATCACCCCGCTCCACCCGGAACTGGCGGAGGTTCTGGATGACATTCTCGGGGAGACCTACGGCCTGATTGTTTACCAGGAGCAGGTGATGGAGATTGCCCGCAAACTCGCTGGCTACTCGCTCGCCCAAGCCGATCTGCTCCGACGCGCAATGGGAAAGAAGAAGAAAGAGGAACTCGACTACCAGTTCGAGGGATTCCAAGCGGGAATGCGCTCCAACGGCTACTCAGATAAGGCCATTAAGACACTGTGGGACATTCTGGTGCCGTTCTCGGACTACGCCTTCAACAAGGCCCACTCGGCCGCCTATGGCCTCGTGAGCTACTGGACGGGCTATCTCAAAGCCCACTATCCAGCGGAATACATGGCGGCGCTGCTCACCAGCGTGAGCGGCGACAAGGATAAGTCGGCGGTCTATCTCAACGAGTGCCGCCGAATGAAAATCGATGTTCTACCCCCCGACATCAACACATCGCTAGCCACCTTCACCGCAGTGGGGGATTCGATTAGATTCGGCCTCGGCGCCGTGCGCAATGTCGGCCTCCAGGTGGTGAACCACATCCGCGAGGCGAGGGAGTCAAAAGGGGCCTTCACCGACTTCCACGACTTCGTCAACAAAGTCTCAGGCCACGTCCTGAACCGAAGGACGGTGGAGTCTCTGATCAAGGCGGGGGCCTTCGACCTGTTGGGGAACACCCGGAGGTCGCTCGCCGAGATTCACGAATCCGTTGTTGACCAGGCCGTTCGCCAGAAGAAAGCCGAAGAGCACGGTGACGTGGGATTCGATTTTGATTCCCTCCTCGACGAGCACGAAGAGAGCCAGACTCCGAAGATCATCAACCTGCCGGAATGGAGCAAGAAGGAACTTCTCGCGCTCGAGCGCGAAATGTTGGGCCTCTATGTTTCCGACCACCCTCTCTCCGGAATGGAAATCGGGCTTTCCGAAAACTCGGACATGACAGTCGCCCAACTTCTGGAATCGGAGCTCGACGACGGCGCCGTCGTGCAGGTTGCCGGATTACTCACCGCCGTCAACCATCGGGTGGCCCGCAATAGCGGGAATCCCTATGGCCAGGCAACCCTTGAAGATTTCAGCGGAGAGTTGTCCATCCTGTTTTTAGGAAAGTCCTACCTCGAGAACCAGAGCGCCCTGCAACCCGATTCGCTTCTCGCCGTTCGAGGAAGGGTTCAGCATCGAGACGACGAAATCACGATGCACGCCCAAAGTGTTCAGGTGTTGAACATTCAGCCGAGGGATCGCGACAATTTTGACGGTCCGCTGGTCCTCACCGTCCCGGAATACTTTGCGACCGCCGACGTTCTCACCCAGTTCGACGCCGCTCTTGAGCGTCACCCGGGGGACACGGAGGTGCGCCTGCGACTCATTCGAGACGGGGTCGCCCGGGTGTTCTCACTGCCCAAAACTGTTGAGGTCAGCGCCAACCTGATTGGCGAAATCAAGAGCATTCTGGGCCGTGACTGTCTCACCACCCCGCAGGCTCAGTCGAGCGAAGCGGCGGTGCGGTAGGCCTTGCCCTGGTAGACCAGTCCCTGATCGCTCGCACCAACCCCGCCACCGACAATCTCCACGACGACCGTCACGGCGTCGCCTGTTTCGTGGCGCGCCACAATCTTGCCCACTACATAGGCCGTCGCGCCCGGAATGAGCGGTAAACCTTCGGGGCCGTCGAGCAGCTCAACACCGTCGAAACGAGAGCCGCTGTCGCCGCTGAACTGCGTAGCGAGGTCGACGTGGCGGGTTCCGAGGAAGTGAATCAGGAGGTGTTCGCTCGACCTCAGCGCCGGATAGCTACTTGCAAACAGCGACATGTTGAAGGTGGCCCGGGGTGGAACAGCTGAGAGGCTCGTGACCGAGGTTGCCGTGAATCCTGTCGGATCCCCAGAGCTCTTGCGGGCTGTGACGATAGCGACGCCAGAGCTGTGGCGGCGGAATGCCTCAAAAAACAGTTCTGAGGTGGAAGGGACATCGGTGTAAGAAGATTCGGCGCTCATCGTCGACCAGTGTAGACCGCCTGCGCTGGGCGGAAGCTCCCACCAGGCCACCTAACATGGGAGGGTGCTTTCGATCATCGACTGGCGACAGGAGAAGTTGAGCCCCGAGTGGCTCAGCCGAAATGTTCCTCGCGTCTCGAATGCCGAATCGAGTGTGGATGCCGCGGTTTCCGCGCTGATCGATGAGGTGAGGACCCGTGGTTCACACGCGTTGCTCGATCAAGCGGAGCGTTTCGACGGCTGCCGGCCCCGAGGAATTAGGACGCCCCGTGAGCGGCTGAGCCAGGCGCTCAAAGAGCTCGACCCGAAGTTGCGTTCCAGTATCGAAATTGCGATCGACCGGGTCCGGCAGGCGTCCCAGGCTCAGGTCCCACCTTCGGCAGAGACTGAACTAGGCCCGGGTGCGGTGGTGACCCAGCGCTGGCAACCGGTGGATAGGGCGGGGGTCTATATCCCCGGAGGCAAGGCCGTTTACCCCTCAAGTGTGGTGATGAACGTGGTGGCCGCTCAGGTGGCCGGTGTGGGAGAGATTGTCCTTGTCTCTCCTCCGCAAGCGGAGTGGGACGCCGAGATTCACCCCACGATTCTCGCCACGGCAGAACTCCTCGGCGTGACCGAGGTGTATCGAGTCGGAGGAGCAGGGGCTATTGGCGCCCTCGCCTACGGTGTCCCTGACGCGGACCTCGAGCCCGTGTCGGTAATTACCGGACCGGGCAACATTTATGTCGCCACCGCCAAGCGACTGGTCAAGGGAGTCGTGGGAATCGACTCAGAGGCCGGCCCGACCGAAATCGTGGTCATCGCGGATGGGACAACCCCGGCCGACTTCGTGGCCAGCGACCTTGTCAGTCAAGCCGAGCACGACGAAATGGCTCAGGCGATAATGGTGACCACTGACCCTGACTACGCCAAGCGCGTGGAGGCGATTGTCGAGAAGCGAGCGTCCGAGACGGCTCACCGTGACCGTGTGGCTACCAGCCTGTCGGGCCCGCAATCGGCGGTCATTCTGGTGGAGTCCCTCACAGACGCGATCGCGGTGAGCGACGCCCTTGCCCCAGAGCACCTCGAGATTTGCACGGCCGAGGCGGAAAAAGTCGCGACGCAGGTCACCCACGCGGGGGCCATTTTCCTCGGCTCCTACACACCGGTGAGTGCGGGGGACTATCTGGCCGGATCGAACCACGTGCTGCCAACGGGCGGACAGGCGAAGTTTCAGTCTGGGCTCTCCGCCATGACATTTCTTCGGCCCCAACAGATTGTCGAGTACTCTCGTGAGGCACTAGCTGAGGTTGCCGATGACATCGTTCGCTTTGCGAACGCCGAGGACCTCCCCGCCCACGGGGAGGCCGTGACGGCTCGATTTGAGGCGGGGGAGGAGTAGAGCGTGTATTGCCCGTTTTGTCGCCACCCTGACTCCCGCGTCATCGACTCGAGGACCTCAGACGACGGAGTGTCGATTCGCCGCCGCCGGCAGTGCCCTGAATGCGGTCGTCGCTTCTCGACGCTCGAGACCGCGAGCTTGAGCGTGATTAAGCGAAGCGGGGTCACCGAACCATTTAGCCGGGAGAAGATTGCCGCGGGTGTGAAAAAGGCCTGCCAGGGGAGACCGGTGACCGATCAGGATCTTGCTCAGCTCGCTCAGCGAGTCGAAGAGTCGATCCGACAAACGGGTGTGTCGCAGGTCGACGCCAACGAAATTGGCCTCGCCATTTTGGAGCCGCTGAGGGAACTCGATGAGGTGGCATACCTTCGGTTTGCGTCTGTTTATCAAGCGTTTGAGAGTCTGGACGACTTTGAACAGGCCATTGACCGTTTGCGAGCTGAGGCTCCGCCCGCGAGCGAGAGTGACGCATAGGTGTATCGCGCTCTCTTCCCAGCCCTCAAGCTGCTCGACCCTGAAGTCGCCCACCATCTTGGTATGGCTGTTCTTCGGGTTGCCCAAACTCCGATTACCCGCGACATCCTCCACGCCATCACGAAACCCGATGCCTCTCTCAGGACCGAGGCGATGGGTCTCACCTTCCCCTCACCCTTTGGCATTGCGGCCGGATTCGACAAGAACGCCGAAGTCGTTACCGCCCTGTCCGCGCTTGGATTTGGTCACGTCGAGGTAGGAACCGTGACGCCACGGCCACAACCGGGAAACCCCCGGCCACGCCTTTTTCGACTGCCGGCTGACCGGGCTCTTGTGAACAGAATGGGCTTCAACAACGACGGCATCGATGAGGTGGCCAAGAGGCTGAGCCTCATTCGTCGCCTCACCCCCGGGCTGATCATTGGCGTCAACATCGGAAAGAACCGCGACACGGATCCCGCTAATGCCGCCCATGATTACATTGCGGCGGCGCGCCATCTTGCTGCTGTGGCTGACTACCTCGTGGTCAACGTGAGCTCGCCCAATACGCCGGGCCTGCGCGCTCTGCAAGACCCTCGGGAGCTCACCCCGATCCTCAAAGGCGTCGTGACGGAAGCAAAGGGCGTCCCCGTGCTCGTCAAGATTTCTCCAGATTCACCGGACGACGAGATTAGAGACGTCTCTCGGGTCGCGCTCGACAACGGACTAGCGGGCGTGATCGCGACGAATACATCGGTCTCGCGTGAGGGGCTGAGCTCCTCGAAGCCAGAGGTCTCTCACGCGGGTGACGGGGGCCTCTCTGGCGCCCCACTCGCCTCGCGATCCCGCGATGTGCTGAAAGTGGTGCGCGACGCTCTGGGAGACGGGCCTGTCGTGATTTCTGTGGGTGGCGTGGAAACAGGAGCAGACGTTGATGAGCGCCTGCGTTCAGGAGCCACACTCGTCCAGGCCTACACCTCGTTCGTGTACCGTGGCCCATTCCTGGCACACCACATCAACCGAGAGCTCCTGGCCGCTCGGGCCTAGTGGGGCTTTTCGCCCCGGGACACCTGTGGTTTGGGAAGACGAAGTCCGCGCATTTGGAGCCCGCGCATTGCGGCGTACCAGCGGACGCCCTTTTCGACCCGATCCTCACCGAACTTGGCGTTGGCGGCCTTTCGCACTTGCCAGCCGAGTATGAAGGAATCGATGACGGCGAAAAGGAAGAACAGCCACAACACCGCAATGGACGCGAGCTGTGCTTGCGCGGAGGGAATAAATGTGGCGATGATCACGGCGAACATCATCGGAATTAGGAACTCGCCGAAATTCCACCTGGCGTCGACAAAGTCGCGCACGAACTTCTTCTGGGGACCCTTGTCCCGAATGGGCAGGTAACGCTCTTCACCCGCCGCCATGCCAAGGCGGGCACGCTCGCGAATCTCCCGCGCACGGGCGCGACGCTCCTTTGCGGTGTTGGCAACGAGAGGGCGTTTCGACTCCTGCTCGCGATCGCGCCGTCGCGGTGTGGGACGCCCCTTACCCTCAGCGCTCTTGTCACTGTCTGACTTGTCGGCCACCGACACACTCCTCAGAATTCGGAAGCCTTAAGATTACCGGCATGACCTCAAGGCTCCCGGCACATCCGACCGACGAAGCCATCCTCTCTGCCGTCGACTCCTCACAGGCTTACGCTCGAGCCAGTCTTGAGTCGCTGATTCGGATTCCCTCCCTTTCGCTGCCCGGGTCAGACCGGGCCGTCCTCGATCGCTCAGCGCAGACGGTGAAAGACCTTTTCGCTGAGGTGTTCGAGTGGGATTCGATCGAGATTGTCCGCGCACAGGGTGGTGCTCCTGCACTGATTGCCCGCGCGCCCGCCAGTGAGGGCTATCCCACGGTTTTGCTTTACGCACACCACGACGTCCAGCCCACGGGAGACGAGGCCCTGTGGAATTCACCACCTTTTGAGCCGACCGAGCGCGAGGGGCGGCTTTACGGGCGAGGGGCGGCCGACGACGGGGCCGGAATCACCGTTCACCTGCAGGCGCTGAAATCGTTGCGCGAGGCTTGTGGGGGAGGGGTGCCCCTCGGCGTCACGGTGTTTATCGAGGGTGAAGAGGAGAGCGGCTCTCCTACCTTCGAGGCCCTGCTCGCTGCCCATAAAGATGATTTGGAAGCCGACCTGATCATCGTCGCAGACTCAGATAACCCCTCGACGATGATTCCGGCCCTGACGACGAGTCTTCGGGGTGTCGTGGGAGTGACGGTGTCCATTGCCACCCTCGAGACTTCGGTTCACTCTGGCCTCTTCGGAGGGCCCGTTCCCGATGCGCTCACTGTCCTTGTACGGCTGCTCGCCTCCCTACAGAATGCCGACGGATCGGTGGCCATCGAGGGCCTCGGGCCGCTCAGCGAAGTGGAGGGAGGCGAAGACGAAACGCTGCGTGGAGAATCTGGGCTGCTCCCCGATATCGAGCTGTGGGGTACAGGTGGAGTTCACCAACGGCTGTGGCTTGACCCCGCGGTGACCATCACGGGGATTGACGCACCGAGCCCCGAACAAGCGTCCAACACGCTACTGGCGCGGGCACGGGCCAAAGTGAGTCTTCGAATTCCGCCGGGGATGTCTGCTTCCCACGCCGCCGAAGCCCTCGAAGCCCATGTGAGAGAGAACTGCCCCCGCGGGGTCGACATCGGTTTTGAGAATTGGGAAAAGGGTGAAGGGTTCCTTCACCACGAGGGCCACCCGCTCATCGTGGAGGTAGAGAGCGCCCTCGAGGACGGTTTTGGAGCTCCCGTCGTCCACCAGGGTCTCGGGGGTTCGATTCCTTTTATCGCGCAACTCCAAAAGACCTTCCCTCACGCGGCCATCGCGGTAACCGGGGTGGAGGATCGTGCCTCCGCTGCACACGGTCCGAATGAGTCTGTTGACCTTGGCATGTTGCTGCGGGCGGCACGCTCTGAAGCCCTGCTGTTGGCCCGCCTGACCCGCGGCGTGTAGGGGGTTCACTCAGCCCTGACCGATTACACTTGAGGTAACGAAAGGGTGAGGTGATTGAACCATGTCGACCGCTGAAAAGACGACCGACACTGCAGCACACGGGGTTGTCCTCACGGAGACTGCTGCCACAAAAGTGAAGTCTCTGATTGACCAAGAGGGTCGTGACGACCTGAGGCTTCGGGTCGCTGTCCAGCCGGGCGGCTGCTCTGGTTTGATCTACCAACTGTTCTTTGATGAGCGGCTGATGGAAGACGACCTTGTGGTCGACTTCGCGGGTGTCGAGGTCGTCGTCGACAAGATGAGCACACCGTATTTGGACGGTGCCACGGTCGACTTCGAGGACACCATCCACAAGCAGGGTTTCACCATCGACAATCCCAACGCGCAGGGTAGTTGCGCCTGCGGAGACAGTTTCAGCTAGGCCTTTTTGCCGCGTGCCCCGTGCGACAGCGCTTCCGGGGGTCGCGTAGAATGGGCGTGCGAGAGCAAAGGAAAGGCATTACGTGAGTCGGGTTCGTAAGCGGTCGCTACAGGTTTCGGCACTTTTCGCCGGTTTGGCTCTCGTTCTCGCTGGTTGCACTGAGCAGGTGATGCTCGGCTGGTTGCCGACCGAACCCGGCCTGACCAACCAGGTTGACCGCGTGATTACGCTGTGGAATGTCTCCTGGATTGTGCTCTTCATCGTGGGCATCATCACCTGGTTGCTGATTATTTGGGCCGCCGTGGTGTATCGCCGCCGCAAAGGACAGACGGGCACCCCGGCTCAGTTGCGCTACAACATGCCGATCGAAACCTTCTACACCGTCGTCCCACTGATTCTCGTGCTCGGCTTTTTTGCCTTCACCGCTCGCGACCAGGCCATTATCGAAGAGCCCCTGCCAGACCCCGATGTTCAAATTGAGGTCTACGGCAAGCGGTGGGCCTGGGACTTCAACTATCTGACCGATGACGTCTACTTCTCGGGTATTCAGGCTCAAGAGCTTCCCGAGGGCCCGATCGACGCGACGAGCCTTCCCAAGCTTTACCTTCCGGTCAACCAGAAGGTGGAAATCACTATTGAGTCGCGCGACGTCATCCACTCGTTCTGGATTGTGGACTTTCTCTACAAGAAGGACATGATTCCGGCACGCACCAACCACTGGTACTTCATTCCCCAGAAGGAAGGCGTGTACCGCGGAAAGTGTGCCGAGCTCTGTGGTGAATACCACTCGCTCATGCTCTTTGAGGTTCATGTCGTGAGTGAGGCTGAATTCGAGCGCCAGATGCAGGCCCTTCGCGATCAGGGCAATGTGGGACGCCTCGGACCTGAATTCAACGTGTTGCAGAACTTGCCCGGTACCACGGCTAGCGCAGAGGAAGAGTAACGATGACTCAGACCGCACCCCGCCCCAATGTCACCGAGATCCCCGAAGGGCTTTCTAATGCCCGTGTGGCGCGCAAGGGAAACCTCTTCGTCGAATGGTTGACCACCACCGACCACAAGAAGATCGGCTACCTCTACCTCTGGACCTCGTTCCTGTACTTCCTCCTCGGCGGTGTGATGGCTCTGGTCATCCGTGCTCAGCTGTTTGCCCCTGGCCTTGAAATTGTCGCGACGAAGGAGCAGTACAACCAGCTCTTCACCATGCACGGCACGATCATGTTGCTGATGTTTGCCACACCGCTGTTTGCCGGTTTTGCGAATGTCTTGATGCCTCTGCAGATTGGGGCACCCGATGTGGCGTTCCCGCGTTTGAACGCTCTTGCCTACTGGTTCTTCAGTTTTGGTTCGCTTATCGCCGTCTCCGGCTTCCTCACCCCGCAGGGTGCTGCCTCCTTCGGCTGGTTTGCCTACACCCCGCTGTCGAGCCAGACCTTTACACCGGGTCTCGGTGGAAACCTGTGGGTGTTCGGTCTTGGTTTGAGCGGTTTTGGAACCATCCTCGGTGCGGTGAACTTCATCACCACCATCATCACGATGCGTGTGCCCGGGATGACCATGTGGCGTATGCCGATTTTTACCTGGAACACCCTGGTCACCTCGATCCTGGTACTCCTGGCCTTCCCGGTCCTCGCGGCGGCGCTACTGGCGCTGGGGTCTGACCGAGTCTTCGGTTCACACGTCTACGACGCCGCAAACGGCGGGGCCATCCTGTGGCAGCACCTCTTCTGGTTCTTTGGCCACCCGGAGGTGTACATCATCGCGCTTCCGTTCTTCGGAATCGTCTCCGAAGTGTTCCCGGTGTTCAGCCGTAAACCGATTTTCGGCTACAAGACCTTGGTCTACGCCACCATCGCCATCGCCGCACTATCGATGACGGTGTGGGCGCACCACATGTACGTCACCGGCTCTGTATTGCTGCCGTTCTTCGCACTCATGACGATGCTGATCGCGGTGCCCACTGGCGTGAAAATCTTCAACTGGATCGGCACCATGTGGCGAGGGTCTGTGACCTTCGAAACCCCCATCGTGTTTGCCCTGGGCTTCCTCATCTCCTTCGTGTTTGGTGGGCTAACCGGTGTGATCCTCGCCTCACCGCCGCTGGACTTCCACGTGTCCGACTCGTACTTTGTGGTCGCGCACTTCCACTACGTGGTATTTGGAACTGTGGTGTTTGCCATGTTCTCGGGCTTCTATTTCTGGTGGCCAAAGTTCACCGGAAAGATGCTCAACGAATCACTGGGCCACATCCACTTCTGGATTCTTTTCCTCGGCTTCCACATGACCTTCCTCGTCCAGCACTGGCTGGGAGTCATGGGTATGCCCCGTCGTTACGCGACCTATATGGTCGAAGACGGCTTTACCTGGATGAACCAGCTCTCCACGATTGGGTCGATCATCTTGGCACTGTCGATGATTCCCTTCTTCCTCAACGTCTACCTCACTCACCGCAAGGGCGAGAAGGTCACCGTGAACGACCCCTGGGGTTATGGACGCTCGCTCGAGTGGGCGACGAGCTGCCCGCCTCCGCGTCACAACTTCACGTCGATTCCCCGCATCCGTTCAGAATCCCCGGCGTTCGACCTGAACCACCCCGAGCTCGACCTGCCGCTCGCGGTGGGTAATTCCCGCAAGCCGGCAAAGACGGAGGCCTAACCGTGAAGACCAACATCACAGTCCTCGGGGTGATGACCGTCTACTTCTTTATTTTGGCTGCCGTTTACTCTGTTTGGTCAGTCATCGACAAAGGCCACATCGAATGGGTGGGCACTCTGGCGATTGCGCTGAGCGGCGGATTGACGGTCTTCATCGCATTTTTCCTCCAGGTGGTTCAGCGCAACGCCGGGGGAGTACTCCCGGAGGACCGTCTGGATGCCGAAATCGACGACGGTGACCCCGAGCTGGGGTTCTATAGCCCGTGGAGCTGGTGGCCGGTTTTCCTCGCTGGAGGCGCGGCGTTGGCGATGGTGGGCTTCTCAGTAGGCATCTGGGTTGCGCTCTATGCGCTCCCTCTGGTCCTCATCGGCATCGTGGGCTGGACCTACGAGTATTACCGGGGTTACTTTGGCCGCTAACGAGGTCCACGTCCGTCCCGCCACCGAGGCAGACCACGACCGCGTCCTCGAGCTCGTGAAAAAGCTTGGCCATGTCTTCGACGTGGATCCTGCGAAATTTTCTGAATCCTTTGCTTTCGTAATCGGTGATGAAGGTCGTTCTGTTGCCTTCGTTGCTGAGGCCGGGGGAGAGGTGGTGGGCTACTGCCTCACTACCGTGTCTCCTTTGTTGTACTCAAACGGCCCCTCAGCCCAGTTGCAAGAGATTGTGGTGGACGACGAAGCCCGTGTCTCAGGCGTCGGCACAGCGCTCGTGCGCGCAGTCGAAGCCGAATGCGAGCGCCAGGGCGTCACTCAGCTCACCGTTGCGTCACGGCGCGCTGGAGGCTTCTACGACCGCCTCGGCTACAGTCAGCAGGCGGAATACATGCGGAGGCTCTTCTAGGTGCGCTCGGTCGACCGCCCTCAAATTACGTTCTTTGGCGCGGCCGACACCGTGACGGGGAGCCGCTACCTCATTGAGTACGGTTCCTCGCAGATCCTCCTGGAGAGTGGACTGTTCCAGGGCTCACGAGAGCTTCGGCAGCGCAACTGCGCGATGGCGCCACACAGCTTCGGATACACGGCGATGACGTCTCCGTGCGGGTCGAGATTCACGACCTTGGTTTCTTTTCCGTCCACGCCGATCGAAACGATGTGGTGGGCTGGCTACGCACCGCCGAGGTTGCTCCCAAACGAATCGTGCTCATCCATGGCGAGAATGACGAGCGCGATGAACTGGCGCCAGGCGTGGAAGAGGCCACCGGGGTGAAGGTTTTCACGCCGAGATACGAAGAAACCCTGACTCTGTAGCCAGGGTTTCTTCGAACAGCGGGTGAACTAGTGCTTCTGTGACTCTAGTTCTCGGTTGTCGACCGGGGACACGCGGTCCTCGAAGAACCACTTCGACATCGCAGAGCGCAGGCGGATGCCCGTCGTGATTTTGCCCTGGTCGTTCGGGCGGACGGTCACCGGCTTGTACTCGGTGTAGTCGAGGAGCTTCCAACGTTCGTACTCGTCGATCTGTTCGTGAACCTCAATGTACTGTCCGCCCGGCAGCCGCACGATACGACCGGATTCGTAGCCGTGGAGGGCAATCTCGCGGTCTTTGCGCTGCAGGGCTAGACAGGTTCGCTTGGTGATCATGAAGGCCGCAATTGGGCCCAAAATCAGGAGAACCTGCAGGCCGGTGATGACGCCCTCAATGGAGAGGCGGAAGTGGGTGGCAATCAAGTCAGAGCTGGCGGCCGCCCACAGCACACCGTAGAACGTCACACCCGCGGCGCCGATACCGGTGCGGGTCGGGGCGTTACGAGGACGCTCCGCGATGTGGTGTTCGCGCTTGTCTCCGGTTA
>JAYODB010000021.1:0-19369 GCA_038106075.1 Cellulomonadaceae bacterium | reverse complement strand
CACCCGCACGGCGAACAGCCATCGATGCTGAACCAGAAGACACTCGATGTCATCGAGGACGTCTTCCACATCGTCCTCACTGGGCTCCTGCTCCTGGTTGCGCTGGGCGCGCTCATCTTCACTATCGTTCGGCTCGTCACCACCGCGCCGTTCTTCCCCGACGGGATGCTGCAGGCCATCAACGACATCTTGTTTGTGGTGATTATCTTGGAAATCGCCCGAACAGTAATTGCCCGGTTCAAAAATGGCTTCTTCCAGCTCAGCCGATTCCTGATCATCGGCGTCATTGCCTCCGTCCGACACATCTTGTCGGTGGGGTCGTCGCTCACACTCAACACGGGCAAGACCACCGAAGAGTTTCAGCGCGCAGTCATTGAGTTGGGCGTAAACGCCGGCATCGTCATCATCCTCGTGATTGCCATCTACGTCACCCGCCGCTCAGAACCTCGCCCGCGACAGAGCTGACGATTCCCTCGCGCAGCGCCGGAAAGCGTAAGCAGCCCGTTAATTCAGCACCGAGTCACGTTCATCGTCCGACATCGGACGGGAGCTAGTGTCACGCCTCGTGGCGAGGAGCCTCAAAGCCACACCCCGAGCAGGTCTGCTGGCCCTTCGGCCAAATTGCGCTGCAGCCGGGACAGTAGTCAGCCTCGTGTTCAATCACTGGGCACCTCCAGAGTTTGGCCTCAGGCTACGCCACGGAGTGAAAATTGGATAGAGCAATCTGTCAATTGCCAGCCAACTGGGACTGAACCGTGGGATAGTGAGCACACCAATCAGCGAGGAGAGGGCATCGTGAGTCTTGGGGAAGCAGTCAGGTCATTTTGGTCTCACTACGCAACGTTTTCGGGGCGTTCGCGTCGATCCGAGTATTGGTACGTTCAACTCTTCCTCGTACTCACCAACCTCGCCGTAGCCGTGATCGACCTGATTCTCATGGACGGTGACGTCGAGCGCTTTATCGCAAACGGTGGTGGCGGCATCGTTGGGCTGGTGTGGATTCTGGTCACCATCGTCCCCGCCCTTGCCGTCTTGGTTCGACGGTTGCACGACACAGGAAAGAGCGGCTGGTGGGCTCTCGTCGGGTTTGTGCCGATTGTGGGGGGAATCATCCTGCTGGTGTTCACCGTCAGAGACTCCGATGCCCGCGACAATAACTACGGCCCCTCCCCCAAATAACAATCGAGGCACGTCCGGCAGGGCTGCTAACGGCCCTGCACCGGCCCTTTAGCGAAACAGGCCAATAATCAGAAAGAACCCCGTTGCGATGATTGCCGTCACCGCAACAGCAAGCCCCGGCCATAAATGCCACTCGCTGATGAGTGTTACCCAGGACTTCTTTGCCATCTTCGGCTTCCCCTCCTGATCTCGTCGTGCTCTAGAGAATGAGGAGCACTAGCGCGATGAGCAGCGCCGCGCTGAAGACCACCATGAGAAGGCGCGTATAAATCAAATACGAGCCGCTCGAGGCAATCGTCTTCGACAGCGCACTGGGGTTCGCGATGGCCTCTAAGTCTTTGACGATTGTTTGAGCCTCGCGAATCACGGCCAACTGGTTCAACACGCTCAAAGAACCCACGGTGACCAAGAACAGGGCCGCAAACGACTGGGCGTAGGTGTATTCACCGTCGAAGTAACCCATCATCGCCATGACGGTAATGACACCAAGCGCAATGACAGAAGGCATTTGGGCAGAAATGATTTGACGTCTTTTGTCGTTCCACAGCTCAACAAGATCTTTTTCGTTCACGATTTCTCCCGTATTTGAGTCCCCGCCACAGCGCGGGGTATCCCCACGCTAACAGTGATGGGTTCCAAAACGCCCAATCAATCGGTTTCCCTTCACATTCAGGCGCTTGCAACGGCCACTAGTTACCGGCGGTACCAGCGAATCAACCGAACTATGCCCTGATAGCCAACCCATCGATCAAATGGGTTGGAGAAGACCTTTTTCGCCTGTGCCCGCGGGGAGAGCGTACATCTCGATTACTTCGACTTCACACGCGAGATGGGGTTTGGAAAGAGCAAGTATCCGTTCAACCGTTGAGTGGCCCTTGTGTTGCTCCCATAGGTCACGGTTAGTCCAAGATTCAACAAACACCAGTCGACCCTGAACGTCCTCGTGTAACGAATAAATCTCACACCCCGGTTCCTCGTGAACCTCGGGAATTATCGAGGTCAAGATATCCCTTACCTCGCTCGCGTGGCCAGCTAATGGCGAGAAAATGGCGATGACGTAGCATCGACCCTGCCCCGAAGTCATGGTCAGTTTCCTTGCCTGAACGCCGCGTCGAAGGATTGTTCTGGTAACTCCCAGAGGAATTGGCGGACAAAATTCGCTGCCTCTTTTGCCCCATGCAGGCGGTTCATTCCCGCGTCCTCCCATTCGATTGAAATAGGTCCTTTGTAGCCAATACTGTCGAGAGCTCTAAAGCAGGTCTCCCATTCCACGTCACCTCGACCTGTTGATACAAAGGACCATCCTCGATTGAGGTCTGTCCACGGAAGGTGAGAACCCAGCCGGCCCCTGCGCCCATCTCGCGGATAAATGCTTGTGTCCTTGCAGTCGACGTGGTAGATCCGATCGGCAAAATCCAAGATAAATCCGGCGGGGTCGATGTCTTGCCAAAGCATGTGGGACGGATCCCAGTTCAAGCCAAACTCCGGGCGGTTGTCAATTGCCTCAAGCGTGCGACGCGTCGTGTGATAGTCGTAAGCGATTTCCGATGGATGAACCTCGAGCGCAAACCGCACTCCTTCCCCCGCGAAGACATCCATGATGGGGTTGAAGCGTCGGGCAAAATCTTCGTATCCTCGGTCGATTACCTCCTGAGATACCGGCGGAAACATTGCCACGTATTGCCAAATCGACGATCCGGTAAACCCGACGACTGTATCGACGCCAAGTTTTCGGGCGACAATTCCAGTGAGAGACAGTTCCTCAGCTGCCCGCTCTCTCACACCCTCGGCAATTCCATCGCCCCATACCTCCTGGCGAACAATGTCTTTGTGTCGAAAATCAATGGGGTCATCGCACACTGCTTGGCCGGCAAGGTGGTTTGAAATTGCATACAGCTTGAGACCGTGTCGGTCGAGTATCTGAAGTCTTTCCTGAAGGTACTTATCGTCCTCGGAAGCCCTCCACACGTCGAGGTGCTCACCGCTGCAAGCAATCTCAAGCCCGTCGTAACCCCATTCTACGGCATATCCCGCCACGGTATCGAGATCTAAATCCGCCCATTGGCCAGTAAAGAGTGTGACCGGTCTTTTCATTTCGCTCTCCTCTGCTAAACGGTCCCGACAATCGAATTGTGGGGCAATGAGACGATGTCTTCGAGATCCACCCAATCACCGCTTCGCGCCGATTGCATCACCGCCTCTGTCAATCGCACCGCTCGCAGGCCATCCTCGAGAGTGGGGAGCGTGGGGTCCGCAACACCCGACTCGAACCAACCGTATGCGGTTGTCATCAGAGAAGTAAAGGCATCGAGATAGCCCTGTGGGTGGCCAGATGGAACCGTTCGCAATCGCCTTGCATCTGGTCCTTCAAGATTCTCAAAACCAGTGTCAAGAAGTGTGTTTGTCGTCAGCCCACCAATAAGGACGGTGTTTGGGGCATCGTGGTCAAACGTAAATGAGGCGTCCTCGCCGTCAATTTCGATCCAAATACGATTCTTTCGCCCGAGTGAAACCTGACTGACGACGAGAGAACCACGAGCTCCGCGGTTTGTCTCAAAAACAACGCTGACAGAATCTTCCGTATTGACAGCGCGACCCTGGCGTTGTCCGTGTGCTGTGGACGCGGTGGCTACCAAGCGCGTGATTTGATGACCAGAAATATGCTCCACGAGGTCACACCAGTGGACACCGATATCGGCGAAGGCTCGTGACGAGCCACCCTTCTCTGAATCAACCCTCCAGTTGGTTTCTCCGGAATCAGCAAGCCAATCTTGAAGATAGGAGCCGTGGAGCAAGTGGAGTTCTCCCGCTTGGTTGGTTGCGACACGATGCTTTATCTCCTGAACAGCCGCGTAAAACCGGTAAACAAAGGGCACGACTCCGATTACCCCGTTGGCAAGGGCCCTGCTGACAAGTCGCTCGGCATCGTCAAGATTTGTTGCGATCGGCTTTTCACAAATAACGTTCGCTCCAAAATCGACAGCTTGGAGCGCGTGCTCCACGTGAAGAAAATTGGGCGTGCAGACATGGACGACATCAGGCTCTATTTCTTTGAGCGCTTGGTCTAGGTTGTCGAACGCCGCCGCGCCCGAGAAATTATCCGCCAAGGATTCAGCTTTTGACATGCTGGTGCCGACAAACCCCGACACAAGGTGACCGGCGGAACGAACCGCGCGAGCGTGGACTCCACCCATAAAACCCGTGCCAATAAACAGTGCTTTTTGCATCATCAGTTGTGCCCTTATTTCTTTCTCGACAGCGCTACGGCAGAGATGATGATGGCGCCCCTAATCACTTGTTGCTGGCTAACATCAAGGCCGGCCAGAATCAGGCCGTTGTTGATTAGCCCAATGAACAACGCTCCGAACAGGGAACCGATGACGGCTCCTCGTCCACCAAAGAGGCTTGTTCCTCCGAGAATGACGGCGGCGATCACACTGAGTTCGTCGCCTGTTCCCCACTGGAAACGTCCGGATTGGAGTCGACCGGCGTAGAGCATGCCGGCCACCGACGCTGCCAGCCCAGAGATGAGCAGCACATAGAACTTAATTCGTGCAGTATTTACTCCCGAATAGCCCGCCGCTACGACGTTGCCACCTGTCGCACGAACGTGGCGGCCGAAAGTGGTCTTATTCATCACAAACGCACCAATAGCGACAACGACAACGACCCAAATGAGCAGACCCGGAATCGGGCCGAAGTCCTTACCCCCAAAAAGAGCAATGAATCCTTCACTGGATATTGGAACAGGTGCCGAGTCTGTAATCCAGCGCGCGATTCCCACTAGCATCCCCAACATCCCCAAGGTCACGAGAAACGAGGGCACCTTAAGAATCGCAACCAAGCTTCCGCTGAGCGCACCAGACGCTACGCCCACGCCCAGGCCCGCCAGGATTCCAACGAGCAACCCATACTCGTTGACGGCCAAAGCGGCCACCACCGCCGATAGCCCCGCGATGGACCCGACACTCAGGTCTATTTCAGCCGCCGCAATCACGTATGTCATCGCTATCGCCATCACGGAAATCGTGGCTGTTTGACGGAAGATGTTGAGCAGGTTGTTGGGTGTCGCGAATCCCGTATCACCGAGCAGAATCATGAAGAGAATGAATACGACTACGAACCCGACATAAATGATGTTTTGGCGCCAGTCGAGCCGCCGGATTCCGCCCGCTAGGCGGAAAAATGAATTCGATTCAGTCACTTTCTACTCCTTGGATGGCAAGCTGAAGAGTCTCCTCATCAGCGATTTCTTCACGGTCAAAATCGGCGGAAACGGTCCCATCTCGCAACACCAACACTCGGTCGCTGACAGAGAGGAGCTCGGGAAGCTCGGAGGAGATGAAGATGACCGTCGTACCCTTATCGGCGATTTCACGAATCAGATCAAGGATTTCAGTTTTTGTTCCGATATCGACCCCCGCAGTTGGTTCATCGAGCATGAGGATTTTGGGGTCAGTCCCGAGCCATTTACCAATGACGACTTTTTGCTGATTTCCTCCTGACAAGGCCCCCACTTTCATGTGAGTGCTCGCCAACCTGATAGAGAGGGACTTGACAACGTCTTGAGTAACCTGATTTGCGCGAGAGTTCCGAATAATGCTTCCCGTGCACACCTGCTTGAGGAGTGGCAAGGTGATGTTCTCGCTCACCGAGTGGTCAAGAACGAGGCCTTGCGCGCGGCGATCCTCTGGGATCAAGGCAAGACCACGGGCAATCGCAGCGCTGGGGTTCTTCGGAACACCGTTAGTCCCGCTAATAATGACCTGGCCCGAATTGATGGGGAGCACGCCAAATAGCGCTGACACCAGCTCAGTTCGACCGCTGCCCATCAAGCCAGCGAGTCCGACAATCTCTCCGCGCCGGGCGCGGAGAGAAATGCCGTTCAAACCAGAGTCAGAGTGGAGATCGGTAACTTCCAGAACAACCTCGTTTCCGATCTTCTCTTTTCGACTCTGATGACGAAGGTGCCCGTCATGGCGGCGACCGATAATCGCCTCCACTATTTGAGCGGAGGACAACGAAGACAAAGAGTCAGTTAAGACTTTTTCGCCATCGCGCAGTACCGTGATTCGATCGGCTATGCGGTAAATCTCATCCATCCGATGAGAGATATAGATGATCGCGATCCCACGGTTTTTCAATCTCTCAATGAGGCTGAAGAGGGAGTCAGCTTCGTGTTTGGCCAAGCTCGCGGTGGGCTCATCCAGAATCAACACTTTCGCCTCTTGAGCCAACGCTTTGGCAATCTCTGTGAGTTGCCATAGCGCGGTCGGAAGTTTCTCGACGTGTTTTTTTACGTCGATGCTGACTCCCATTTCCCCAAAAAGCTCTTTTGCTTTGTCGACCGCGGTGCGATCATCGACGAGGCCGAATCGGTTAATGGCCGAATCGGTGAGAAAGATATTCTCCGCAACCGACAGTGACGGAATGAGGCTAAATTCCTGAAAGACCATTCCGATGCCAACAGATTTAGCTTCAAACGCATTCGAAATGTCAACCACTTCATTTCCTACATAGATCTCTCCCTCGTCCATTGAATACACGCCTTGAAGAATCTTCATCAAGGTCGACTTACCGGCGCCGTTCTCGCCAACGAGGGCGTGCACCTCTCCCGCGAGCACTTCGAAGTCAACTGACTTCAGCACGGGGTTCGAACCAAAAGATTTTTTGATTCCGCGCATCCGGACTGCGGGCGATGAATTTTGCACGTTAGACCGCTTTGCCAATCTTTCGATCGAGAATGGGCACTTTGGTCCAGTGCCCCGACTCGGCGGAACGGGAAATCGCGTCATCAATCAGCGAGACTTGATATCCATCACCAAAATCTGGCGAGACGCTGCCCCCCGTCACGATTGCGCTAAAGAGGTCGTGCGCCTCAATAATTTTGGTCTCGCCGTAGCCGACCCCCAGCGCGGGTATCGGCCAGAGGAACGGGCCATTGGGATGATTGGGTCCCGTGTAAACGGTTCTGAAACCTCGACGATCGTCTCCGTCGGAACGGAAGCAGACCTGAAGTTCGTCTCGATTCTCGTAGTTGAAGTAAATCGAACCCTCGGTTCCGTGGACCTCGATCGTAAGGAAGTTATTGCGGCCCCACGCATTTCGCGTGGCTTCAACGGAACCAACAGCTCCGGAGGCAAACTTCAACAGAGAAAGAACCTCGTCCTCGACATCAACGGCCGCTTTCGGAGTGTCTTTTCCGCCTTTGACATTTCCGAGGGAATCAAGTCCGCTTTCTTGAACAGGTCGCTCAGTCACGATGTGCTGCGTCAGAGCACTCACCTCGACAATTTCGCCCGCGAGATAACGTGCCATATCTAGAACATGCGTCAGAATGTCGCCAATTGCTCCGGACCCGGCCACTTTTTTCTGGAATCTCCACGACAAGGGAGATTCTGGATCTGCAGACCAGTCCTGCAGGTAGGTTCCGCGCACGTTCAGAATTCGCCCGAGGGCTCCCTCCTCGATATAACGCTTTGCTAGTGCAACGGCTGGAGTTCGTCGATAGTTAAAAGCGACCATATTGACCGAAGACGAGCGAGCTGCCGCCTCGTACATCAATCGAGCTTCGTCCACCGTCCTCGCGAGGGGCTTCTCACAAATAACGTGTTTTCCAGCCTCCAGCGCAGCGATGGCAATCTCAGCATGCGTGTTGTTCGGGGTGGCAATATCAACTAAGTCGATGTCAGGGTTGTCCACGATAGTGCGCCAGTCCGACGTGGACGTTTCAAACCCGAACCTGGTTCGGGCGCTTTCCGCCATCTCATCATTGAATTCGGCCACGGTGTGCTTCACCGGCAGGAATTCGGACGGCCAAAAAAACATGGGCACCGCAGAATAGGCGAGGGAATGGGCTTTACCCATGAATCCGCCTCCGATAAGACCAACATTGATGGATTTCATATGGCCGTTCTCCCTTTCTCTAGGATTGTTTGTGGCCCTGATGGATGGGTCCACTGGGGGTCGGGGTGCTGAGCACCGCGACCCCCAGTGTTTGTTGAGTTATTTAGCCAACGAAGGCATCCGTTACGTCAGCGGGTGCATCGACGGAGTAAACGGACTTCCAAGATTCCAAGACGTTTTCGTGGCTCACTGGCAGTGCGCCGAGAGCTACGAAAATTGGGAGTCCTTGTTTTCCAATGAGAGCGGCTGCACCCAACCGAGCCTCGGCAACGCCCTGGTCATAGGGTCGCTGTGCTCCGAGTCCCACGATGAGCTCGTTCTTGGCCATTTGGATTGCAACGTTGGTTCCCAAGTCCTGAGTAGCAATCTTGAGATCAGTACGACCGGCGTCGCGAGCCGCAGCCATAATGCCTTCCGCGGGAACATCCCACACTCCCCAGATTCCGTCTAGTTCGGGATTCTTGGTGAGAATGGCTGTCGCTGCGGCCTGGGCGTCACCAGCGAAATCGGGTCCACCGATTCCTTGCTCCTCGACAACCTCGATACCGGGATAAAGAGCAATCGTCTCCTTGAAGCCGTCATAGCGTTGCTTAGTGACGAAGAAGTCTGCGTCGTGATAGATCAATGCGATTGATCCCTCGCCGCCGAGCGCTTTCGCCATCAGGTGAGCTGACGCGACTCCGTTACCCTTGTTGTCGGCCGAGACGACCGATACGTAGTCCTCGCCTCCAGCCATACCGGCAGGAACGTTATCCATGAAAACCAGCTTCACTCCTGCGTCCCTTGCCTTCGCATAGGCGTCTGCAGTCGCGACAGGGTCGGTCGGAATCGACACAATGATGTCTGGATCGAGTGCCAGAACCGTTTCGATGTCCGATACCTGTTGCTCAGGCTTGAAATTCGCATCAGTCACCGCCACTACTTCGATTCCGAGCCGGTCAAACTCCGCAGTCAAGCCTTCCACTTGAGCCGTCGACCAGTCGTTGCCGGCGTAGTGCATAACGATCGCCGCGGTGTAGCCGCCCGCCTGGATTTCTTGAACCTCAGCATCGGAAAGCTCTGTGGCCTCAAAGGGCTCGGGCGATTCCCCATTCGGGCCCAAGCTCAAGACTGTACCCGCCAGCGCGGCGAGTGCCTCGTCGGGGTTGGGCCCCGCTGCCGCTTCCGTGGGTGCAGTCTCTGGTTCTGGCGAAGCCGAATCATCGCCAGCTGGCGCCGAAGTGCCACTGCAGGCCGCAAGGGCGAAAACCATTGCGGCACCGATGCCCAAACTGGTCATCAGTCGTGTCATTTTTGTCTCCTTGTTGTTGATGGATGGGTGGATCTCTAGTTCGCGAGGAGCGCGTCTAGATACCTCTTACTAATTTCTGCGGCTTCGCGAGGGTCTCCCGCGTAGTAGTCGAGCTCGACCATGAGCCAACTGTCATAACCCTGGGCGCGAGCAGCAGCCACGACAGCAGGAAAGTCGATTTCGCCTTCACCCAATGGCAAGAACTGCTGGGTGCTCGGCGAATAGTCCTTGAGGTGAACGTGCTTCAGTCTTTGCCCGTATCGCGCGATGGCGTCAACCGGGTCAATTCCACTTGCCACGAGGTGAGCGGTATCTGGGCAGAACCCAATTTCGCACTGGTCCATAACCTTGTGGAACCCGTCGAGCGTTTCTGACAGCGTGCCTAGGTGGGGGTGGTAGCTGGAATCGAGGCCATAATCCCGCGCGATGCCGGCGGCAAGGTCAAGACCACGGCCCACCTTTGCGTAGTCCTCAGGTTTCGGCCCTGCAGCTCGGATAGCTCCCCCGCCAACGACGAGTCGCTGGGCGCCAAAATCTTTCGCCATGGAAGCCGCTCGGTCAATCTTGTGTAGCTCATCGTCAAGGATGTCGTCGTAGATGAAATTGGCGCCGGTGTAAACACTCACCAACTCCACACCAGAGTCAGAGAGCCCACTCTGAAACTCCCCCTCCCGACCGACAAACTGCGCCAGATTTCCGTCGAAAACTTCCGTACCGGAGTAACCCGCAGCGCCAATGTCTCTTACTGCAGCCAGAGTGTCACCATTGGTCAAATAGAAGAGATCCTTGACACTCGTGACACCAGCAGGATGGCCCACGACCCCACCCCAGGTGATTGTTGGATAGCCAAGCTTCACGATTCACGCCTCCTTGCGTTAGTTGGTACCGGGACCGAATTCACATCCGTGGACAATAATGTCATACAAAAACAAACTTTTGTTGAATTTCGACGTGTTGTTATATTTTTGTTACATTAGTCCCCCGATTATTGTTTGACTTCTGCTTTATTATTGAAAGATGGGTGAAAACGCGAGAATGGCCACACCATATGGTTCAGGAGACCTCTTTCAGCTGTTCCGTGATTTCCTGCCGCACACGCGGGCTGAACTCTCAGCGGTCACGGGGCTTGCGCGCTCCACCGTCGGCATGAGACTAGACCCCCTCATCGATCGAGGGCTCATCGTTCCAACCCGTGCCGCTCAATCAACAGGAGGCCGCCCATCTGCGCAACTCGTGTTAAACCCTTCAGCGCGTCTCGTGGCCGGTGTTGATTTTGGCGCGACTCATGGAACCGTCGGAATTTCGGATCTCGCCGCGAATGTCCAGGTTTCCCAGGAAGAGCAGATTCCAATCGCGGAGGGCCCTGAAGCGTGCCTCCATTGGGCCATCGAGCTCATTGTTTCGCTATTGAAAGAGCTCGAGGCCCCGACTTCCTCTCTCGCTGCGGTAGGAATCGGTCTCCCAGGGCCCGTCGAGCACCTGACAGGCCGCCCCTCCAAACCGCCAATTATGCCCGGCTGGGACAACTTCGATGTCCCGAGCCGCGTTCGCCAGGAGTTGCCCGACGTCGCCGTTCTTGTGGACAACGATGTCAACATCATGGCTCTTGGCGAAAGGAAACTTAATTTCGAAGACGTGGAACACATGATCTTCTTGAAAGCGGCCACCGGCATTGGCTCGGGAATTATCAGCAACGGAGAATTAGTTCGAGGCGCTCAGGGTACGGCAGGCGATATCGGGCATGTTCGTTTAGCCAGAGATCTTCAGACTCCCTGTCGATGCGGGAATTATGGGTGCCTCGAGGCTGTCGCTGGAGTCCCCGCAGTGTTGTCCGCAACGAGCAAACAGGGTCTGGAGCTTGCAGGAGTTCATGAACTCATTGAAGCGGTGCAAGCGGGCCGGGTGGAGGCGGTCCAAGCCGTCAGAGATGCTGGCAGGGACATCGGCGATGTGCTCGCAACATGCGTGAGCCTGATTAATCCTTCAGTGATTGTCATCGGCGGTTCCCTCTCCCGGGCAGGCGAACACCTCCTGGCCGGCGTTCGAGAGGTGGTCTACGGCCGGTCGACACCGCTGGCGACCGAAAACCTGCAGATTGTCCAATCCACCGCAGGGCGCCAGGCCGGAATCATTGGAGCATCTGTACTTGCAATCGATTATCTGATGGCGCCGGAAAATGTCGATGCGTGGGTTGGCGAAAGCTGACTAAGGTCCGTCGCGGATTAGTAGGGCGGAGATACCCAGCTCCGGCGGGCAAGCAAAAAACCTGTCCAATGGAAACTCGGGCTAATGGACTAGTCGTTGTCAGACTCCCAACCCGCCGGCAACGCGGGGCTGAATACCCACAAAATCTCTGCAGGCTGGTCGAGATCGTCATTACTGAAGCTGTGCGCTTCACTGGGTGGAAAAGTTATCGCGTCCCCTGTGTTCAAGAGTTCTTCTCGGGCTCCTACCGTCAATCGAACTCGGCCAGAGATCACGTAGGCAAACTCAACCTCACTGGGGAGGGAGTAAAGCTCTTGCCCCGAGCCTCCTCCTGGCCGAATCGTGGTGTGAATGACCTGGATACGGCGTTCCCTCGTTGAAGTGAGGAGCGATTCCATGAGGCCGGCACCACCAAAGTTGATGGGCTCGCGCTCCCCCAGACGAATGAGATCTTGGCCCGCCTGAGGGTCAAAGAGATCACCAATCGAAAGTTCGAGAACCCCACAAATACGCAACAACACCGCCACCGACGGCGTGGCCTGGTTGCGCTCGACTTTTGAGATATACCCCTTGGTAAGTTGGGCCCCTTCTGCGACGTCTTCCAGTGTGAGCCTTCTGGCTTCTCTAGCGTGACGTAGCCGATCTCCCAGGCCCGAAAGCGACCGGTCGATACCTTGCGTCATGTGGTCGAGTGACGTCATTCGCCGCCCTCCAACGGTGACAGGTGCTCGTGGACAGCGAGCCAGTTTCCGTCTCGATAGGCAAAGACAATGGTTTCTCTCTCAGTGAGGATGTCGCGTGAACCGTCAAAGGAGATGTCGGAAACCACGCGGTGGCGGACGACCGCGACGTCCTCGGCGACCATTTCGACGACCCCATCGTGGGATTTACAGGAGTGAACGCGGAATCCGAAGTCTTTTTCCCACGTCACCCAAAGCTCCTCCCATTCGGCTCTGCTCGCCAACATGTCGGGGTGGGTATAGAACACGAAGGAAGCGTCTTGGGCAAAGAACGGGAAGTAGGCGTCAGGGTCGTGTCGACCGAACGCTGCCACCAGCTCACGGGCTGTGGTCAGAACCTCTTCAACGCGATTAGCGCTCATGAAGTGCTCCTTCTGCGGGGTAGCCTGAGTCAACATCCAGCGTCGACGCAGGGGGAAACGCGTGAACATCATTCAGACGGCTGATCTGAGCCATCCGTTGCACACGGACATGCCGGTGTATCCGGGTGACCCGACCGTCACCATCTCTGAGGCCGCGACGATTGAGCGCGATGGCTTCAACGTGTTGCACGTTCATATGGGGTCCCAATCGGGCACTCACATGGACGCCCCCCTGCATTTTCTTGAGGGTGGCACCACAATCGATGCGATCTCTCCCAACACGTTTGTGGGCCGAGCATCGATTGCTCGAGTGACTGGGCTCGGGGATAGTGCGGTCATTGGCCCTTCGGACATTCCCACCCCGGCTCACGCCGGAGAGATTCTGCTGTTGCACACCGGCTGGTCTGAGCACTGGGGAAGCGAGCGCTATTTTGCCCACCCGTACCTGTCGGCTGCGGCTGCCGAAAAGATTGTCGCCCTGGGTTACAAACTGGTCGCCGTTGACGCGCTCTCGGTTGATCAAACCGAAGGCAGTACGGGCGATTTCACCGCGCATATGGTGTTGCTGGGGGCGGAAATACCCATTTGCGAGAACCTCACCAATCTGGAGGCTATCGGCTGGGACGACCCCTGGGTGTCGCTTTTGCCCATCCGCATTCGCGGGGGCGATGGCGCCCCCATTCGCGCGGTAGCTTTCCACCTCGACCACGATTAGCCTTTGTGGCTCGCGGCCATCGCCGAAATAAGCTCGTAGGTGACGTGCGCGGCCGCGATGCCCGTGATTTGAGCGTGGTCGTAGGCCGGGGCCACCTCCACCACATCCGCTGAAATCAGGTTCATCGAGCCAAAAAGCCTCATCATTTCGAGCAGTTCCCTGCTGGTAAGCCCACCTGCCTCTGGCGTTCCCGTGCCCGGAGCGTGGCCGGGGTCGAGGACATCAATATCGACCGAGACGTAGGTGGGTTTGTCGCCCACGCGCTTCTTAATCGCATCGAGCGCGTGTTGCAGCCCGCGGAGTTCCACGTCGCGGCAGGAAATCACTTGGAATCCCAGTTGTTCGTCGTCGCTCAAGTCCTGAGCCGAATACAGAGGGCCACGAATACCCACGTGCATCGAGGCGGTCATGTCAATCAGGCCCTCTTCTGAGGCCCTACGGAAGGGTGTCCCGTGGGTGGTCTCCACACCAAAGTAGGTGTCCCAGGTGTCGAGGTGGGCGTCAAAGTGCACGACCGCTATCGGCCCGTGAATGGCGTGAAGGGCACGCAAAAGAGGAAGCGCGATGGTGTGGTCGCCGCCAATGGTCATCAGCTTGGCCCCGGTGGCGAGAAGCTTTGCGGCCTCTTGTTCGATGGTGTCGACGGCTTCGGCGATGATGAAGGGGTTCACGGGGATATCTCCGGCATCCGCCACCTGCTGCCTGGCAAAAGGCTCGATGTCGACGGCGGGGTTATAGGGGCGAAGCAGGCGCGAGCTCTCCCTCACGTGGTTCGGGCCAAACCGGGCGCCCGGGCGGTAGCTCACCCCCGAATCGAAGGGGATACCCACGATCGCCACATCGGCAGTGCCCACCTCATCGAGGCGTGGGAGGCGAGCAAAAGTGCCTAAACCTGCGTAGCGAGGCACCTTACTCGCGTCAATCGGACCAATCGGTGTGGACATTACTGGTCTCCCTTCACAATGCGTGCCATCTGAGGTTCAACCCCCAGCACGATGGAATCTCCCTGTCTCACCGAGGAGCGCTGCGGAAGGGACACGAGTAATTCGTGTCCCCCGCGCTCCGCGATGAGGCGGTGGCGCTGGCCAAGAAAGTGCGCTTCACGCACGGCCCACTCGCCGAGGTGATCAGAGCCCGCTGGACCTTCAACGAGGTGTTCTGGTCGCACCGACACGGTGACCTTCTCCCCCGCCGTGCCCGCCTGGGCAACGGGAACGACACCCCACGCGGTCTCGACACTTTCGCCGCCTGCACGGACGGTGCCCTCGGTGACGTTGGAGTCGCCCATGAATTTGGCGCTAAACGCCGTCGCGGGGTTGAGATAGAGCCGCTCGGGAGATCCCATGTCTTCGATGCGGCCATCTCGCAACACGACGATCGTGTCCGCTAGGGACATGGCTTCTTCCTGGTCGTGGGTGACGTGGACAAAGGTGGTGCCCACGCTCTGGTGGATGCGGGTGAGCTCGTCTTGCATTTGGCGCCGGAGCTTCAAATCGAGCGCCCCGAGGGGCTCATCGAGAAGGAGAACTCGAGGCTCGACAATCAGCGCGCGGGCGAGGGCGATGCGCTGGCGTTGACCACCAGAGAGCTCAGCGATGTGCCGATTAGTGGTGTGGCCGAGGCCCACCATCTCGAGGACATCTTTGACGCGCTGCATGCGCTCTTTCTTGCCCACACTCTTCATCTCGAGGCCGAAGCCCACGTTCTGGCCCACCGTCAAATGCGGAAAGAGGGCATAGTCCTGAAAGACAGTGGTGGTGGGCCGTTGTGAGGGCGCCATCGTGGTCACATCCTGCCCGTCGACCTCAATCCGACCGGACGAGGGTTGAGCGAAGCCTCCCAAGATGGCCAAGAGTGTTGTTTTCCCGCTACCCGACGGACCAAGGATCACCGTGTAGCTTCCGGCGTTGACCGTCAGTGAGACACCATCAAGAGCCCGATGCTCCGGATATTGCTTCACCACGTCGACGACGTTGAGTTCTGCACCGCTCATATCCGCCTACTCCTTTGTTGGACCGCACGGTTTGTCACATACGCCAGGGTCAACGCCACCAGCGAGATCGCGAAGACGAGTGTTCCCGCCGCGTTGGTCTTCGCATCCAGCCCGGTGCGCAACTGCGACCAAATCTCAATTGGGAGGGTCACGTCAAAATCGGCGAGGAAGAAGGCGATGATGAACTCGTCCCAGGAGAGGGTGAAGGAGAGCAGGAACGCGGCCATGATTCCCGGCAGGAGAACCGGAATGGCAATGCGAGAAATGACAGTCCACTCCCCCGCGCCAAGGTCGCGCGCTGCCTTCTCGAGGTTCTCGTCTTCCTCCCGCATCTGCGAGAGCACGATCGCGAAGGCCAGTGGCAGGTTGATGATGATGTGGCCCAGCGTGACCAGCACCAAAGAGCGGCCGAGTGCAAGCTCGTTGGCCGTGACCGAAAGACCAAAACCAATCACCAGGTAGGAGACGCCCAGCGGCGTCATCACGATGGCCCGAATGGCTCGCGCCCCAGCCGGGCGATAGCGGGCTAAGCCGTAGGCAGCGAGAAACCCCAGGGCCGTAGAAAAGAAGCCCGAGACGACGCCAACAACAAGAGAGTTGCGCAGCGCCTCGATCATCCGACTATCGGCAAACAGAGCCTCGTACCAGCGAAGGGACGGTCCCGTGAAGGGAGGAACTGGGAGGTTCGTGGCTTGGAAGGAGAACACGACAAGCGAGATCACAGGAAGCAGGATGAAGCCAAAGATGACTACGACGTAGAGCCAGGAGAGGCTGCTTCGAATGATTCTCATCGTCGCCGCTCCAGGGTCAAATGTTTGGCCGAGACGGCATAGACCACAGCGACAATCACCAAGAGAACCAGCGCCATCGCCGCCGCGAGCGGGAAGTCACCCATTCGGGACACCTGGAGCATCAAAAGCTGCGGCAAAACGAGTTCGTTGCCGCCACCCACAATCTGAGGGGTGATGTAGTCACCGATCGCTAGGACGAAAGTCAGGAAGGCCCCCACCACCACGCCGGGGATGCTCAGCGGAAGGGTGATTCGAATGAAGACGTTCAGAGGGGAGGCGCCGAGGTCTCTCGCGGCCAAACCCAGGTTCTTGGGAATCTGCCTGAGGCTTGCGTAAATGGTGAGGGTAGAGACCATCACGAAGAAGTGCACGAAGGCGAGGACGGTGGCGAAACGGGTATTGGCCATCGTCAGGGGCTCGGCGATAATGCCCCAGGACACCAAGGTCTGGTTGATGACGCCGTTCTTGGCGAGAACGAGGAGCCACGAATACGAGCGCACGACATAAGAGGTCCAAAACGGCACCACGGTGAGCAAGAGCACCAAAGCCTGCCATTTCTGCGGGACCTTGTAGGCGATGATGTAGGCGAACGGGTAGGCAATCAGGGTGGAAAAAATGACCGTGAGGGCCACCACTTCGATGGAGTTCCAGAGCGCCTGGTGAATCGTGGAATCGGTGGCGAGGCGGACGTAGTTGTCGAAGCTAACCGTGCGGTCCGTGAGACCGCCGCTTCGACGATACAAGCTCGTCAACACCACCATCACCATGGGGGCGGCAAAGAGAGCTAGCGTCACCAGCAGGGCTGGGCCTACAAAGACCCAGCCCTGCCAGCGACGCGTCAGTTCCACTAGCCGACGACAACCCTCGTCCAGACGTCGAGCATGGCTGCGTCGAGGTCTGCATCAGGGATGTAGTACGGGTAGGAGTTGGCGATAAACGCGGACTGCTCGTCCCAACGCAGAATGTCTTTCTGCTCGTCGGTCAGTGTCGCGTTCTTGTTCGCCGGCATACCCCAGTAGCAGGAAGAGGTCGCGAGGGCGGCCTGTCCTTCAGGGCTCACGATGTACTGCACGAACTTCGTCGCCAGGTCCTGCTTCTCAGAGTCAGCGAGCACACCAATGGCCTGCTGCCAGCGGATACCACCCTGGTTGGGGAGGATCCAGTCGAGGTCGGGGTTCTCGGCGTTGAGCACGCTGGTCGAGAACTCTCCACCGCCGACGATGACGTCAACTTCACCGGTTGCCAGTGCGGTCTGGGTGGACACGACGTCTCCCACCTGAGCGGCCTGCGCCTTGAGCTCGGTCAAACGAGCCTCAATGGCAGGCAGGTCATCAACGGTGAGGTTCTGAGGCTCAATACCGAGCTCGAGACCCACAAACTCCATCACGGGGATGTAGTAGTCGTAGATGGCGATCTTGCCAGCCAGCTCGGGATCCCATAGGAAGCTGAGGTCGCGCATCTTCTCTGCGTCAACGTTGGCGCCGTTGAAGGCCACCGTGTTGTAGCCGAACTTCTCGGGAACGGCGTAGAGGGTGCCATCGAGCTGGTGAATCTCGGGAAGCTGGACCTCGCTGAAGAACTGGTCGAAGTCAAAGTCGTCCTCGCTCAGCGGAGCCAGGATCCCTGCCTCAGCCACACGGGGAACGTCAACGGAGTCGACCACGAAGACATCCCAGTCTCCGGGCTGCGACTGCTCGAGAATGCCCAGCGCGACGCCGGTTCCCTCGTAGTCACGAACGTTCACCTTGACGTTATTGGCCTCTTCGAACGGTGCGAGCAGTTCGGGGTCGGTGTGGTCACACCACACCAGAGCATTGAGCTCTTGAACGTCGCCACTGGCGGCGCTGTCACTCGAGGACGCCGCGTCACCAGATCCCCCAGCACACGAGGCGAGGAGGAATGCAGAGGTGGAAAGGGCGGCCAGCGAGACTGTCAGTTGTGTTTTTCGCATGGAACCTCCAATTGGTGGCATCCCGGACTGGATACCGATGGTGACTGCGAGGATACAAAGGTTTCCTCATCGGCTCAACGATTGTGGGCGCCTTTTCAGGTAACAAAATGGCCACTTTCTGTTGCAATCTCGCTAGCGTGAAGCCATGCCCCCCACCAATGAATCCCGCCTCTGCCACTCAGAAACGCTCTATTCGGACGAGCGAATCAGGATTTCGCGCTTCACACTCGCTCCAGGCACCACCACAGGAGAACACACCCATGAGTTTGATTACGTGGTTGCGCCTGTTGAGGGGGGAACCGTCACGATTGAATCCAACGGAACCGTGTCCGATTTCGACCTTGTCGCGAAGACTCCCTACCAACGCTCTCGAGGTGTTCATCATTCACTGACAAATCGCACGAAAGAGACCATCGAGTTCGTCGAAATCGAGTACCTGACTTAACTCGACGCAGCGCGCAGTGGCGTTCGTGCCAAATTCTCTGCGTAGTCCGGGACCGCCAAGTCAGCCGCCTCCTCGTTGGGCACAAGTGCGCCAAATTGGACTTCGACTGGCAGATGCCCTGCCCACACTTCGACATTCGTCTCGTCTAGGTCGAGGGCTCCGCCGGCCCTCCTCTTCGCGGTGACGTCGTCGAGATTAAGTCCAATGACTGCAGTCGACGCGATTTCTTTCGCAGTCAACTCTCGTGACGCATCCCACAAACCGGGAATCAGGCGATCAGAGATTGTAATGAGAGCTCTCACCTTTTCGTCCCCTTCGATGGGGTACGAGTCTCCGAACGCCATCACGGACTGGTAGTTCATCGAAGAATTCAGCGGAGTACGCGCAATGACGATGCCATCGAGGAGAGTCACGGTGGCGCACACCTTCACACCTGCGCCAAGCGTTCGAAACAGGCGGGAACCCGACTGACCGTGGAAGAGAAGCCTCGTGCCGTCGCGAACATAGCCGACCGGAATCACCAAGTGCTCCCCTGCCTCAGGGTCGTAGAACCCCACGTGCGCGACGTACCCCTGATCGAGGATTCGGCAGATATCGTCAAAATCGGAAACCGCGCGCTGAGGCTTTTGTCTGACCGTACGGTTGTCACCCTGATTCGTCATGAGCACAATCTACTCTTCCGGCTTCAGGGGCCTCACGAAAGTAGCCTCTAGATCCAGCTAAAGGATTCGAACCAGGAACCCACTGATTAAGAGATGTGTTCCAAACCGCTCAAATGAATGGTTTTCCCC
>JAYODB010000020.1:0-19678 GCA_038106075.1 Cellulomonadaceae bacterium | reverse complement strand
GGTCGATGACGTTTTCGAGTTTCGCCACCTGGTAGCCATCCATCGCGGCCTGGAGCGCGTTGATGGGGTCAATCTCAGAGATGATCACCCGGGCGCCTTGGCCGCGAAGCGACTCGGCCGAACCCTTACCCACGTCGCCATAGCCGGCAACGAAGGCGACCTTGCCACCAATCAAGGTGTCCGTAGCACGGTTCAGGCCGTCCACGAGGGAGTGGCGGATGCCGTACTTGTTGTCAAACTTCGACTTGGTCACCGAGTCGTTGACGTTGATGGCGGGGAAAAGAAGCGAGCCCTCTTTGAAGAATTCGTAGAGGCGGTGCACACCGGTCGTGGTCTCCTCGGTCACACCCTTAATGTCTTTGGCCATCGCGGTAAAACGACCAGGTTGCTCGGCAATCGACTTGCGCAGCAGACCCAAAATCACGCGCCACTCGGCGGGGTCAGAGGCGCTGGCCTCGGGAACGACGCCGGTTGCCTCGTATTCGACACCCTTGTGCACGAGGAGGGTGGCGTCGCCACCGTCGTCGAGAATCATGTTGGGGCCCTGGTGACCAGATGCTGACCAGTCAAAAATCTGGTCGGTGCACCACCAGTACTCCTCGAGCGTTTCGCCCTTCCACGCAAACACCGGGGTGCCCTGGGGGTCTTCGGGGGTTCCGTGTCCCACCACGACGGCCGCGGCGGCTTCGTCTTGGGTGGAGAAGATGTTGCAGCTCGCCCAGCGCACCTGGGCACCGAGGGCGACCAGGGTTTCGATTAATACGGCGGTCTGCACGGTCATGTGCAGGGAACCGGCGATGCGGGCGCCCTTCAGAGGCTGGTGGGGTCCGAATTCTTCGCGGAGGGCAATCAGCCCGGGCATCTCGTGTTCGGCGAGACGAATCTGGTGGCGTCCGGCCTCAGCGAGGGACAAATCGGCGACGCGGTATTGGATGGGGGTAGCAGTCAACATGGGCTCTAGTCTCTCATGACAAAGCCTGTGAAGCCCGTCCGAATGGCCTGAGCGTTAGCCCGCGTTGATGACGGCCAACACCTCGTCAGTAATAGTGCCAAGAAGCTCCTGGTTGGCCGCCTCCACGTTCAGACGAAGCAGGGGTTCCGTGTTCGACGCGCGCACGTTGAACCACCACATGCCCTCGCCAGCTTCTGGCCCGGAGATACTGAGCCCATCGAGCCGGTCGACGACTCCACGGCCTGAGAAAGTAGCCTCCACGGCAGCAACGACCTCTGCGGTGTCGGAGACGCGGGTGTTGATTTCCCCGGATTGCCGGTACGGGCTGTAGCGCTGAGCAATTGCGCTGAGTGGTTCCGAGCCGTGGCCCAACTCGGCCAAGACGTGCAGGGCGGCGAGCATGCCGGAGTCTGCGCCATAAAAGTCGCGGAAGTAGTAGTGCGCCGAGTGCTCAGCCCCAAACACCGCCTTGGTGCGGGCCATGTCGTTCTTAATGAGCGAGTGGCCTACAGGGGTGCGAACGGCGATTCCACCCTCTGCCTCGATGGTTTCTTTCACTACGTGAGAACAGATGAGGTTGTGTAACACGGTCGGGGTTTGCTCCCCCAACTGTTCCCGCACCCTGGTGATTTCGCGCTTCGCGACCAAAGAACCCACCACACTCGGGCTAAACGGATCACCGTTCTCGTCGACGACGAAACAGCGGTCGGCGTCACCGTCGAAGGCAATCCCGATGTCGGCTTGGTGTTCGACCACAGCTTTTTGCAAGTCAACGAGGTTTTTCGGCTCGAGCGGGTTCGCCTCGTGATTGGGGAAGGTGCCGTCAAGCTCGAAATACAGATCCACGATCTCCAGCGACAACGGGGCAAACCCGGCACCATCGCCCAATACGGCGGGGACGGTGTAGCCGCCCATGCCGTTTGCTGCGTCGATCACGACCTTCAGGGGTCGAATCTGTTCGAGGTCAACCAACTGACGCAGGTAGGCCACGTAGTCACCCAGGACGTCGGCGTGGCCTGCCCCGTCGTCAGGGATGGCCGGGTTCGGGGTGTGCTCGAGGAACGCAACCGCTCGGTCGCGAATTCCGGCGAGGCCCGTATTGTGGCTCACGCCTTTCGCGCCGGCTTTAGAAAACTTGATGCCGTTGTATTCGGCGGGGTTGTGGCTCGCGGTAATCATCGCAGCGGCCGCATCAAAATGGCCTGAGGCAAAGTAGGCCATGTCGGTGGAACACAGGCCGATCGGCATCACGGTGGCGCCGGCAGCGTGAGCTCCTGCCTCCATGGCCCGCGCCAACTCGGGCGAGGAGGGGCGCATGTCGTGTCCGATGACGAAGGGTTTTCCTTCGAGGCCCAACTCTCCCACGGCCGCAACGCCGAGAGCATAGGCCACTTGTGGGGTGAGTTGGGTGGCGACGAGGCCTCGAACGTCGTAAGCCTTGACGATGTCGTGAAGCGGGTGAGTCACCGCTTCAGACTACTCAGAACACATCGGGCTCTGGACGGTAGCGCACCACCCGCCAGCCCTGGGGCACCGTCAACCGGGTCGCGTGGTGGGGACACAGGTCATACGAATGCGGTTCGGGATGGAGCGCTAGGGGCCCCACAACGGCTTCCGAATCGGCGTACACGTAGGTGAGAGTCGCCTCGGCCGTCTCGTGACAGCCCACCTTGCTGCAGGTCCGAACTGGCCGCCGTCGCTCCCGCATGATGGGCAGTGTAGTGTCCCGCACTCGGCTAGCGTGGGAGCGTGAGCGTGTTGCATGGCAGGTCCCGCCGTCCCCTCCGCTCTCCCATCAGCGGGCCGATGGCCGCGCTCAAGCGCAAGCGCTCTCACGGTTTCGCCGAGGTCGTCGAGGCCATGGTCGACTACCTGCGCAAGATTGCCCCCGACGAGCTCGAAGGCGTCGTGGTCATCATCCAGGCGATGCCCGATCAGCCGAGCGAATTGCCCGGTGTGGCCCGCTTCCACGTGGACAAGAAGACCAAAACCATCAGGCTCTTTCGCATCCCGATTGAACGACTCGGCCATCACCACCCGGGAGACCGCTGGTTCGAGCGGATGGTCATCGAATCAGCCGTCATCAAGGCAGTTGCCGAACTCACCGGGATTGACCCGTGGCGGCTGATGCCTGGGCGTGACCCCTGGATTTAGCGGGCGTAGACCGAGACCGCAGGTTGCGCGGCGGGCGGAGCGTTCACCACCAGGTGAGCAATTGCTCCCGGCTCGCGAAGTGCGACGGCGAGCGCCACCTCCCCGTCGGTTTCAAACAGGTAGCTGCCGCCGCCATCCCCCAACGCACGGGTCGAGAACTCTCCGGGTGCGAGCTCGACTCGGCCCTGACCGAGCACGCTCGACTCGTCGTCTGACACCCGCGCGTAGGTGAGCGTCACTGGAGCATCAGAGAGATTCTTGAGCTGCAGGGTGGCGTCGATGCCTCCAGGAACAACCACACTCGCGACCGATTCAAGAGCCTTCGCGGAGGGCACCCAGGCTAGGTCCGTCTTGTTCTCCGCCACCGCCGACTGGCGAACCCCGGCAACGACGGGTTGGTCCGATTCGACCCGAATTGAGGCGAAGCCTTGGCCGAGCTCTGCGAGTTGTACATCCAACACTTTCCCCGCCTGCAGGGACACCGTGCTCGTCACCGGGTCTCCAACGGGCTTCTCAACAATGACCTGTGCGGTCGCGTCTGAGTCCGGAGAGAGCAGACGCAGAACAGGAGCGACGTCGGCATAGCCCTCAATTCCCAGGATGGGTCCCAGGGTGTCCTCTGGCTCGAGCCACACCCCGGTCACCACTCGCTCAGAGGTGGGTCCGTGTTGACTGCTCGCCACATCGGCACCATCCGGTTGAAGGCCCCGCACGAGCGACACGTGAAGCGTCGCGGCTACGGGGGTTCCCGAGCTTTGCACCCGAATCACCGGTGAGGCCTCGTCGGGCGCGAGTCCGGAGAGGCTAAAGACCCGCCGCTCACCGGGCTGCAACAGCACGCCGCGCGCACCCGGCGCAGAAATGGGGCCTGATTCGCCGTAGAGGGTGAGGTCGACGACGGCTTGAACCGAACCCGGGTTTGACAGGGTCAGCACCGACTGCCGCCCCGTGGTGGTCGAGCCGGCGACAACCCACGATTCAGACTGGGGTGTCTGGCACGCCGACGCTTGATAGCCCCGGGCGAAGGGGGTGTCGATGTTTTGGCTTGTGGCGCCGGCGAGGAAACCCACCTCGGACGCTTGGCTCGCATAGATCGCTGGGGCGGCGAGTTTTGCCTCGGTGCCGGCAAACACGTCGAGCAGGTCCTCGCTCGTGAGCTCGACCACGTCCGGGGCAGCCCCGAGGAGGCCGAGCGTGGTTTCGCCAAAGCCTCGGGGAGTGGTCTCTTGCTGCACAAAGCCCAAGAACGGCCCCGCACACACCACCTGCTGGATGGGGGCATCCGCGCTCACAGACACCGGCTGGATTAGATTCCACTCGCCGGGCAGACTCTGAGCAAACTGGCCGGGGATGCCCTGGGAGACAAGCCCCACGGTGAGGCCGATCGCGCCCAGGCCCAAGACCGAGGAGGCAAGTCGGCCGAGGGTGGGTTGAATGGGCCGTGCTGTCGGATCACTCATCGGTGTCCTCCTCGAGCGCAGAGGCCAGCGTCGACTCGCTATCGCCTTCCTCGCTCACCCGCCTCGGGGTCCGTTCGGTCGGAAGAGCCAGCACACCCCACAGAAGCCAGGTAATCCAAAGCAGAGAATCGAGAGATGCCTGGGAAGGGGTCCGAACCACCTCCGTGGCGGGTCGCTCGGCCACCCCCTGGACTTTGAACAGGACACCCGCTTCGCTCTGCCCCGAGGGCACGAACTCGGCTCGTCGTCCCATCGCGAGCGCCGCGTCGCTCTCTGGGTCCCCCCTAAAGAGGATGAACCTGATGCCCTGCGCTCGAAGCGTGGGCAGCGGGTCGGCGGCTGAGGGCTGAACGATGGCAGCGGCAATCGTCGCCAGGTCATAGGAGCTTTGCGAGAGCTCGAGCGGGCGCAGACGATAGAGGGTGCTCTGGGTCTCGAGGAACAACCCGGCTCCCTGCGTGGTGGAGACCGCATAGCCACCGTCTACTTCGTCGATAACGAGCGTGTACTGGTCTGGAGTGGAAATCGCCTCAGCCGCAACTAGAGCCGGAAGTGTCCTCTGCTCGGATTCCTCGACAACTGGAGCATCCGACCAGGCTCGGGTGGCTTCCCCCGCGATCGCCATCAACGACCCCGCCGCGACGACGACGGTGAGCACCCCTCCCGATACGCGCAGCGCCGTGGCGCGGCGGCCAAACTCCCACCGCTCTGGGGTGATGTGGTCTATGACGGCAGCGACCGCGAGAGAGAGCCCGAGCCCTACGAGCAGGGCACCCGAGCCCTGCCACAGCCCCACCGGTTCGCTGCCGAGGTAGCCCTGGTTGACCTGTGGGACGACTGCCGCGATGAGTAGCCCGGAGCTCACCAGCAGGCTCGTGGTGAGCACGATGTCACTGCGACGAATCGCCACGCTCGCGAGGGCCACCGCCAGCAGGGGAATTCCTCCCACCACCGTGAGCAGAGTCCAATCCACCCCCACGGGAATCAACGCCGGTGGCGTCGGAGCGGAAGACCAACCAAAGAGTGTCTGCCACCACGCAACCGCATCGGACACCATTTCGGGGCCGGGATCAGCGAAGTAGCGTCCCAAACCGGGTAGCAGGGCAATCTCGCTGGGAGCCAGGAAACGCGGAAGAAACAGCACGAGTGAGGGAAGAAGAGCGAGCGGAAGGGTTCCCGCGACGGCACGAATCGGGTCACGCCAGCCGGCAATGAGCAACACCAATACCCACCCCGCGATCACCGCCGGCCAGAGCACAGGGGCCGCCGCGGTGACGACAGCAGTGGCGAAACCCGCCTGGGCGGCGCGCTGCCAGGACGTGTGGGCGGTCACTGCGGTCGCCACGAACCACGGTAGGGCGATGTGGAGAACTACGCCAAAGAATCGGCCTTCTCCCAGAGCCGAGAGAAAACTGGGTTGGAGCACCCACAGCACGGCGAAGAGAGTGGTCGGCAAAGCACGACGAAGTAGTTGGGCGCCCGCCCACCAGGCCACGAGACCGGCGATGAGCGGAGCAAGAATCCACATCCAGACCAGGGCGAGCGAAGGGTTCCACCAGCTGAGCGACCCGACCGCCGCGACAATCAGCAAACCGGGGTCGGCGGGGATCAGCCGCTCGCCCCAGACACCGAATACCGTGTCTGGCTGAAGCCAACGGGCTTCAGCCCATAGGGCATCGAGGTCGTGCCCCAAGGGGAGGAGCCCGCCGCCGCGCAAGGCGTTTGCGCCAAACAGGGGACCCGAGAGGAGTGCTCCAAAGCCCGCGAGTCCCACGATCAACCACAGGCCGCTTGGCCAGAACGCCGGCCGGGTGAGCACGAGCGCTCGCTCTTCGGCTCTGGCAAAACTCGCTTCAGATTCCAGCTGGCGGCGGCGTCTGCGCTCGGTGGGTGACATTCGGAGCGGTCGAATAGCCGACCAACCGGCACTGCGGGAGCGATCGAGACGCATCTTCGCCACGACGGCTCTCGGCAATTGGAGTAATGCGGCAATCGTCCCGAGGACGTCAGCAATGGCGAAGTCAGGGCGCTTCGTCGCGAAATGCCAAGCTGCTCGAGCGACCGAGTTCGGCAGGGTGAGAAGAATGATGGGGACGAGAGCCCACCACGGGGCGTAGGCGAAGCGGCGGTAAAGCCACGCCTGGCGGTCGAGTCGATACATTTGCGCCGAGCCGAGCTTCTTTCCCGCCTTCCAATCGGCGGGGCCACGCTCGACGGTGATGACCGATTTGGGGACGGCGACGACTCGGTGGCCGGCGAGCCTGGCGCGAATACCTAAATCGAGCGGGGCATCTAGTGGGTCGAGCCCTGTGTCGGCTCCTCCGAGCTCGTCGAGCACGGAGAGACTGAGCAGAACACCCGCGTCACCCACGGCGAGCACGTCGCTCATTCGGTCGTATTGGCCCTGGTCAAGCTCTCGGTCAACGATGGCTTGGCGCTGGCCCCATTGGGTAATGGTTTCGCCAAACTCCCGCAACCATCCTGGCTGGTCCGCCATGCGCTGCTTGGGTCCGGCGATGACCACCGAAGGGGCGCCGTCGACCGTGGTGGTCAGCGCTTTCAAGGCCTCGGGCTCCGGGGTTGTGTCGTCGCGCAGCACCCACGCCCAGCCCGCCTCCGGCAGGCTCTCACGGCCAAGGTTGAGCGCCTCGGACCAGCCCATGGAGGGTCGCCCGGCAACGATGGTGACCGTGCTGTCACGGCCGAGCTGTTCGCGAAAGACTTCCTCGGAGCTCGCCTCCCCGGTGAGGTCGACTACGGTGATCGTGTCGGGCCTGCGGGACTGGCCTCGAATGGCTTCGAGGGTTTGGATCAGGCGGTCGCCTCGTCGTCGCACAATGACGACGGCGTGGACCGCTCGACGCATCCCCAGTTAGGCTCGCCGGCGCAAGCGGCGACGTTCGCGCTCGGACAGGCCACCCCAAATACCAAAACGTTCATCGTTTTGGAGGGCGTATTCGAGGCATTGCGCGCTCACCTCGCACTGTTGGCAAATCTTCTTTGCCTCGCGGGTCGAACCGCCCTTTTCGGGGAAGAACGCTTCGGGGTCCGTTTGCGCGCACAGCGCGTCGGCCTGCCAGGCGAGGGCACCATCGTCATCGCCGCGGAGGCCAGGAATCCCGAGATTGACCGGGTCAACAAACCAGTTGTCGGGCACAGAGTTGCGATATTCCGCCACTCGACTCTCCTTCGCTAACGCCGTCCTGGCCACGGCGTTGCCAGTATTACACCGGTGTAATTACCCCCGCGTCAAGTCCGAGTTTGAGTGAGAGTTGAAGCTTATTAAGTCCCAAAATCGAACATAAATAGCTTTTTACCGAGGCGGAAGCCTTTTTTGGCCTGAAAAACAGACAAAAAAGACGGTGGAATCGGTTACAACGACACGCCGTGCGCGGCCGAATATTCTCTCCACGCCGAGCTCACCATGTCTTCAACAGACTGCTCCATCGACCAGCCCAAATCCTTGGCTGCCCTCTCCCCCGAGGCCACGACCTTGACCGGGTCACCCGGGCGGCGCGGATCGGCGTGAGGGGTGAAGTCCACACCAGTGGCGCGTGCCACCTCAAGCATCATCTCGGCAACACTCGTGCCCGTTCCGGTGCCGAGGTTGTAGGCGGTCTCAATCTGCTGGCCAGTCACGAGTTTCTCGATCGCGACCACGTGCGCGTCGGCTAGGTGTTGGACGTGAATGTAGTCGCGAATGCAGGTGCCATCGGGGGTGGGGTAGTCGGTGCCAAACACCTTCGGAGCCTCACCGCGCTCGAGCGCGGCGAACACCATCGAGAGAAGCGAGTAGGGGCTCGTGTCGTAGATGCCGGCAACACCGGAGCCGACAACGTTGAAGTAGCGGAGCGAACAGTGCTTGATGCCCGTCGCGACCTCCTGGTTGTGAAGCATCCACTCGCCGATGAGTTTTGACTCCCCATAGGGCGACACGGGGTTCTTCGGAGCATCCTCCGGGATTACGGGAGCATCCACGTCGCCATAGACCGAGGAGGAGCTGGAAAAGACAATCGAGTTCACCCCGTGGCGGCCCATCGCTTCGAGCAGACGAAGCATGCCCACCACGTTCTCCTGGTAGGTGTGCAGGGGCTGTTCGACACTGACCCCGGCGTGTTTGAATGCGGCGAAATGCACAACGCCGTCGATCCCGTGGCTAAACGCCTCATCGAGCGCCCCTGGATTCGTGGTGGATCCTTCGATTAGCGGCACACCCTCCGGCACGACCTCGCGGCGACCCAAGGACAGGTCGTCCAGGACGACTACCTGATGACCTTCCCTCAGGAGGGAGTGGACGGTGTGTCCGCCGATGTATCCGGCTCCGCCGGTGACCAAGAGTTTCACCCGTCAAACTTTAGTCGGCGAAGGCCCACCAAATCTGGCCCGAACCGGAGAGTCGAAGGGTTGACCCGGGAGATGCCACCACGCAGGCGTCACCTTTCTTGACTGAGAGAGAGCCGGAGCCGTCGTCGACGCTCCACTCACCCTCGGTTGCTACCACCACCACCGGGCCCTGAAGGGGTTTCTCGGCACTGACCTCGGTGCCCTCGAGCAGCGACAGGCTCATGGCGTGGCCCTCGGGTTGGTACGTCACGCCTCCCCCTGGGCTCATGACGGGCTCCAGAACTGGAGGGCCGACCGGCTCAAAATCGGCAACGGTCATCAACGCCTCAACATCCACGTGCTTTGGGGTCAGCCCGCCTCGAAGGACGTTGTCGCTTGGGGCCATAAGTTCAATGGCGAAACCATCGAGGTAGGCGTGGAGTTGACCGGCGTCGAGGAAGGCGGCTTCTCCCGGTAACAGGGTGAGCCGGTGCATCATGAGCCCCACGGCGATTCCTGGGTCGCCGGGGTAGTGACGGTGAAGCCTTCCGAGGGTGTCGTCTTTCTCAGCGAGCTGAGCGAGCTCAGCTAGCAACGCCTCGACATCTGCTGAATCGGAAAGAAGCCAGCCAACAACTTCCTCGGGAGCCCAGCTGGAGAGCTTCTCCATCCAGCCATCGATGGCGGGGACGTCACCCTCACCAATGAGCCCTTCCAAGAACTCGATTGTGACCTCGACGGGTCGAATGCCCGCGAGCGCGTGAAACGGCCCTCCAATGGCCACAACGAGCTCAGGTTTGGGGTGGGGGTCCTTATAGAGCCGCTCCGGAGCATCGAGAGGAATTCCCTCAGACTCCTCGCGAGCAAAGCCCTCCCTCGCCTGTTCGGCGCTGGGGTGGACTTGGAGGGAGAGGGGTGAGGTGGGGCCCAAGATTTTGAACAGATACGCCAGCTGCGTGCTCTCAGTGTGAGCTCCCAGCCACTGCGTGAGGCTTTCCCCAGACTCCACGTGTGAGGGCCTGAGAGGGTGCGTACCCAGCCACCATTCGGCTTCGGTGTCACCCGAAGGGCCCCAGCCGAGGAGACTCGAAATCGAGCCCGCACCACCCCAGGAATAGTTGGCGATGGAGCCAAGAAGACGCGTAATCGCCATCACGCCCTCGCTCTGCGGGACGGGAGCTCGAGTGGCCTCGCCGTGGGGTCGCTCATGATGTCGATACCCTAGCGCCCTCGCCCGTCACGGGCCCGGTAGTCTGGCCGAGTGAGCACGGTGGCGATTATTCCTGCTCGGGGTGGCTCCAAAGGCATCACCGACAAGAACCTCCAACCTGTCGGCGGAATCCCGCTCGTCACGAGGGCGATTCAGGCCGCACAGGCGGCCGATGGAATCGATGAGGTCTATATCTCAACGGATTCCGAGCGGATTGCGGCCGTTGCCCAGGCGGCAGGAGCTGGGGTGATTGCCCGGCCCGATGACATTTCGGGCGATACGGCATCGAGCGAATCGGCCATCCTCCACGCGATTGGTGAACTTCCCGACGCGGAGATTGTGGTGTTTATTCAAGCCACCTCCCCCTTTATCGACCCAAAAGACCTCAGTGCGGCGTGTTCGATGGTGTCTGGCGGCGAATTCGACGTGGCATTCTCCGGCGTGGAAGACCACGGTTTCCGCTGGGAGGAGAGAGACGGAGCGTTCCAGCCCATCGGCCACGAAGCGTCGTCTCGGCCCCGGAGGCAAGACCTCCCCCGCCGCATCTTGGAAACGGGAGCCTTCTACGTCTTCCGGGCAGCCGGGATTAGGGAATCGGGCAGTCGCTTCCACGGCCGAATCGGAGTCGTCGAAGTGGCCACTAGAAACGCCATGGAGATTGACTCTCACGACGAGCTCGAACTCGCCCGGATCATCGCCTCATCCGCGGTCCCCTCTCACGGGATTGGGCCTGTCGACGTCGTGGTCTTTGATTTTGATGGCGTCCACACCGACGACCGGGTCTTCGTCGACGAATCAGGAGTCGAATCTGTCCGAGTCAAACGCGAAGACGGAATGGGTGTGGGCATGCTGACGCAGGCCGGTGTGCCGATGCTGATTCTCTCCACCGAGAAAAACCCCGTCGTCGCCCGAAGAGCTGAAAAGCTCGGCATCGACGTGCTCCAGGGCCTTAGTGACAAGGCAGAAGCCCTATCGACGTGGCTTGGTGAAAAGGGCTACGCCCCCGAGCGCACTGTGTTTGTGGGAAACGACATCAACGACCGCGGCTGCCTCGAACTGGTGGGCTGGCCCGTGGTCGTGGCTGACGCTCACCCGTCTGTGCGTGACCTCGCGCGAATCACCCTGCGTCACCGCGGGGGCGAGGGAGCGGTGAGAGAATTGTGCGACCTAGTGTTGTTGGGCATGAACCGAGAGGCAAGAAACTAAGCGATGAGCACCCCTACCGTCACCGTCGGTGACCACACCATTGGCGCGGGACACCCCTGCTACGTCATCGCCGAAATCGGCATCAACCACAACGGTGAATTGGACAACGCCAAGAAGCTGATCGACGTCGCCGCCGAAGCAGGCTGCCAGGCGGTCAAGTTCCAAAAGCGCACCCCAGACATTTCCACCCCGGAAAACCAGAAGAACGTCGAGCGCGACACCCCGTGGGGCGTGATGACGTATTTGGAATACAAGCACCGAGTCGAATTCGGCGACGCGGAATACAAGGAAATCGCCGCCTACTCGGCCGCCAAGGGCCTCGAGTGGTTCGCCTCCCCGTGGGATGTTCCCTCCGTCGAGTTCCTCGAAGACCACGGTGTTGCCGTGCACAAGGTCGCGAGCGCCTCGATCACCGATATTCCGTTGCTCGAAGCGTTGCGCGACACCGGAAAGCCGATCATTCTCTCCACGGGCATGTCGACCATGGACGAAATCGACCAGGCGGTGGCCGTGGTGGGTACCGACAAGCTCGTGTTGATGCACGCCACCTCGACCTACCCGCTTGACCCGAAAGAAGCCAACCTGCGGATGATTACCACCCTGCGCGAGCGCTTCGGCGTTCCCGTGGGCTATTCCGGACACGAAACGGGCCTGCAGGTCTCCCTCGCTGCCGTGGCTCTGGGAGCTGACGCACTCGAGCGTCACATCACCCTGGATCGCGCGATGTGGGGCACCGACCACGGAGCGTCGCTTGAGCCCGGTGGTTTGACCAAGCTCATCCGTGACGTGCGGATCATCGAAGAGGCCATGGGTGACGGTGTAAAGCGCGTCTACGAATCCGAAGAGGGCCCTAGGGCGAAACTTCGCCGCGCGCTCTAGCGCTCAGTCTGGGACAATAGCCAGATGGCGACCACCACGCGCATGCGCACCCGGAAAAATCCGGGTGTCTATGTGGTGGTTGCTCTGTATAACGAACAAGCCGTCATCAAGGGCGTCATCGACGGCCTGCACAAAGAATTTGACCATGTTGTGTGTATCGACGACGGATCGACCGACAACTCAGCCGCCATAGCCGAAAAGGCAGGAGCCACGGTCATTCGCCACCCGATGAACCTCGGCCAGGGGGCAGCGCTTCAAACCGGCATCGTCCACGCCAGAGCCCAAGATGACATGGAGTACGTCGTTACCTTCGACGGGGATGGCCAGCACCGTGTCGAAGACGTGCTGGACATGCTCTCCTACTCTCGCCGCAAAGGCTGCCCGATTGTCTTTGGTTCCCGTTTCCTCGACAAGCGCACAAAGCCCGGGCTCAAAAAGAAGATTGTGCTCAAGGTCGCCGTCATCATCACCCGCATCATCACGGGGCTTCAACTCACCGACGCCCATAACGGGCTTCGCGTACTGCGACGCGATGCGCTCGAACACGTGAACCTCATTCAAGACCGGATGAGCCACGCCACCGAAATCGTCCACCAGTTGGCCAAGAGCAAACTGGCGTGGAAGGAATACCCCGTCGAGGTTCTCTACACCGACTATTCCAAAGCCAAAGGCCAGTCGGTGTTGAACTCGATCAACATTCTTTTTGATCTTCTGGTGCGGTCATAGGAGGAATCAGCATGCTCAGCCAATGGGTTCTACTCATCGCCCTCTTAGGGATTGCCTTCTATCTGCTTCGCTCGAAACCCACCGCGAAGTCGCAAGCAATCCGCCGTCTTTTCCTCGGGCTCGCCCTGGTCGGCGGCATTGTGTTGGTGCTGGTTCCCGACCTCCTCTTTGGCACGGCTACCCTCCTAGGTATCAAGGAGGGCAGCGACCTGCTGCTCTACCTCTTCATCGTCGCGATGATGTTTTACGTGGTTCACCAATATCGCCGTCTGTTGTGGTTCGACAAGATGACCACCGATTTGGCACGCGAAATTGCATTGCTCCGTCACGAACTGCGCGAAACCGAAGAGCGTCTCAAGAAGAAGCGCTAGCTAGTCCACCCGCACCAGCGAACCGACCACAAGGGTGGAGTTCGACTGGAGTGAGGGGTTCAGCGAGAGAATCTTCGCCACGCTCACATCGCGCACATCCGCGATGATCGACACGGTGTCGCCCGATTCGACCTCGTGGAACGACTGGGTTGCTGAGGCTTGACCCACGATCAGGCGCTGGCCAACCCGGATGAGGTTCACGTTTCGAATCGAGTTCCAGCTCGCGATCTTCGACACCGTCGTTCCGTTTCGGAAGGCGATGCGGATCAGGGTGTCACCCTTCTTCACCACATAGACCGTGTCGGACGAGCCCTGCTGAGTAACGAGAGGCTTCAACACCCGGGTGGAGGTCTCCTCCGTGGTGGTCTCTTCGGTCGTCGTCGAGTCGGTCGTGGAATCAGTGGAAGTGTCCGTCGATTCGCTTGAGGAGTCCGTCGTGCTCTGTTCGGTGGACGAACTCGACGAGGTCTCAATGCCGAGTGATGCGAGCGACACGTGTGACGCGTGGGGTTCGATCGGGCTTGTCACCTGAGAGACCTCACCGGTCTTGGTGATGGTGAGCGACTGGCCAATCGAAATCAATGATCCGCCGCTCGGGAGATTGTTCTCATCGACCACGGCCTGGACGCTCACGCCGTTGGCTCTGGCGATGGCCCAGACGGTGTCGCCTGACTTCACGGTATGAGTGGTGACAAAGGTCTTTGACTCGGTGTTCTGGACCACCTCGAGCGAATCCCAGTTGTTCAAATCATCGGTCTCGTAGGCCTCACCCTTCACGGTGAGGACCGCGATGTTGCCTTCATCGGTGAAACCGAACTCGGCGACGCGGTTTGAGCCACCGACACTGGGAACCGTTCCGGTGCGAATCCAGGTCACCCCATCGGTGGAGGAGGCCAAATAACCGTCGCCATCAACGGCGAGGAGCTTGCCGTCGTGGGTGGTGACAAAGGTTCCAAATTCACTGGTGTCGTTGAACCAGTAGTTGTAAAGACGCCAGAAGTTTCGGTTTCCATAGCTCGAGCAGCTATCACCCGTGCCGGTGAGGTTCGTCATCGCGGCCGAGTTCGGGGTGTAGGGCGTGTAGTAGTGAAGACCGGCCGTGGCCTGGTTCTTGAAGGTCACAGGAGTCGTGCCACAGGACGTGCGCGGATGCCAACGAACGTTCGAGGTGGTGCCCACGGGGAACCAAGTGAAGAAGCGACTGGTTCCAGGAGGGTTGGCGTAGCGCTTGAACTGCTTGGCCGCGTTGTAGACCTGGTTGTAGAACCCGTAGTAGCGGGTGTCACAGGGGGCAGTGTCGGGGCAGGCATAACCGGTGGCCTTGTCATAACGCCAGCTCGAGGGCCAGGTGTGGGTGACGAGCCCCATTTCCTTCTGGATCAGAACAATCAGCGCCTCAGCTGAGACACCGCAGGCTTCTGAGACCTTGAAGATGATCTCGGCAGCGCTCTCGCCGTTTTCACCCTCGTAGGCCTTGCACAACACGGTGGCCTCACGGTCGTAGGTGTCTTGGGTGAACGCGTCGAGGCAGACGTAGCCGTCACGACAGGTGTCGATTTTGTCGTCGATGAAGGCCTGGATTTCGTCGACACTCATCGTGCCGCTCGCGAAGAATTCGTCGTCGCTGATGATGTTGCCCGGGTCAAACGCTTCTCCCAGCGGGAAGACACGAACCGTCCAGTTCTTCCCGTCAGGGGAGCGGGCGAAGGAGAAGAATGAGGTCGCGATGAACTGGTTACCTGTCCAAATCAGCGAGGTGACGCCGTTTTTATCCAGGGCGGTGCCGGAGTTGTTCCAGGTGCCGTCTTTCCCGCCGTCACCGGACCACCAGAGTTTTCCATCCGCGTCGGCGCCGACCACCACGCTGCCGTTGGTGGCTGCGTGCTCAAGCGCGGGAGTGGGTTCGGAGGCATATGCCACGCTCGATCCGATGGAGGGAGCAAATGGAAGACCGCCCAGTGCCATGACGACACCGAGGGCGAGCACGCCAAAAACCTTCAACCAACGCTTCACCCCACTAACGGTAGGGGTGAGGGGCCTTTTTTCTGGGTATTTCGAGGGCTCGGCCGTGTCGTGGTGTCGTCAGCCCGCGGGTTGAAAAAGGTCTCTCATCGCATCGAATACTCCGCGGCGATAGGTCGCGTAGTCACCGCGAATCAACTTGCCCATCACAGGGCTTATTCGCTGCAGGCGAGAGGCGGGAAGAGTAGCCTGCCAGCTGTAGTGGTGAAGCCTTCCCTCCAACAGCCTTCTCGCCTCTGCGGAACCCGACCACGATCTCGTTGCAAGGCGAGAGCGCAAACCGTCGTGTCGGACTCGGTGGCGCTCTCGAAAAACCCTCTGCGGCTCGCCAAAGCGCTCTTTGAGTCGTGCCCAGCCCGACTGAGTCGCCCCCACTTGGTTGTCATCGTGCTGGCGGTAGCTCTGGAACACCCGAGCGTCGAGGAGAAGCCCGTCAGACTCCGCTGCCACCAGAGCCCACCATTCGTCGTGCAACCATCCCTGGGGAATCGCTCCCGCTTTTGCAACGAGGTCACGCCTAATCATCGATGTGGAGCCGGTAACCAAATTGCGCCTGGTGAGAGCGCGAATCCCATGGCCGGTCATCAGGTGATGTTTTTCACCACCCGTGATCCGCAGACTCTCGAGGACTCCCATACCGATGGGTTGGCCAGCCTCATCGACCAATTCGGCGTCCGAGTGGACCATCAAGAGCGAATCGTCCGATTCGAGAAGCGTTGCCAGGGATTGGATTTTGCCGGGGAGCCACACGTCATCTTGGTCGGCGAGCGCGATCAGCTCTGCGGAGGTTTTGTCCACGGCGTGGGAAAAGTTGGCAACGACCCCGGGAGTTCCTTTCCGTGAGACCACCGAGAGGGCAATTCCTTTGCGCTTCGCTTCTTGACGAAACGACCGAGCAATCTTCAGGGTCTCGTCAGTCGAGCCGTCGTCGGAGATGACAATTTCGTCGGGCAGACGAGTCTGGTCAAAGATGCTGCGCAGTTGGACCTCAAGGAAGCGTGCGCCGTTGAAGGTGGCCATCGCCACCGCGACCTTCATCGTGCCGGACACGCTCAGCGAACGAGCCGTCGCTTGATGGCTCGAAGAATCAACATAAATTCACCGCGCGCGAGCCTCTGGATTCCCCGGCCGATATCTCCCGCGCGGAATCGAGTGCGCGGCGGGCGAAGAGGCGAGTAGCGCACGGTGCCCTCGCGGGGAGCCACGGGAGGTTCGTCAGGAGCACCCACCTTCGCCACATACCGAAGCAGCGGCTGAAGGGTATTCGCCCAGCGATACTGATCACGCACCTTACGAATGTTGGCCTTCGCTTTGGTGCGGAACGATTCGTTGGTGAGCACCTTCTTCAGCGCCGCCGAGAGAGCATCCACATCGTCAGCCGGAACCACCACACCGAGGTTTTCCTTCTCAACAAGGTCCGCGAAGTGGTCGCCTTCGGTGAGCACCATCGGCAACTCGGCCCAGAGGTAATCGAGCACTCTGGTGCGGAAGGCGAACTCGGTTTCCAAATGGGAACGGTGTGTGGACACACCCGCGTCTGCTTCGAGCAGGTAGTTGTGGCGGGTCGAGTAGTCGACCCAGGAGTCGTTGAAGAACACGTGGGTGCCCTCGACTCCTAATTCCTTCGCTAAGGCCCGCGACTGCTCGACAATCGGCATTTCGGGGACACCCGGGTGGGGGTGTTTGGTTCCTTGGAAGAAGAGCTTCACCCGCTTTTCGGTCTTGGAGAGCTGCGCGACCGCGCGGATCAGGGTCAGAGGGTCAAACCAGTTGTAGAGACCCCCACTCCACAGAAGCACCAGGTCGTCTTTCCCGATACCGGGCACCACCCCGCGGAGCACTTTAGAGTCGTGGGTGGGGTCCGCATCGGGGATACCGAAGGGGACGACTCCAATCAGACGCTCGAGGTGCGGGTCGTCACGATAGCTCTGAGGGGTAACCCGACCGAGCGTGGTGAGCTGGCCCAGGTAGAAGTGCCGCTGCCTCTCCGAGGCGCAGAGGAAATAGTCGCCGCGGAGAAGCTGGCCAGAAATTGACTGGGTGGCGTCAGCCACCTGAGCGGACCATTCCGCTTCGGGGAGGTGCCTCGCCTGCTCGAGCTGTTCGTTGTGCATCGGGTCATACACGTCAACAACGAGGCGCTTGGTGGAGCGACGAAGGGTGTCAAAGAGGTCGAGGGCGTGGCCTTGGAAGATGATGACGTCCGCCCAGGCTTCCCACTTCGCGAACTCTCTTTCATCTCCTGGGGTGACTTTCGCCACGTCAAAGCCCGTGTGGTCGACCGAGCCCAGTTCGGTGAGGGTGACAAGCGTCACATCGTGGGAGGCGCTCAACGCTTTCGCCATGTGCCAGGCGCGTATACCGGGGCCTGAGAGCTTCTCGCCTAAGGGGTCACCGGTGATCACCAGCACCGTGGTCGCGACGGGGTCGCTCACCATGTCAAAAACCGCCTGGAGAGAGTCATAGCCTCGAAGATAGTTCGGTTCGGTCGACATCGGAGCTTCTGGCTCGCCAAAAAGCTTCCACATCTGCACATCTGACACCACCCGCGAGGCCTGGACTTCTGCTCGCTTCGCTTTGAGTGAAGGTAACTTCTCGAGGAACTGGTCGAAGGCCATGAGTGGCACGAGGTTGAGCGGGTCGGGAGTCGTGTCGTCGCTTGGTCGACGCAGGTCAAACGATTCCGTATCGATGCCAGTGCGAGACACGGCCCGCCTGGTCGACATCAGCATCGCTGCGGGTAGCACGGTGCGCAGTTTGTCCTGCCCAAGGTTCTTATAGAGACACATCAGCGCATTGCGCTCGAGGAGGTATTCCTCTTTGTGGCTTCCCACACCCTTCATTGACTGATGGTGTTTGTGGAAGACGAGGGAGTCTGGTTCGTAGAGGTATTCGTAGCCGCGGAGGTTCAGCCTCCAGCCGAAGTCGACGTCTTCGAAGAACATGAAGAAGTCCTCGTCGAAACCACCAAGATCTTCATAGACGTCTCGGCGGACGATCATCGCCGAGCCCGTGCCGAAGAGCACCGGTCCACGTGTGGCTTCTTTCTTGCGGTTCGCGGGGTGTCCGGAGAGTGGGCGGTATCCCATGCCATACCAGGTGAGCCCGGCCCCGGCGTAGTCGATGGTGTTGCCCTCCCAATCCAGCACTCGACTGGCGACTGCTCCCACGCGGGGCCCCGACATGAGGGTCTCGACCCCTCGAACGATCCAATCGGGGTCGGGTTTCGCGTCGTTGTTCAAAAACGCCACAACCTCACCGCGACTGCGTTGAACACCGAGGTTGCAGCCTCCCGCGAAACCCGAGTTCGTGTCGGATTCGACCAAGACAATGTCGGGCGCTCCCGATCGCAGAACTTCTACCGAGTTATCACCCGAGGCGTTGTCGACGACGACGATTTCGAGCGAGTCCTTGGGCCAGTTGAGTGCCTTTAGGCCCGAGATGGCTTCGAGGGTGTCGTGGGCGCCGCGAAAGTTGACGAGGACAACACTGACCAGTGGCTCATTCGCCATCGCGCCATCCCCTCTATGCGGGGGTGAAATCACCCGCCCTCCCGGGTCTAAAAACCCCGGTCTGCCATACTTACCCTACGGTCTCCGCCGGTCAAGCCGTGGAAGGATTCCCTTTATGGCCTCAAACGCGCTGAGTGGTCGCATTCACAATTTCCTGGGACTTTTAGGCGACATCAAGAACTCTGACGTCTTCGATGCGAGCTGGTATCGCCGTCAAAGCACGGCGGCACTCTTGAGCCCCTCGCCTCTCTTGCACTACATGTTTTTTGGCTGGCGCAAGGGCCTAAACCCCTCTCCACGTTTTGACACACGTTTTTACATCGAGCGCTACCGCGACGTGAGGGAGTCTCGCTCGAACCCGCTCACCCACTACATGATTCACGGCCGAGACGAGGGGCGGCTTGCGACCCGTTCGGGCCGCATCTTCCGCGAATCTCTCCACCCCGAATACGCTCCCCTCCCGATTTTTGGCGCCCCCGCAGACGCACACCCCCGTCTGACCGTCGTCATTGATGACCACACCCCGTTCCTCCTGGGTGTGGGATACATGCCCCTGCTGGGCCTCGCGGTTCACACCGCGAACGAAGCTGGCTGGAGCCTCCGCGTTCTGATTAGGTCAGAAAAGATCGCCACATCGACCATCTCTGAGGCCATCAACGCGACGGCACAGGGAAACCGCCCCACCATCGACATTTCCCGCCGCACCCCAGGCCCCACGGACGACGTCGACGCGACTACCACCGAAGTGTGGTGGGCGACCTCGGCGAGCTCGATGGAATCACTGCGTCACCTCGTCGACCCCTCCGCTCTGTGGTGGGTTGTCTCAGCTGATGAAGCGCAACGGTCCACGAGCGGGGAGCAGC
>JAYODB010000077.1:0-2969 GCA_038106075.1 Cellulomonadaceae bacterium | reverse complement strand
AACTAAGCCGCGCTGTATTACACTTATCCAGTTGCCCTCAGGGCACATGGTGGGTATAGCTCAGTTGGTAGAGCGCCTGGTTGTGGTCCAGGAGGTCGCGGGTTCAAGCCCCGTTACTCACCCCATGGAATGGCCTAATCTCCACGAATTCGAAGCGATGGTGGTCGAACAACTCGACCTCCTCCCCGACGACATGGTCGCGGGTCTGGACAATGTCGTCTTTCTCGTGGATGAAACTCCTCCCGACGGGGAGACCATTCTCGGAGTGTACGAAGGCGTCGCCCTCACTGAGCGCAGTGACTATGGCTACGGTGAACTTCCGGACCGCATCGTGATCTACCGGGCTCCTCTCATTGACATCAGCGAATCGTTAGAGGAGCTCAAGCGCGAGATTCACGTCACTCTCGTGCACGAAATCGCGCACTATTTCGGAATCGACGACGAACAACTCCACGCCCTGGGCTGGGCCTAAGTCTCGATCACCTGACTTGCCCGATCGGGCGACTGGTGAAGAGAGAGAAAACGCTCTTCCTGCAGAGCCCAGCGCCGCCAGTGGGGTCGATAGCTCTCGCCATCTCGAGCCATGGCTCTTTCAAATCGCTCGTCGTCAGAGGCCTCGAGCCACACCGATTCGCTCGCCTGGGTCGCGGTGACCTCGGTCAACGACCCACAGCCCTCAACGATGAGGCCGTGGGGAGAGACCAGGCGTCTCGCCCTTCGATACGTTGCGTGGACCCAATCCCACTGGGGCACGTCGACTTCCCCGCACTCGAACCACTGCGGGAGGAGATGGCGAGAGACGAGCGCTTGCCCCGCGTCCAAGCCATCCCAGCCGGGGTACACCTCGTCCAAACTCAACACCTCGAAACCCCTCGCTGAGGCGAGATTGGAAGCCCACTGTGTCTTGCCCGACCCGCTGCGGCCGTCCACCACGATGAGTTCCCGCACGCTCAGCTCACTCCCGAGAACATAGAGGTTCCCCAACGGGCCGCCACGATGACGGCCACTCCAAGAGCCACAATGACAGTGTCACCTGCTCGCCAGACGCTTCGTCGATAGTGAGTTCGTTGTGCTACGCCAAAATTTCGGGCATCCATGGCGAGAGAGAGAACGCGGGCACGCCGAAGAGCAATCACCAAAATGGAGAACACGTCGGCGGGAATGCGGCTCCACTTTCGCCGTTCACCCACACCTCGAGAGCGCCTGGTCGCAACGAGTTGACGGTAGTCATCTCCCAACACATTGACGAGTCGAACCGCAGCGAGGGCGCCCACCACAAATCGGTCGGGAAGACGCAAGATTTGACTGAGGCCATCAGCCAGCCGGGTCGGATCAACGTGAGAAAACAGGACGACCGCGGGTATCGCTATTGCCGCAATGCGCAACAGGGTCGAGAGCGCGAGGTGGAGCGATCCCTCACTCACCTCAATAATTCCCCACGCCCACACCGCGTCGCCGCTGGTCTCGCCGTAGAAGGCAATCGTGATCGCGGCAAAAACCGCTGCCACCCCCACCGGAATCAGTCGAATCAGGCTCCTCATCGCGACGGCTCCGCTCGCAACCAACACAGCAATAATGAGCCCCAACGCGATTGCCGAATAGAGGGCCTCCACTTGGGCAATGAGTCCGACGGCGACGGCCGTCGCAGCCCCCATCAGTGAGAGAGGGTTTGCTCGCTGAAGCCACCCCGGAACACGCTGTCTCTGACGATCAGATTTCGCCTCTTGAGCGGACACAAGCCGGTATTCCTTTGCTCCGAGAGCAGAGATGAGGTCGCGGTCGTGGGTGACCAACACAATCGCTGAACCTTCGTGTGCCAAGAGTCGTAAGAGCTCAACTAGTGACCGCTTTGCCTCGGCATCGAGACTCTGGCTCGGTTCATCGAGAATGAGAAGAGCTTGCCCCGCAATGGTCGCACTTGCCAGCGCCAACCGCCTTGCTTCCCCTCCGGAGAGGGACGCCGAATGTCTCTCAAGCAGACCTCCCAGCTGAAACAGCTCGAGCCAACGCTCAAACCTCTCTAGTGTGCGAAGGGGTTCCTCGGCGAGGGCCAGAGAGATCTGAAGGTCTTCTCTCACCGTCGATCCGAGGTGGTGCAGGGCGGGGTTTTGAGGAACAAACGACACCTTCGAGGCCAGGTCTCGCGATGTCAGCCGGTGAGGGTCCTTTGGCGCTGTGACCTCACCCGCTTGTGGTGGCAGGAGACCGGCGAGAGTCATCGCGAGAGTCGACTTTCCCGCCCCATTAGGGCCCGTAATGGCAAGAATGTCGCCAGAGCGGACCTCAAGGGAATGCCGGCCAGGCAAGCGACTGTCGTAGCCCGCCTCGAGTTCGGCACACGCGCACAGGGTGTTTCTGAACGAAGGCCGCCGGGGCTTCGCAGGCGTGAGACGCCGATTCCAATCAATCGGTGCCGAGGCCACCGGATAAACGCTCGCACTTCCGCGGTCGACCAACACAACCTGGTCGACGAACTCGCGCCAGACACCGGGCTCGTGGTCGACCACAATCAGGGTCAGGTTCTCGCGCTCGCGAAGTGATGTCACGGCCGCAAGCACCTGCGCCCGCCCCTCGTCGTCGAGTGCTTGGAGCGGCTCGTCGAGAACCAGCAGCGACGGCCGCATGGCGATGGCCCCGGCGAGAGCAAGCCGCTGGCGTTGACCTCCCGAAAGCTCCTTGGTGGGGTGGTCGAGCGCTAACGCTAATCCGACGGTGTCGAGGGCCTCCCGGATGCGACGGGGAATCTCCCCAGGATCGACACCGAGGTTTTCCAGCCCAAACGCGACATCGTCACCGACCGTGTGCAGCACCGTTTGGTTATCGGGCTGTTGAAGAACAAGGCCAACCGGGGAGGACCTGCTGGACCACGGGGAACCGCCGACCTGGAGCTCGCCTGAGGCCTCACCGTCTTCAACCGGGTCCAAGACGCCGGCGAGAGCCAGGGCGAGTGTTGATTTCCCCGAACCCGA
>JAYODB010000019.1:0-20638 GCA_038106075.1 Cellulomonadaceae bacterium | reverse complement strand
ATGGTTTTGCCTCGTGGGCCTTTGAGGTGGAGGATCAAGAGGCCGACTTGGGATTCCGGTTCGACAACATCATCGTGTGCTCCGTCACCGGGTCCACCCAGGGCGGGATGATTGCGGGGTTTGCCCATAGCGACCGCGCCCAAGACGTCATTGGAATCGATGCGTCGGCGACGGTCGAAAAGACGTGGGAGCAAATTGCGCGTATCGCCCGCCGCACTGCCCAGGCCATCGACCTCGGCCGCGACATTGCCGATGAGGAAATTGTGTTGCTCGATCGTTGGGACGACGGCATCTACGGTGTCGCTGGGCCTCGCACCATCGAGGCCATCCGTCTCGCTGCTCAAATGGACGCCATGATTACTGACCCCGTGTATGAGGGAAAGTCCATGGCGGCACTCATTGACCTGGTTCGCGAAGGTTACTTCCCCGAGGGCTCAAGAGTGCTCTATGCCCACCTTGGTGGTCAGCCCGCCTTGAACGCCTATACCTCGGCGTTCTAGGGCTCAGCGGGCGTCGTCTTCGCGGGCGAGACGCTGGGAGATGTAAACGGGAATCAGCGACAGAAGTATTACCACGGTCGCCACCACATTCACGACGCTCGCCTGATTCGGCCTGGCCATTTCTTTGAGGATCCACAACGGAAGGGTGTCCACTCCAGGTGGGGCAGTGAAAATCGTCACGTAAACCTCGTCAAAACTCAATGCAAACGCGAGCAGGGCTCCGGCAATAAATGAGGAGCGGAACTGCGGGAAGGTGACCAGGCGGAACGTTTCCCACAGCCCAGCACCGAGGTCCATTGAGGCCTCCTGCATGCTGGGGTTAAGGCGTTTGAGCCTGGCGAACACGTTGTTAAACACCATCACGATGCAGAAGGTGGCGTGGGAAACAATCAAACCGAAGTAGCCGATATCGATACCAATCGGTGAGAGGAAGTTGGAGTAGGTGTTGGAGAACGCCACACCGGTCACCACGCCGGGGAGAGCGATGGGCAAGACGACGAGCAGATTGACCGTCGCTTTTCCAAAGAACTCAAAGCGATTGAGCGCAAACGCGACCAACGTCCCCAACATGGCCGCGATCACCATCGCCGCAAACGCCACAATCACCGAGTTCAACAGGGCAAGGCGAATGGGTTCATAGTTCGCGGCGAACTGCCACCAATAAAGAGAAAAATCCTCGATCGGCCAGGAGGAAATCTGGTTGTTGTTGAAGCTGTTGATGATGACGACAAACAGCGGCAGATACATGAAGACCAGAACGGCGATGACAATCGCCCCGAGGCCCCAGCGACCGGTCTTAGACATCTGAAGCATGACTACATCCTCTCCAGCGAACCGGTTCGGCGAGCCACCATGAGATACATCACGACGAAAGCAATGGGAACCATGGAAAACGCTGCCGCGACGGGCGGGTTGAGGTTAATGTTCGAGGCGATGATGCTTCCGATCATTTGGGTCGCTCCACCGGTAAACCGGGCAGCGAGGTAGTCGCCCAGGCTCAGTGAGAAGGTGAACACCGAGCCCGCAATAATCGCCGGAACAATCAGTGGGATCACAACCCGGAAAATGGTAGGCCAGGAGCGGGCGCCGAGGTCAGCCGAGGCGTCAAAAAGGCTGTTGGGGATCTGGCGAATGGCCGTGAACACCGGCAGGGCCATGTAGGGAAACCACAAATAGGTCAGCGTGATGATCGCGACCCAAATGTTGAAGCCTGGGCTCGAGATTCCCGCCCACCCCAGAGCCCAGTTGATGAAGCCGTTTTCGGTGAAGACAAGGCGCATGGCGAGAATCTTGACCAAATAGCCAGCCCACAGTGGAAGGGTAATCGCCACGGCGAGCAGGTTTCGCATCAGCGGAGACGCGAGCTTTGCCATGTAAATCCCGAGTGGAACAGCAAAGACAATCGCGATTGCCGTCACCGCGAGAGCCATTCCCAGTGTTCGAAGTGACGTCGACAGGTAGGCGGGCACTGTGACGATGCTTACAAAGTTTTCGAGGGTGAAACCCGGGCTCACGCGTGAGGTGAAGGGGTTTATCACCCAAAAAGCGGTAATCAGCAGCAGAAACAGCGAGACGATGTAGACCCCGACGAGCCAGGTCATCGGTAGCGCGAGCAGACCCAGCAGGCGAACTCGCGAACGCTGAAACAGATAGGTAGAGACGGGGCGCGAGTGCTCAGCCGCTGTCATGGTCGATGCGTTACCGCGAGCCATCACGTCTCCTCTCCTTCAACGACATGCCAAAAAGGGGTGTGTGGTGGGGCCACAGAGGCCCCACCACACAGGGTGTTATCCCTTAACCGTCAGCCAAGCGTTCGTCCAGTCTTGGAAGCTTGCGCACTTGACGTCGGTGCGGCCATCGACACACTGCTCAATCGGAGTGGTCCAGGGCCATACCTTGGAGAAGAACTCTTCGTCCTCGGCAGCGAACTCGTCACAGTGAGCCTGTGCTTCGTCGCTTGTGGCACAGAAGGCGATGTTCGCCGGGGCCATACCAAAGTTCATGGCGATGGCACCGTTCACATCGGCGCGGCTGGTGTAGTTCATCCAGGCGTAGGCACAGTTCACGTTCGGAGTCGAGGAAGACACCAACCATGCGTCGTACCAACCGGTCGAACCCTCAACCGGCAGCGTGGTCTTGATGCTCTCCGTGGCGGCGAACTTACGCAGGATCTCCCACGAGGTTCCCACCACAGTGTTACCACCCACGAACGAGGTGATCTGAGCGACCGGGTCTGACCAGTACTCACCGATAATGGCGTTCTGCTGCTTGAGCAGGTCTACCGCAGCAGCCAGCTGAGCCTCGTCGAGAGCGTAGGGGTTCTCGATGCCGAGCTCCGGCTGGTGGTACATCAGGTACACAGCGGCGTCCGCGATGTAAATCGGGGCATCGTATGCGGTTACCTTGCCGGCGTAGGGGCTGTCAGACTCCCATACCACGTCCCAGCTCTCGGGGGCGCCACCGGTGACGTCCTCGTTGTACTGGAGAAGGTTTGCACCGCGGCCGATCGGAACACCGTAGGGCTTGCCGTTTACGGTGTCGTAAATCTGACCCTTCATGCCCTCAGCGATGTCGTCACCGAAGTTCGGGATGAGCTCAATGTTCAACGGCTGAACGTCACCACCGACGATGAGGCGGAGTGCCGCGTCGCCAGAAGCCGACACAATGTCGTACTCTCCGGTGCGCATGAGCGTCACCATCTCATCGGAGGTTCCGGCGACACGAGGATTCACCACACATCCAGTGTCAGCGGTGAACTCGTCCGTCCAAGCCGGCTCCACGAAGCCCGACCAGTTGACGATGTTCAGTTCACCTTCGAACTCACCGAGCTCTTCGAGCATCGGCACGTCAGGCACGTCTAGCGTCAGTTCACCACTGTCAGCCGCACAGGCGCTGAGCACCACGGTCGACACGGCAAACAACGACGCCGCAGCGAGTTTCTTGCCTCTCATTTGTTTCCTTTCACCTGGCTTGCGCCAGTTCCTATTGTGGAATTGTCACAACGTGGTGATTGCGCCACGATGCAACAACTTTGTCTCCCATCACGAAGCCCTCTTCGTGCCCGGGTTGTTCTTCATTCAATCGCGAGGAAATGAGTCGCTGTTTCCCCTCGGTTTCGACGATGTAAAGCGTGTTTGCTCCGGTGTAGGCAGCCTCAACGATGACGCCAGAGACGGCCGTTTCGTCTTTTTCCGCTCGGTATCCCGCTCCGTTCAGGCGAATGCGCTCAGGTCGAATGTTGACCATGTCACTGCGCCCCACCAGGTTCTTGGCTGCTTCTCCGGACAGGAGGTTGGAGACGCCGAGGAAGCCAGCAACAAAAGCCGTTTCGGGTTTCTCGTACACGTCGTGTGGCACGCCCAGCTGCTCAATACGGCCCTCGTTAAATACTGCGATGCGGTCGCTCATCCGAAGCGCCTCTTCTTGGTCGTGGGTGACAAAGACGAAGGTGATTCCGGCCTCGCGCTGAATCGACTTCAACTCGACCTGCATCTCCTCGCGAAGCTGCTTATCGAGCGCTCCCAGCGGCTCATCGAGGAGGAGGACCTTGGGGCGCAATACAAGGGCTCTCGCGAGGGCAATACGCTGCCGTTGCCCGCCGGAAAGCTGGTGCGGAAGCCTGTCGGCCAAGTGAGATAGTTTTACTCTGGCGATGGCCTCAGCAGCCTGATTGGCCCGCTCCGGCTTCGGAACCTTACGGGTGCGCAGACCATATTCGACGTTCTCCTGAATCGTCATATGGGGAAACAGGGCGTAGTCCTGGAACACCGTGTTAACCGTGCGGTCGAATGGGGCGAGGGTCGTCACATCCTGGCCGTCAATCGAAATCGAACCCGCGGAAACCGACTCGAACCCGGCGATCATTCGCAGCACAGTGGTCTTGCCGGAACCAGATGGGCCCAGCATCGAAAAGAACTCACCCGATGCAATATCGAGGTCGAGTCCTTTGACCGCCTCGACGTCCCCAAACGACTTGCTGACACCCTGAAGCGAAACGAAGCCTGAACCTTGTACCGGCAACGAAGTCATCCCATATTCACCTTTGAACAGCAACTTTCGAACTCCCCAGTAAGTGTAGAGAGAAACAGTGCGGGCAAGCAGCCAGATTTGCAGAAATCTCACAGATATTCGGCCCACAACCGGTTGCCGCGTAGGTGCCACGTGGTGACGGAGTAACCTCGCAGAATGTCGAACTACAGCGTGACCAACATTGGGCCCCTCGATTCATGGAGAAACCATTACGGAGGGTTTGTTCCCGAGACCACCCGCGATGGGCGAAGAGTGGTCGACCACGAGCTCAACACTGACATCATCGGGTTCACCGCGACCTCAGTCTTTGGTCGGGCTGACAGGATTTGAACCTGCGACCCCTTGACCCCCAGTCAAGTGCGCTACCAAGCTGCGCCACAGCCCGTGACCCGATAAGTGTAGTAGAGCTTAAGACGCTTGGTTATCGATAATGCCCCGCAAGTTAGGCCACGAGTTTGCAAAACCCGGGTGGAGGGGAAGGTCATCAACCTGCTCGACTGCAATCCACTGCACATCGGCGCTCTCGTGGTCATTCACGACCGGTTCGAAATAGGCGTCAGCGCGAAACAGCACAGTCGTATACGACCAGAACCCAAGGTCGAAGATTTCAGTGTGAAGAGTTTCCAAGCCCTTCTCTGGAACGCCCGCTTCCTCGTGAGACTCTCTCAGCGCGGCGTGATGTGCGGACTCTCCCTGTTTGAGAGCACCACCGGGAATCCCCCAGGTCAAACCGTGATGGGACCATTCCGCCCGCAATTGAAGAAGAACACCCTTCGGTGGGTGCCACACGAGGGCTCCTGCGGCCCCGAATCGGCCCCAGTAACGCTTACCATCGGGTCCCTCAACCCACGCGTCCCCCGGGTCCCTCAGGTGTTCTGGGGGAAGAGGCGGGGGAAACATGGACATTGCTAGCGCCTCTTCGTGTCGCTTCGGCGCTCTCGCACACGCATTTGGATTCGAATTGGGGTGCCGTCAAATCCGTAGTCCTCACGCAGTCGACGTTGGATAAAGCGGCGATATTGAGGGTCAAGGAAGCCTGTGGTGAAGAACACGAAGGTGGGTGGCCTCGTGGCCGCATGGGTCGCGTAGAGAATGCGAGGCTGCTTTCCTCCGCGGACGGGGTGCGGGTGCGACTGGGAAATCTCGGCAATGAAAGCGTTGAGGGCCCCGGTGGAGATTCGTCGATCCCACGACTCCAAAGCGGTGTGCAGTGCGGTGGGAAGCTTCTCGAGGTGCCGGCCCGTCTTTGCAGAAATGTTGACCCGCGGCGCCCAAGCAACGTGGTCGAGGTCTTGCTCGATTTCACGCTCGAGGTATCTCCGCCGTTCATCATCCAACAGGTCCCACTTGTTGAAGGCGAGAACCAGGGCGCGCCCCGACTCGACGACGAGGTCGATGATGCGCAAGTCCTGCTCGCTCACCGGTTCAGTGACATCGATGACGACCACCGCAACTTCTGCTTTCTCCAGTGCCGCCTGGGTTCGCAGGCTCGCGTAGAAGTCGGCTCCCTGCTGGAGGTGAACCTTTTTGCGAATACCCGCCGTGTCGACAAACATCCACGGCTCACCCGCAATATCGACAATCTGGTCGACGGGGTCCCGGGTCGTACCAGCCATCGGATTCACGACCACGCGCTCTTCCCTGGCCGCCTTATTCAGAAGGCTTGACTTTCCTACATTCGGTTTTCCCACCAGAGCCACGCGTCGAGGGCCTCCCACCGCAAGCCCGCCAGACTTCGCTTCTTGAGGAAGAAGGGTGAGGATGTGGTCCAGCATGTCGGCCACGCCTCGGCCGTGAAGGGCGGAGACGGGCCACGGCTCCCCCAACCCCAACGACCACAGAGCGGTCGCGTCGGCTTCACCGACCTGATCGTCGACTTTATTTGCCGCGACAACGACAGGGACACCGCAGGTGCGAAGAAGAGCGACGACTCGTTCGTCGGTGGCGGTCGCGCCTACGCGGGAGTCAACCACGAAAATGATGACGTCCGCGAGGTCAATCGCGACCTCGGCCTGGATGGCAACCGACTGGTCGAGACCCTTGGCGTCGGGCTCCCAGCCGCCTGTGTCCATTAACGTAAATCGGCGATCATTCCATTCGGCTGGGTAACTCACTCGGTCCCGAGTGACTCCGGGAATATCCTGAACCACGGCCTCACGTCGACCGAGAATGCGATTGACCAGGGCCGATTTACCCACGTTAGGCCGCCCAACAACGGCGACGATAGGGAGATTAGGCTCGCTCCCCCTCAGTTCTGTTTCGTCAAGTTCTCCTGAAAGAAGAAGTCTGTCTTCCTCCTCAAGGTCGTAGTCGTCCAAACCAACGAGGAGGCCCGCGGCTCTCTTTTCGTCGTCGATGATGTCCTCGTCGCTCACTTTGCCGCTCCTTCGAGATGCGGCTCGACGAGCGCCGAGAGTGCGTCAACAGTGTCGTCAAAACTGAGGTGTGTCGAGTCAATCGTCACGACGCCGTCAGCGGCGGTCATGAAATCGACCACCTTCCTATCGGCACGATCACGCTCAGAGAGCGCCGCGGCGTCACCGTGGGACAACTCCGCTTGCCGACGAGCGATTCGCACGTCCTCATCAGCCGTGAGAAGGACACGCACCGGGGCGTCGGGTACCACCACAGTCGTGATGTCACGGCCTTCGATGACAATTCCCTTTCGTGCCTGCGCGGCCAGGGCGCTGAAACCTTGATTGAGTTCTACGCGAACCTGAGGGTGCCGCGCCACCTCGGACACCCGCGCTGAGATGTCCTCGCCGCGAATCTGCTGGGAAACGTCAACACCACCAACAGAAAAGATCTGGCGATCCGGGTCGGTTGGCGCGCGGTAATCCATCGACCGCAGTGCACCCACGACTTCCTGCTCATTGGTTAGGTCAGCTCCCGCATCGACGCACGCCCAGGTGAGAACTCGGTAGGCAGCGCCCGTATCGAGATAGGAGAACCCAAGTTTCCGTGCCACGGCCTTTGACACACTCGACTTTCCGCTTCCTGCCGGGCCATCGATAGCCACTACGACGCTCATGCACGCTCCCCGGCAATTCGCCAACCGCGTTTCTCGAGTTCGGTTGCGAGTTTTTCTTGAACGGAGGGTTCAACAAAGAGCTCAACGAAACCCACCGAGGCCCCCGGGGAGTGCTCGAGTGTCATATCTTCCACATTGACCCCCACCTCACCAATCTCGGTGAGGAGGGCAGCGAGTTGCCCAGGCTTGTCGTCAATGATGACCGTGAGGCTTGCAAAGCGTGCAGAACGACCGTGTTTTCCGGGGATGCGGGTGACACCCGTCGCTCCGGCGTCGAGGAGCTCGGCGACCGCCCGCTTCGCCCCGGAAGCACTCATATCCTCGAGTGCTTCCGCGACGCGCGCCAAACGCTCACTGGTGTGGCGCACGAGAGAGGCGACTTCTGAAGCGTTATGGCTCAGAATCTGCTGCCACAGCGCCGAATCGCTGCCCGCGATGCGGGTGACATCCCGCAAGCCCTGACCGGCAAGGGTTAAATCCGCGTCATGCGCGCTGCCGAGCTGAGCGGCAACCGCGCTGCTCACCACCTGAGGAAGGTGGGACACGACGGCAACCGCTCGATCGTGATCTTCAGGAGAGAGTCGAACCTCTCCCGCGCCCAGCGCCGCAACAAGCGAACTGAGATGAGCGAGCTGCTCTGCCGAGACGGCGTCGTGCGGGCACACCACCCACGGACGGCCGGTAAACAGGTCGACACGAGCGGAGGTCGGCCCTCCCTTTTCCCGCCCCGCCATGGGGTGAGTACCGACGTATCTGGAGACGTCAGCCCCTGCCGCCCGGAGCTGGTCGAGGATTGCGCCCTTCACACTTGCCACGTCGACAACGAGCGCTTGAGGGAACGCTTCCAGTTGACTGGCCACCACCGAAGCGGTGACATCGGGCGGGGTCGCCACGACCACTAAGTCGACAGCGTCAGAGTCGGGTTTTTGGGCTACTCCCGCTCCGTAATCGCTCGCCAACGCCAACGCAGAGGACGATAAATCGTCGAGCCAGACGGGTGTACCAATTTCTTTGAGCGCAAGCCCAATACTGGTGCCAAGGAGACCCGTCCCGACAATGAACACTCCCCGAAAGGGCAGGGTGGGGCTACTGGATGCCATCGCGACCCTCCCCTGCGCTCTTTTTGGCCAATTCCACTAGCGTAGCGAGGTCGTGGCGCTCGTCCTGCGTAAAGTCGCGCCATTGACCGAGCTTGAGCCCCCCTAAATGAAACGGCCCAAACTTTCTGCGCTGCAGAGTGAGGACAGGGTGCCCCACGTGTTCACACAACCTTCGGACAATGCGATTTCGACCAGAGTGCAGCGTGATTTCAAGGATGGTTTTCCCTTGGTGAGACTCCCCCACCTTGGTGACCTGGTCGACCGCAATCGGACCGTCATCGAGCACGACACCCGACTTCATTGCCTGGAGAGTTGACGCGGACACGTCGCCGCGAACCGTCGCCAGATACGTTTTTTCCACACCAAAGGAGGGGTGTGCGAGAACCTGAGCGGCGTCACCATCATTGGTGAGCACGAGTAGTCCGGTGGTGTCGTAGTCGAGGCGGCCGACCGGAAACAGGCGCTCTCCGATCTCGTCCAGGACCTCGCCTAGATCACGTCTTCCCTTCTCATCGCTGAGCGACGTGACCATTTTGGCCGGTTTGTGGAAAACCACATATCGGCGGTCGACATCCAACTGCAAAACCTGCCCATCGAGAGCAACCGTGTCCCGCGCTGGGTCCACTCGGCGGCCAAGTTCAGTGACGACCTCGCCGTTGACGGAAATTCGGCCCGCCACAAGATAGTTCTCAACTTGCCTCCGCGACGCCACACCCGCACGCGAGAGAACTTTCTGTAGCCGCTCCCCGTGAGGCTCAGTGCTCGACATCGTCGAAGCCAGAACGACCATCGTCGAGCAACGGGGAAATCGGGGGAAGCTGGTCGAGTGATTCAATTCCCAAATACTCAAGCAGCAGCGGGGTGGTCTGGTAGAAAATCGCTCCCGTCTCAGAGTCAGTCGAATGTTCCGTGATGAGGCCGCGCGCGATGAGGGTTCGCATAACGGTGTCAACGTTTACGGCACGAACCGCCGAAACTTGAGAGCGGGTGACCGGCTGCTTATAGGCAATAACCGACAGGGTTTCGAGCGCTTGTTGACTGAGACGCTGTGGTGAATCGTCGTGGAGCATGCTCCGAACCAGCTCATCGAACTCTTCTCGGGCGTAGATCCGCCAGCCCCCGCCCACCTCGCGCAGTTCAAAGCCTCTGCGTTCAGAGCCATTCTCACCTGCATAATCCGCGCGCAGACGCTCGATTTCCTTCTTTGCTTCGGCGAGGGGAATGCCAATCACCTGTGCGATGGTCACGACGGCGAGGGGTTGGTCTGCCACCATCAATAATGCTTCAACCGCCGCCGAAACATCCTCTGCGGCAACCGAATGGCTCATGTCTTGGATTTCTGTGTCACTCATGCGGCCTCCTCAGGCGGCTCAGACCATTCACTCCCCAGGGAAGCGAGCTGTTCGTCAGAAAAGTTGTCGTCGATCAGGCGCACAGTGAGTTCGCCAAGGGGTTCGAGCTGGTGAAAAGAGACCGCAGACTGGCGGTAGAGCTCGAGAATGGCAAGAAATCGCGCGACGACGACACCGCGCTCACTCACTCCTGCGATGAGCGAACGGAACGTGGACTCCCCCGACCTCAAAGCGCCAAGGACCACAATGGCCTGCTCCCGCACACTCACCAGTGGAGCGTGCAAGTGGTCGAGCGACACCACAGGGATCTCTCTCGGGGTGAAGGCCATCAGGGCCAGGGCCAAGAAGTCATCCACGCTCGTGGACCATTCCAAGCGCCTGGTGTGGTCGCGGTAGCGCTCCTCTAGCGAGACAATTCGGGGGTGTCGGAGAGCTTCGTGTTCAAGTCTCTCGGCCAACCAGGTGGAAGCATCCTTGAAGGCGCGGTATTCCAGAAGTCTCGCGAACAAGAGGTCCCGCGCTTCGAGAATCTTCACGTCTTCGGCGTCAACGTAGTCACCCTGAGGCAACAGACCAACGACCTTCATATCGAGCAGAGTCGCGGCAACCACCAAGAACTCGCTCGCTTTCTCGAGCTCCTCCGTTCCCTCCATGTCACTCACGTAGCGCAAGAACTCACTGGTCACGGCACCCAAAGACACCTCAGTGATGTCCATTTGGCGTTTAGAGATCAGGCTGAGGAGGAGGTCGAAGGGTCCATCAAAGTTGTCGAGGGACACACGGAAGTCACTCGACCCTGAGGTATCTTCCTCACTGCGGTCGATATCGGTGGCTCTAGGCAATCGCGCCCCTCGAAATGAGTTCCCGGGCCAACTGGCGATAGGTGTGGGCGCTGGCGTGTGTAGGAGCAAACTCGGTGATGGGCAATGCCGCGACAGACGCGTCGGGGAATTTGACCGTCCGGCCGATTACCGTGTCGAGCACTTTGTCGCCGAAAGCGTCCACGACCCGCTCCAAGACCTCTTTGGCGTGCAGGGTTCGTGCGTCATACATCGTTGCGATGATGCCATCGAGTTGCAGCGAGGGATTGAGCCGGTCTCGAACCTTGTCGATGGTGTCAATTAAGAGCGCGACGCCTCGGAGTGCAAAATATTCAGCCTCAAGTGGGATCAGCACGCCGTGCGAGGCAGTGAGGGCGTTGACGGTGAGCAGGCCAAGCGACGGCTGGCAGTCAATGAAGACCACGTCATAGTCCGCTGCGACTGGCTTGAGGATATTCGCGAGAATGTGTTCCCTGGCGACCTCATTCACCAGGTGAACTTCGGCTGCAGAGAGGTCAATATTGGCGGGAATCACGTGGATTCCTTTGACCTTCGATGGCTGAATCGCCTGACGGATGTCTTTTTCCCGACCGATCATCAAGTCGTAGATGGTGGGAACGTCGTGGCTCTTGATTCCCATTCCCGCCGACAGCGCACCCTGAGGGTCAAAGTCCACTAACAGCACCGTGCGCCCATACTCCGCGAGGGCACCCGCCAACGAGATCGTGGTCGTGGTCTTTCCCACTCCGCCCTTCTGATTGGCCAGAGCAATAATCCGAGCAGGGCCGTGTTGCTTCAGGACTGACGGCTCGGGAAACTCGCGCACAGGCCGGCCCGTAGGGCCAGTTTTTGCGGAAGATTTAGCGGCCGGAGTCATGCCAGTCAGTCTACTCTGGGCTACCCCGTTGCCCGAGGATGAGCGGCGAAGAAGGTGTCCTTCAGGGTGCCGATCGTGACTTTCGTGTAGATCTGGGTGGTCTGCACTGACGAATGCCCCAGAAGTTCCTGCACCACCCGGATATCGGCTCCTCCTTGAAGCAGATGAGTCGCGCAGGAGTGGCGCAGGGTGTGGGGAGAGAGGGGTTCACTGAGTCGGACCGCCTCCGCGCGAGACCGCAGAATGAGCCACACGTTTTGGCGACTCAGCGCACCCCCGCGCGCGCCCAGAAACAGTGCCGCGCTAGCGCGTTTCGCCTTCCCGACCAGGATCGGACGGGCGCGAACCACATAGGCTTCGAGCGCGGCTTGTGCGTGACGCCCAAGTGGAACCAATCGCTCTTTGTTTCCTTTTCCAAGAACCCTCAAGAGTTCTGCCGGCCGCCCGTCGGATCCGAAGACATCGTCGACGGCGAGACCGGTTACTTCACTCACGCGTGCACCCGTGGCGTAGAGAACTTCGAGGAGGGCGCGGTCGCGCAGGCTCATCGTGTCATCTCCAGAGACACTCTCCAGCAGGTTCTGAACCTGATTAACACTCAACGCCTTTGGCAACCGATCCGGTTGTGCCGGGCCAGAGAGCTGTGCGGTCGGATCAGACGTCACGATTCCGTCTTCAACGAGGAAACGATGAAATGACCTCACCGCAGAGAGTCTCCGCTGAATGCTCCTCGGTGACCCGTCGAGACTGCGAGCAAATTCATCAACAATCTCACTGGTCACCGCTTGCGGCGTGTCAACCCCTCGGTGGTGAAGCCACGACACATAGGTTTCGAGGTCTCCTCGGTATGCCTTGAGGGTGTTTTCTGAGCGTCCGCGTTCGAGCGAGAGGTAGCGTGCGAAGCGCTCGACCTGCCGGGCGAGTTCGCTCGCGCTAGTGCCGCTCTGGCCAGACATGGGCAAAGAGTAAACCAGTGACCGAAATTTGGTTGTGAATGCGACCCTCAAGGGCGGCGGTGACGGCCTCTTTGAGGGGCCAGAATCGGACTTCTAAGTCAGCTTCCTCACCCGTGCGTTCGTAGTCGTGGTCGATGGGTGTGAGCGCTCGGGCGAGAAAAATATGGATGAGCTCATTTGACCCCCCTGGCGAGACGTTGAGTGTTGACATGTGGGTCCACTCGTCCGCCTGATAACTCGCTTCCTCCGCGAGTTCGCGCTTCGCACACTCCAAAGGGTCCTCTCCTGGCTGGTCGAGAAGCCCTGCTGGCAGCTCCCAGTTCCGACTGCGCACGGGGTGGCGGTACTGGCGCAATAGAAGCACCTCGTCGTTGTCGTTGAGAGCGACCACGGCAGATGCTCCCGTGTGATTGACGAAGTCTCTGGTGAGTTCACCGTCGCCGTAGCTGAAGGTCTCCCGCACCACGTCCCACACTGCACCCACATAAACGGTTTCCCTCGTCGCCACATCGGGCTCTTCGGGGGTGTCGGCGAGCTGCCCGTGGGTCACGAAGCGTCCTGGTTGGCCCCTACCGGGAAGAGTTCTCCTGCTTCGTGGCGCTCCAGCGAGGCCGCCACGAGCCCCGCGAACAGCGGGTGGGCTCTATTGGGGCGACTGCGCAGTTCCGGATGAGCTTGAGTCGAGACGTAGAACGGGTGGACCGAGGCCGGGAGCTCCACGAATTCAACCAGGTCGCCATCGGGGCTTTGGCCAGAGACCACCAGGCCAGCTTCCGAAAGTTGAGGGCGGAACGCGTTGTTGACCTCATAGCGGTGGCGGTGACGCTCGGTAATGGTGGTGGCACCATAGAGCCCGGCCACTTGAGATCCCGGTTGCAAGGACGCCTCATAGAGCCCCAGGCGCATGGTTCCGCCCAGGTCGCCGTTGCCATCAACAATGTCAACCTGTTCAGCCATCGTCGCAATGACGGGGAACTCGCATTCGGGGTCAAACTCGGTGCTCGACGCGTCGGTGAGCCCCACCACATTTCGCGCGTACTCGATCACCATGCACTGCAAGCCCAGGCAGAGCCCAAGAGCAGGAATTTTGTGCTCTCTTGCGTACTTGAGCGCACCCACTTTGCCGTCGATGCCGCGAATACCAAAGCCACCCGGAACGCAGATTCCATCGAGCCCTGCGAGGGCTTTCGCCGCACCCTCATCGCTCGCGCAGTCGTCACTGGTGATCCAACGAATGTCGACTCGAGCCTTATGGTGAAAACCTCCAGCCTTGAGCGCTTCGACAACCGAGAGGTAGGCATCGGGAAGGTCTATGTATTTACCTACAAGACCGATGGTGACCTGACGTTTGGGATTGTGCACAGTGTCGAGCAGGTCAGACCAGCCGTCCCACACCATCTCTCCCGCATCGAGTCGAAGCGCGTCGATGATGTAGTCGTCGAGGTCTTGACTGTGCAACACGGTCGGAATGTCGTAGATACTCGCGACGTCTATGGCGTTGACCACCGCCGCCTCGTCGACGTCACACATCAGCGCAATCTTCCGCCTATTGGCCGCCTCCACCGGACGGTCGCTGCGCAACACGAGCGCGTCGGGCTGAATACCGATTGATCGCAGCGCGGCGACGGAGTGTTGGGTGGGCTTTGTCTTTTGCTCTCCCGAAGCGCCCATGAACGGGACGAGTGAAACGTGGACGAAGAACACGTTTTGCCGGCCGAGTTCGTGCCTGATCTGGCGGGCTGCCTCAATAAACGGCTGGCTTTCAATGTCACCGACGGTGCCGCCGATTTCAGAGATGATCACGTCGGGTCGCGGCTCCACGTTCGCCTGCTCACGCATTCGGCGCTTAATTTCGTCAGTGATGTGCGGGATGACCTGGACCGTTTCACCCAGATACTCTCCTCGGCGCTCCCGCGCGATCACATCCGAATAGACCTGGCCGGTGGTGACGTTGGCGGCTCGGGAGAGGTTGATGTCGAGGAATCGCTCGTAGTGTCCGATATCTAAGTCGGTTTCGGCGCCGTCATCGGTGACGAACACTTCTCCGTGTTGGAAGGGGTTCATCGTGCCCGGGTCAACGTTGAGATAAGGGTCGAGCTTCTGCATGACCACTCGGAGTCCGCGGCCTGAGAGAAGATTGCCCAGAGAGGCTGCGGTGAGGCCCTTGCCGAGGGAGGAAACCACGCCGCCGGTGACGAAAATGTGTTTCGTGACCGGAATCAAATCCTTTTGGACCTCATCCTCCACGGGTCTCAACTGTAACCGGTTTTTAGGCGACTCCGCCACGACTCACCGAGTGACGCTCCAGCATTTCCTTCGCGTGCTCTCTCGCACTCGCAGAATCCTGGTCACCGCCGAGCATTCGGGCGATTTCCGAGAGTCGCTCCTCGCCCTCAAGCACCTTCACGCTGGATTGGGTGTATTCCCCAGATTGGTCTTTGACCACTTGGAGGTGATGGTCAGCAGCTGAAGCGACCTGGGCGAGGTGAGTAACGCAAATGACCTGCGCGCTGTGAGCCAAACGGGCCAATCGCTTACCGATTTCGAGCGCTGTTTGGCCGCCCACACCAGAATCGACCTCATCAAAAATGAAGGTGGGTACGGGGTCCGCCTCGGCAATAACGACTTCGAGAGCGAGCATGACACGAGACAGCTCGCCCCCCGACGCACCCTTCGCGACGGGCCGCGGTGGGGCACCAACGTGGGGTGCGAGCAGAAATTCAATCTTGTCGGCGCCGCTCAGGCTCTGTTCTTTGGCAGACACCTCAACCGTGAAGTGGGCGTCAGCCATGGCTAGGGCGCGCAGCTCCTCCGTCACCTTCTCCGAGAGCTCGACGGCCGCCCGGGTGCGTAACTGTGTGATGTGTCCGGCTAACTGGTCGAGTGTGCCCTGATCGGCGCTAATACGAGCGACGAGGTCTGCTTTTGCGTCAGCCGACACGTCGATGTGAAGAAGCCGATCACTTGAGGCCTTCTCGAATTCCAACACGTCGTCGAGAGTGGGGCCATAATTTCGCATCAGCGCCGTGATTGCCGCCCGTCGCTGCATGATTGATTCAAGGTCGACTCCGTCCCCCTCGCTCAAGCTACTCAGGTAGGAGGACAGCGCTGCCGCCTGGTCGTCGAGTTGGAACAGGCTTTCCCTCAGCCCCGCCAGAATTGGCGCGAGGCCTTCATCGCGGTCGACGACGCGCTCGAGCGAGCGAATGGCCTGGTCAATCAATGCGCGTGCGTCCGTCGAATCGAGCCCCGAATCATCTGACACCGAGGATTTAGCGACTCCGGCCGCCTGTTTGAGGTCCTCGACGTGTTCGAGGCGTTCGCTGACCTGCCGTAACCGCTCGTCTTCACCCGGCTCGGGTCTTACCGCCTCAATCTCCGCGAGGGCCTGGGTCAGCCGTTGAATCTCCTGCAGGTGAGTCGCTTCGTTTTGTTCGAGGTCTCGCAGCTGAGCGACTCTCTCGTGGTGCTCCCGAAACAATCGAGAGTACTCGGCCATCACCCCTCGCAGCGTGTCTCCCGCGTACCGATCCAAAGCCTCGCGCTGCGCCGATTCCGACTTCAACCGGATTTGGTCAGATTGGCCATGAACCACGACGAGCTGCTCGGCAATTTCTGACAGGACAGAAATCGGCGCAGAGCGACCTCCAATAACGGCTCGCGAGCGACCTTCAGCGGACATTTGCCTCGAGACGACGAGCTCGTTTTCATCGATGGCTCCCCCGAGCTCAGATACTCGCTCTGACACCGAAGGAATATGACCCGCGAGAAAACGTCCTTCGACCCAACTAGATTCCGCTCCCGTTCGCACCCGAGCCGTCTCCGCCCTCTCCCCCAATAGCAGTCCGAGAGCGGTCACCACCATCGTCTTTCCCGCGCCGGTTTCTCCCGTGAGAACCGTGAAGCCTTTGCCGAACGGTAGTGAGGCGTGGGCAATCACTCCCAGGTCACGAATATCGAGGTGTTCGATCACGCCTGAGCCTTACCCGGCCCCCGCCAACCAGACACGGGGAGGTTGAATTTGCGCACCAACCGGTCACTAAACGGAGCGGGGTGCAGGCGGACGAGGCGAACCGACTCGCCACTGCGGGTCACCGTGATTCGGGAGCCTTGCGGCAACGGGCAGCCGCGACGGCCATCGCACCACAGCACGGCATCCTGCTCGGCCTGTCCCGCAACTTCTACCGCCAGGGTGGAATCGGGGTCGACCACGAGGGGGCGCGAAAAAAGAGCGTGTGCACTCAGCGGCACCATCAGCAGCGCTTGAACCTGGGGCCATACCACGGGCCCTCCTGCGGAGAACGAGTAAGCGGTGGAACCCGTTGGCGTGGAGAGCACGACACCATCGCAACCGAAGCTTGATACCGGGCGACCATCGACTTCCAGCACCAATTCGACCATTCGAACGCCGCCCGCTTTTTCCACGGTGGCTTCATTCAACGCCCAGGTTCGATAGGTTTCCGCTCCGTCTCGGGTGACCACAATGTCTAATGCGAGACGCTCGTCGACGTCGTATTTTTTCTCGAGCGCATGCTCAACCGTGAGGGCGAGGTCTTCTCGCTCGCTCTCGGCCAAGAATCCGACGTGTCCCAGATTGACGCCCAGCAGGGGCGCCCCAGACCCGCGAAGAAGTTCGGCGGCGAGAAGAATCGTGCCGTCTCCGCCCAGGACGATTCCGAGCTCAATCTCGGACGGGGCGATGTCTGCTAGACGCGTGAGAGGCTCCGGGGCGCCTTCGCTGAGCGCATCGAATTGAGAGTCATCGACCACAGCGGTGACACCGTGTTCGCTGAGCGTGCGGATGACGAGTTTGCTGGCATCAAGCGCTTCGGCCCTGCCAATGTGGGAGACCACGAGCATGTGTCGAGACATGGCGTCTACCCTTCCTCGTCGATGTGCGGAATATAACCATCCCATTCTGCTGGATGGACACTGGACGTTGCACTGGCGTAGAGCAGGTATTCCACGTTGCCCTTCTCACCGGTGATGGGCGAGCAGATTACGTCCCTCGCCGGCACACCCTCCTCCCGCCACGCATCGACCACTCCTCGGAGTGCCTGCTCGCGCAGACGCTCATCTCTAACAACGCCCCGAGTAGTCTTGCCCCGACCCACCTCGAATTGTGGCTTCACGAGGAGCACGAAGTGGCTGTGGACACCGAAGAGGGAAGCGATAGGTTTTGCGACCGCACCGAGGGACACGAAACTGAGGTCGGCAACGATAACGCGAACGTCAGCGGGCAGCCCTTGCGACCGCCACAGCTCCCCCGTGAGCTCCAACACCGACTGGCCCTCCCAGGAAAACACCCGAGGGTCGTCTCGAAGAGTGGGATGGAGCTGGTCGTGCCCCACGTCGATCGCCACGACAGAGTTCGCCCCCACTTCAAGGAGGACCTGGGTAAAACCACCCGTCGAGGCGCCGAGATCCACGCAGTTTGCCCCCGCGATAGGCAAGGACCAGCGATCGAGAGCTGCGCGGAGTTTGATTGCCCCACGCCCCACATCTACGTCCGGCTCGTCGACGTCAATTCGATCAGCTGTGTCGATAGGCGTCGACGGTTTGAGGTTGACGTCGCCATTGACTCGCACCACCCCGCGCGCAACGAGCCGTTGAGCTTTCGTTCTGGACGCAACCAGTCCCCGCTCGACCAGAGCGAGGTCGAGCCTAGAGGAGGACACTAGCCCGCTGTGTCCTCACCGGAGGAGCGCCCGAGTTCATCGCGAAGAGCTGCTTCAGCGTCAACCAGCGCGGTGACCCTCTCGTCCAGCGGGAGTTCAGCAATAGCTTCGAGCGCGCTAATGCGCTCCTGGGCAGAGGTGTCGGGTTCTGTCACGGCTACGAATATATCTGGCTGTCAACGTCGAGGCCGAAAATTTTCAACCCCGAGTCATAAATGATGGCCGCACCGGCCCGAAGGGTGTCAATCGCACTCCCCTTTCGGGCAACACGCACGACATGGCCTTTTCTGCGGATGACGGCCCGTCCCACCTCGACCGTATGGACACCGTCCGCGTCCTCGCTCCTGACGATCTCCGGGTAGGCCTCGTGAAGTCCCCTCAAATCCTCGAGGATGTAGGTGGGTCGCTCATCCTCTGCGGCCGCCAGGATCTGCTTGGCCTGGTCGATTCCGGTGAGCACAACGGCCGAGTCAATTCCTGCGCCGTTCGCGCCCTTGATATCGGTATCGAGACGATCACCGATCATGAGTGGGCGGCTCGCGCCGTGGAACCTCTCTTTCGCCACGTCAAAAAGCGCTTTTTCGGGTTTTCCCGCGAACGTCGCCAGTCTCCCGACAGCGAGGTGGACGGCAGAAACGAGTGCACCGTTGCCAGGAGCGACTCCCCGCTCCACAGGGATGGTCCAGTCGGTATTGGTCGCGACCCAGACCACAGACTCGTCTCTTTGCAGCGCAAACGATGCTTCAGCGAGTTGCGCCCAACCCACTTCGGGGGAAAATCCTTGAATCACGGCGCGAGGTTTGTCTTCAGCTGAACGAGTCACCGCGAACCCGGCTGCCTCAACTTCAGAGACCAAACCCTCTCCGCCCACGACGAGAACCAGCGCGCCCGCGGGAATGAGTTCCGCAAGGACCCTCACTGCGGCCTGGGGCGAGGTCACCACATCGTTCGCCGTGGCCGGAAGACCATATTGCGCAATCTGCTCGGCCACCGCCTTAGGTGTTCGCGACGCGTTATTGGTGAGATATCCCATGGGGATGGAGCACTTATTGAGCGATTCCACCGCGTGTGGAACGGCGTGGGGCCCACGATAGATGACGCCATCGAGGTCCAAAAACAACGCGTCATAAGCGGACACGAGGGAATCCTTCTTGCCGAACATCACGATGCCTCGGAATCTTCTGGCCTGGGTTCGGAAATCTCGTCCTCTGGGGCGTTGGGGTCTTCGCTGTCGACCACCACGAGGTCACCCGGTTCCTGAGCTTCAGCGAGGGCTTCAGCCGCGACATTGGCGCGTCGGCCCCATTCGGCAGCCTCCTCCTCCCGACCCAGCTCGGCCAAGACGACGGCGTAAGCGTCAAACAGGGCGGGCGAATAGGAGTAGGCGCGGTTGGGGTTGCGCTGGGGAATATCGAGCTCAATCAGCGCGCGGTCGGCTTGACCCAAATCGAGCCTCGCCCCTGAGAGCGCAATCGCGAGTTCTACTTGCACGCCGTCGCTCAGGGCAGAACGGTCTACTTCTCGAGCCAACTCGATCCCCTTTTCGGGTCGTCCGAGGCCGCGTTCGCAGTCGATCATCATCGGCACGTTGACATCGGAGCGTGTGAGTCGCCGATGGGTACGAAGCTCTCGCAGAGACAGGGCGAAATCACCGCACAGATAGGCCGTAATCCCCAGCGTTTCCCTCACGACGGGAATACGAGAGCCCTTTGCCATGGCGGCCAGGGCGTGTTCGTGCGCCGCCTGCGGGTCGTCGTCGACCAACCGTGCGGCCATGACGAGGTGGTTGGCCACAAAATCAGCCTTTTCCTTGTCTAACCCGGCGAGTTCTCGCCTGGCCATCCGATCGAGCTGCTTCGGCTCGACGTCCTCGTCGACAGCGGGATAGACCGGTTCGTCCTCAACTGGGCGGGGCGGGCGCTCGCGCCACTCACCTCGACGCGCACCCGCGCGATCATCGCGGGAACGGTCAGGTCGCTGCGGACGATCAGAGCGTTGCGGACGATCGCTACGCCGTTCTTCCCCATCTCGTCGGGGACGACCCGAGCGATCAGAGCCCGGACGAGCGGGCTTACCCGAGGGTCCTCCCGAACGACGGGGGCCACCGCCTCCACCGCTCCCGCGGGGTCGGTCGTTTCCGGGTCGACCTGGTCGTTCGTTCGGTGTCATCTGTCCTCAATTGTCTCGTTAACGCAAAGTGGCCCCCCCCAACGGGGGGCCCCGCACAAAGTAATTTCGGCGGGTGGCGAAGAAACCCCCCCGGACCCCCCCCCGGGCCAACCGCGCGGAAAGGA
>JAYODB010000018.1:7412-20692 GCA_038106075.1 Cellulomonadaceae bacterium | reverse complement strand
GTAACCGCGCTCAGGAGAGACCACGCCGCGTAGTGGTTTTCCTCCCAAAAAGGCCCGCACATTGTGTGTGACTCTCGAGGCCAAAAGGGGAGCAGTCATCTCTGGCGTATCAGCCGAGTGCGAGGTGATGACACATTGTGGGAGGGAGAACAGCGGGTGCCCATCGGGAAGAGGTTCCGGGTCGGTCACATCGAGCCCAGCAGCGCCAATTTCTCCTGATTCCAACGCTGCGACAAGGGCATCGGTGTCAACGAGGGGGCCGCGGGCGATATTGACCAACACCGCGTGGTGAGGCAGAGCCTGAAACTCGGGAGCTCCCAGCAGGTGGGCGGTGTCTGAGGTGGAGGCCGCCGCGACAATGACCGCATCGGCATTCGGGAGAACCTCTGGGAGCTCGCGGGAAGTAATAGTGCGCTCGGCTCCCACAACCTGCTGGCTGGCATCACGCCGAACCACGGTGATTCGTGTGTTGAAGGGTGCCAGAAGGTCAATGATGGCGTGAGAGATTCCTCCCGCTCCGATAATCACCACGTGCCGGCCGAAGAGAGACAGGCCAGAGCGCTCCTCTTTCCATCGCCCCAGACGAGCTTTCTGGGGTATTTCGCGAAGACAGGCGAGCAAGAGAGTGAGGGCGTGTTCAGCCACGGGTTCCGAGTAGGCCCCCTTCGCGCTGGTGACCACCGGTCGAGTGGCTTCGTCGCGCTGGGCCAGACCCGCGAGCACAGTGGCAAAAGCATCAACCCCCGCCCAGGGAAGCTGCACCCACTCGATTGCCGGGTGCTCGTCGAGGATGGTCTGGAGCTCATCGGCGAGCCTCTCCGACAGCCACACGAGACCCTTCGTGTCAGAAGACAAGGGCTCGACAACACCACCTCCGGCCTCGACGGCGGCGACAAACACGGGGTTGGCTCGGGGTTCCACCGCGATAGGTCCAGGGTTCACTCCTCGATGGCCCCCCACCACAGAGCCATAGCGATCTTCGGAATGCTGTGCCACGACTAACCCTCGTCTCTCAGGGCACGACGGGTGGCTTCAATGTCGACGAGTTGTTGTTGCAGTCCGCGGTAATCGGGAGAGGACGCGTCGGTGCGCTGCAAAATTCCCAGAAGATTCGCTTTCTTTCGAAGCAAATCTTTATCGAGAAGAGTGGCCGTCACCCCCTGGGCAAACCGACCCGCTTGCTCGGCTTTTTCCGGGATGGGAGACACGGAGAGCTGCTGGACAAACACCTGAAGGCTCTCAGGCACCTCCTCCTGCACCTTGGCCACCCAGTCGGGGGCTCCAAAAGCATCAAATGCGGAGAGGATGGCGTCTCGAACGAGAGCCAGAGCGCCGTGGGTGAATTCTGCTTGGAGCACCTGGACGGCCCGCTCCTCTCCGACCGCGTCGGGCTGCTGAAGGATCGCCATTAGCGCGTCCCGCTCAATCAGAGTCACTGGGTCTTGTTGCAGGGAACTGAGCTGATACACCGGCGCGTTCTCGGCCGGTGGCACATCGTGCAGGACGGGCGCCTCGGGGACTGTCTGGGGCTTCTTCTGGTATTCGCGTTGGACCTCGTTGGGGTCCATGCCGAGCCAGCCGGCAAGTTCGCGCACATAGCCCTGGCGGACGATGGTGTCGCGGATGGTGTGAACCACCGTCAGGGCCGCTCGAAGGGCACGGGCGCGCCCCTCAACGGTGTTGAGGTCGGTACCGTCCAAAACCCGCTTAATCATGAACTCGTACATCGGGCGCTTGTTCTCAATCACGTGCCGAAGCGCCTCGTCGCCACGCTGAAGCCTCACATCATTCGGGTCAAGCCCCTCCGGGGGAACGGCGACGAAGGTTTGCGCTGCGAACTTGGACTGCTCAGCAAACGCCTTCGTCGCGGCCTTTTGGCCCGCCTCATCGGGGTCGAAGGTGAAAATCACTTCACCGCGACCCTCGTCGATCGCGCTGTCCGAGTCGCCCAACACGCGGCGAATCACGGGAATGTGGTCGGCGCCGAACGCCGTTCCACAGGTCGCCACCGCAGTGTCTACTCCGGCCAGGTGGCATGCCATCACATCGGTGTAGCCCTCGACAATGACGACCTGGCGCTTTTTCGCAATGGCCCGTTTGGCGAGGTCGAGCCCATAGAGCACACGAGACTTGTGGTACACGGCGGTCTCTGGGGTATTGAGGTATTTGGGCCCCTTGTCGTCTTCTGAGAGCCGCCGAGCCCCGAAACCGATGGTTTGACCGGTGACGTCGCGAATAGGCCAGATGACTCGGTTTCTAAAACGGTCATAGACACCCCGATCGCCCTGGCTCACCACCCCCGCCGCGACGAGCTCGGGAATCGTGAATCCCTTCTGGGTGAGGTGTTTAGACAGGGCGTCAAAGGAATCTGGTGCATAGCCGACGCCAAACTGTTCGGCACCAAGCTGGTCAAAGCCTTTCTCGGCGAGAAAGGTTCGGGCGTGCTGCGCCTGCGGTTCGTGAAGTTTCTCTCGAAAGAAAGTCTCAGCTTCCTTGTTGACTTGAAGGAGGCGGGTGCGCTGTTGGCCATCACTCGCCGCCTCGCCGTCTTCGTAGTGGAGTTGGTAGCCCAGGCGTTCAGCGAGACGCTCGACCGTCTCGGAGAAACTCAGTGCATCCATTTTTTGGATGAAGGTGAATACATCTCCACCCTCGCCGCAGCCGAAACAGTGGTAGAAACCGGCCTGGGGCCGGACGTGAAAACTGGGAGACCGCTCGTCGTGGAAGGGGCACAACCCCTTCATCGAACCCACCCCGGCTGATTTCAGGGTGACGTACTCGCCGACCACATCGGCGATGTTTACCCGCTGGCGCACCTCGTCGATGTCGGAGCGCCGGATTCGTCCAGCCACGCGCTCCAGTCTAGTTCGCGGCCCTAGCCTGCCAGGAGGGTGCTCCCCAGTTAGGCGCCGACGACTCGCTCGTGCATCGCGATGGCCGCCTGGTCGGTTAGCGACGCGACCTGGTCGACGACGGCTCGCCTCGCGGCACGCTCATCTGACGCTGCGGCATAGTCAGATGCGAACACTGCCTCGAGGTGTTTCTCCCCCGCCGTCCACAGTGCATCGAGCAGTTCAATCAGCAGCTCCCGTTGCCGGCGGTAAATGGGCTGACGTGTTTCTTGACTCATCACCGCACTCGCCACAATGCCCTTCAGGAGCGCGATTTCAGCGCGAGTGTGCTCGGGAATCGCCAACTGGACGCGATACCGCTCGGGGGCATCTGAAGGCGCGTCGCGCTGCTCTCGAGACACGCTGCTCGCAAACCGTCCGATGGCGCTGCTGGTGAAGTTTTTCAACTGGGCAAAATGAGCCCGCGAACCATCAAAGGCCACCGGCCAGGTGTCCAACTCAGAGAGCCGCTGATAGGCCTGCGAGATGGCATCAGCATCGAGCTCCTCTCCTGCCCAACTCACGGCCGAATCGAGTACGTGTTGGGCTCCGTTGCTGCCGGAGAGCTCATCGGGCCTGATGTAGCCGCCCACAATGGCGTCTTCAAAGTCGTGCACCGAATAGGCAATGTCATCTGAGAGGTCCATCACCTGAGCCTCGATGGACACCCACCGGTCGGGAATCCCCTGGCGCAGCCACTCGAACACATCGCGGTCTTCGTCATAGACCCCAAATTTGAGCCGGTCTTCCCCTTCGGCCACGGCCGTGTCGAGAAACCACGGGTATTTGCTTGCCGCGTCCAAACTTGCCCTCGTGAGGTTGAGCCCCCGCGGAGAACCATCGGTAGAGATGACTTTTGGCTCTAAACGCGTGAGGGCACGAAATGTTTGCGCATTGCCCTCAAAGCCTCCCCACTGAGCCGCCCACTGTGCGACGGCGGTCTCACCGTTGTGGCCAAAGGGTGGGTGGCCGAGGTCGTGGGCGAGACAGGCGGCATCAACCACGTCAGGGGCGAGCCCTAAAGACTGGCCTACTTCGCGTCCGACCTGGGCGACTTCGAGTGAGTGAGTGAGTCGGTTTCTCGCGAAGTCGACTCCCGCAGTGGGACTCAAGACCTGGGTTTTTTGGGCGAGACGCCGGAAACCCGACGAGTGGATAATGCGGCCGCGGTCGCGTTGGAAATCTCCCCTGGCCGACGAATGATGGTCCGCGACGAAACGTTCCCGATCAAACGGCCCATAGTGAATCGGTTCGCTCATCTCATCCACCGCTCGTGTCGAGTTCTGCCTCGAGCAGGGTCGAGCGTTGCCTCTCAGAGAGGTCCTGGCTTTCAAGCCAGTTCTCCGGGAGGGCGGTGCGCTTGGGCGATCCCGCGCGCCCTCTCGGGCCTTCGACGTCTTCTCCGGGGTAACCCTGCTCGGGGTCGAGGGTACCGAGCAGGTCGTCGACCTGTTGCAGGCTCTCCACAAGCGCGAGCTGAGCGCGAAGGTCACCACCAATCGGGTAGCCCTTGAAATACCAGGCGACGTGCTTGCGAATGTCTCTACACGCTCGCGCTTCATCTCCGTCGAAGAACTCGACTAACAGCTCGGCGTGCCGGCGGAAGGCCCGGCCCACCTCAACGAGGCTCGGGCGGTAGCGGGTGGCCTCGCCGCGGAACCCTGCCGCCAAATCACCAAAAAGCCACGGCCGACCCAGGCAGCCGCGACCCACGACGACCCCGTCACAGTCGGTCTGTTGCACCATCCGCAAGGCGTCTTCAGCCGACCAAATGTCTCCGTTTCCGAGTACCGGAATCGAACTAATGGTCTCTTTCAGGGTGCCGATGGCGTCCCAGTCGGCGTGCCCGGAATAGAACTGGTCCGCGGTGCGGGCGTGGAGCGCGACAGCCGAAACCCCCGCCCCCTCCGCAGCTTTGGCCGCTTCCAGGTAGGTGAGGTGGTCGGAGTCGATGCCTTTGCGCATCTTCACCGTGACCGGAATCGAACCCGCCGAGGAGACGGCTCGCTCCACAATCGCCCGAAAAAGCTCGAGCTTCCACGGCAGGGCTGCTCCCCCACCCTTCTTCGTCACTTTCGGCACCGGGCAGCCAAAATTCAAGTCGATGTGATCGGCGCGGTCCTCAGCCGCCAGCATGGTGACCGCCTCACCGATGGTTTTGGGGCTAACGCCGTAAAGCTGAATACTGCGCGGAGTCTCTGACTCGTGATGGGTAATCAACCTCATCGTGTTGGCCGTGCGCTCTACCAGGGCCCGCGAGGTGATCATCTCACTCACATACAGCCCTGCACCGTATTCCCGGCACAGCCGACGAAACGCGGTGTTGGTAATTCCCGCCATCGGCGCCAACACCACCGGAACACCCAGCGGGATAGGACCGATCCGCAGAGCCTCCTCGTCTGCTGTCGGCGTCTCCAGCGTGGAGGGGGTGGCCGACATGGTGCTAGGCCCCGACGAGTTGGCCCGCGAGGTAACTGGTGAGCTCGGCGAGCGGGATTCTCTGCTGTTCCATAGTGTCGCGCTCGCGCACCGTCACGGCCTTGTCCTCGAGGGAATCAAAGTCAACGGTGACCGCAAAGGGGGTGCCAATCTCGTCGTGGCGACGGTAACGGCGACCGATTGCCCCGGCGTCATCAAAGTCGACCATCCAGTTAATCCGCAACTCCTGGGCGAGTTCCTTCGCCATCGGCGAGAGCTTTTCGTCGCGCGAGAGAGGCAATACCGCGACTTTGATGGGTGCGAGGCGTCGGTCGAGCTTCAACACGGTTCGCGTGTCCACGCCACCCTTCGCATTGGGGGCTTCGTCTTCGGTGTAAGAGTCGACGAGGAAGGCCATCAACGAGCGGGTGAGACCCGCCGCGGGCTCGATCACATAGGGCGTCCAACGCGAATCTTTCGCCTGGTCGAAGAAAGAGAGGTCGACGCCCGAGTGCTTTGAGTGGGTGGAAAGGTCGAAATCGGTGCGGTTCGCCACCCCCTCCAATTCACCGAATTCACCCGACGAGAAACCGAAACGGTATTCGACGTCGACGGTGCGCTTGGAATAGTGCGAGAGCTTCTCTTTGGGGTGTTCGTAGAGGCGCAGGTTCTCGGGATCAATACCCATGTCCACGTACCACTGATAGCGGGTGTCGATCCAATACTGGTGCCATTCTTCGTCGCTCCCAGGCTCGACGAAAAATTCCATCTCCATCTGCTCAAACTCGCGTGTGCGGAAAATGAAGTTTCCGGGGGTGATTTCGTTTCGGAAGCTCTTTCCCACCTGAGCAATACCAAACGGGGGCTTCAACCGTGAGGCCTGCATCACATTTTGGAAGTTCACGAAAATGCCCTGGGCGGTTTCGGGGCGCAGGTAGTGCAATCCGGCTTCGTCATCGACGGGGCCGAGGAAGGTCTTTAGCAGGCCGCTAAACGCCCGTGGCTCCGTCCACTGGCCTTTGCTGCCGCAGTTGGGGCAGTTGATGCCGGCGAGCCCACCCTCGGGGGCGCGACCCTTCTTCTCTTCAAACTCTTCAATCAGGTGGTCTTCGCGGAAGCGCTTGTGGCAACTCGTGCACTCGACGAGAGGGTCTGAGAACACTTCGACGTGGCCGCTGGCTTCCCACACCTGCTTGGGCAAAATCACGGAGGAGTCGATGCCGACGACGTCGTCGCGCATTTGCACCATAGAGCGCCACCACTGGCGCTTGATGTTTTCTTTCAGGGCAGCACCGAGAGGGCCGTAATCCCAGGCGGAACGCGACCCGCCGTAGATTTCTCCGGCCTGAAAGACAAAGCCCCGCCGCTTAGCTAACGCGATGACTTTCTCAAGCTTCGATTGTGCCGCCACACCCATTCCTTCCTGCGGGTTTGACACCCAGACAGACGCCTAGCCTATCGGCCAGGTCAGGCTTAAGGAGCCTTGGGGGCGTCCACCGCGCCGCCAAAACGGCGCTGACGCCGCTGGTATTCCTCAATCGCCTGCCACAGCTGCACCCTCGTCATATCGGGCCACAGGGTGTCCAGAAACACCATTTCCGCGTACGCCGCCTGCCATAGTTGGAAATTGCTGGTGCGCTGTTCCCCCGAGCTTCGGATAAACAGGTCCACATCGGGGGCTTCTGGCACGTAGAGCTTCTTCTGGATTGTCGATTCACGGATACCGCTGGGTTTGAGAGCCCCTCGAGCGACGTCTTCTGCAAGCTCTCGCACCGCGTCGACGAGTTCGGCCCGACCGCCATAGTTCACACACATGGAAAGCGTCAGGCCCGTGTTATTCCTTGTGCGGCGCTCGGCCTCCTGCAGGTCAGAAACCACACTCGACCACAACTTCGGGGCTCGTCCCGACCAGCGAATGCGCACACCCCAGTGGTCGAGCTGGTCTCTGCGGCGGCGGAGCACATCTCGGTTAAAGCCCATCAGGAAGCGAACCTCTTCGGGCGAGCGGTTCCAGTTCTCGGTCGAGAACGCATACACCGACAGGTGGGACACCCCCGCTTGGATCGCTCCCGCCACCACATCCAAAAGGGCCTGCTCGCCCGCTTTATGCCCCTCGATTCGAGGAAGGCCGCGCTGGTTTGCCCAGCGTCCGTTACCGTCCATCACGATGGCCACGTGCTGGGGGATTTTCTGGGGATCCAGTGCAGGAGGCGACTGTCCCGTCCAGTCAACCGGTAGGAATTCGGTCATCGACCCGCCTCCTCGATTCTCTCCCGCCTCACCCTAGACACTTCTCCCAGAGCGCGCAGGCCCCGCTCAAGGTGAAACTGCACGAAGGCCTGAACGACGCTCGAGGCTTCATTGCGCGCCTGATTGCTCGACCCGTCAGCCACCGTCCAGTCTCCGTGGAGCAGGGCCTCGAGAAGCTCTACCGTGTCGGCACTGACTGTTCCCGAACCCGGCGGGGCGATATCCGCCGAGACCATTCCCCCCAGCGCCGCCACAAAGTGGCGGTGCGGCCCAGGAGCACCCGTTTGGGCACAGTCTCGAACACTCGGCGTCCACCCCGCCAACGACAGTGCGCGAAGCAGGTAGCTATCGACAATGAGTGACGGCGCGTGTTCGGCCTCCGCCAGCGCCCGCAGGCCTCCCACCAGCAAGAGAAACTGATCGGTCGTCGCTTCGTGTTCGGTGAGCTTGTCCGCGGTTTCCACCATGGCCTGGGCCGAAGCGAATGCGTCGTAATCAGTCGCGAGTTTCGCGCCGTATCCGCCCAAGAGTTCCACCTGTTGCACGATGGCGAGCGATTTCCCCGGCGACCACTGCACGTCGACCCACATAAACGGCTCGAGCCGCGCGCCAATCCGACTCGAAGTCTTACGCACGCCCTTGGCGACAGCGCGAACTTTCCCGTTATTGCGTGTCAGCAAAGTGACAATACGGTCTGATTCACCGAGCAGGTGCCAGCGCAACACAACGGCGTGATCGCGCAGACTCGGCATAGTTACCAGTATGGCGAGCCGGGGCGACGCTCAGTAGAGGACTAGCGGGAGGCACCCACAAGTTCGGGGGTTTTTTGCTCCATCCGAAGTGCCCGGTTGACCGCCGAAACGATGGCCTTGAGCGACGCCGTGGAGATATCGGGGTCGATACCGACTCCCCACAGTGTCTTTCCGTTGACCTCGAGTTCGACGTAGGCGGCCGCTTTGGCGTCACCGCTCGCCCCCATGGTGTGCTCGACGTAGTCGAACAGCCGAATGTCGACTCCTTCGCGCGAGAGAATGTCGAGGAACGCGGCAATCGGTCCGTTTCCTTCACCGGCGAATTCTTTCTCGTCATCGCCATCGCGCATGCGCACCTGGAGGGCAACCGCCCCGCCGAGCTCCGACTGGGTCGCCGTGGAAAACAACTCAAACCGGCCCCACTTGGCTTCTTGGTCGTCGACCGGCAGATATTCGTCTTGGAAGATTGACCAGATTTCTTCGCTCGATACCTCGCCACCCTCGGTGTCGGTCTTGCGTTGAACGACCTGGCTGAATTCGATTTGCAGGCGACGCGGCAGGTCCAAATGGTGGTCGGTCTTGAGCAGGTAGGACACCCCGCCCTTACCCGACTGTGAATTCACCCGAATCACGGCTTCGTAGCTACGACCCACATCGCGCGGGTCAATCGGTAGGTAGGGAACTCCCCACTCCAAGTCGTCGACCGACACACCTTTACTCTCGGCCTCCGCGGCCATCGCCTCGAAGCCCTTCTTGATCGCGTCTTGGTGTGAGCCGGAGAAGGCGGTGTAGACGAGGTCTCCCGCCCACGGGCTGCGCTCGTGAACGGCGAGCTGGTTGCAATATTCGGCGGTGCGTTTGAGCTCGTCCAAGTCACTGAGGTCCAACTGCGGGTCGATGCCCTGGCTGAACAGGTTCATCCCTAGTGCCACCAAGTCGACGTTTCCGGTGCGCTCTCCGTTGCCAAAAAGGCAACCCTCAATCCGGTCCGCACCGGCCATGTAGCCCAACTCGGCCGCGGCGATTGCGGTGCCGCGGTCGTTGTGCGGGTGAAGGCTCAGGATGACGTTCTCGCGGTTGTTGAGGTTTCGAGACATCCACTCGATGGAGTCAGCGTAGACATTCGGTGTCGCCATCTCGACCGTGGCTGGCAGGTTGATAATCAACTTCCGCTCGGGCGTGGGCACCAACACCTCCATCACCCGGTTACACACCTCAGCAGCGAACTCCAGCTCGGTGCCGGTGTAGGACTCGGGCGAATACTCATAGAAGATCTCGGTCTCGGGAACCATGGCTTCCGCCTCCACGCACCAGCGCGCACCCTGCAGCGCAATGTCGATGATGCCCTGCTTGTCGGTGTGGAAGACGACTTCGCGCTGGAGGATGCTGGTCGAGTTGTACAGGTGCACAATCGCCCTCTTCGCGCCCTTGAGTGACTCGTAGGTGCGCTTAATCAGGTGCTCACGGGCCTGGGTCAGAACCTGAATAGTGACGTCATCGGGAATGACGTTCTCTTCGATCAGGCTGCGGACAAAATCAAAGTCGGTTTGGCTCGCTGAGGGGAAACCGACCTCTATTTCTTTGAAGCCCATCCGCACCAACATGTCGAACATGACGCGCTTGCGCTCGGGGCTCATCGGGTCAATCAGGGCCTGGTTTCCATCGCGCAAGTCGACCGCACACCAACGCGGGGCGACCTCGATGCGCGCGCTGGGCCAGGTGCGGTCGGGCAGGTCCACCGAAATGATTTCGTGGTAGGGCCGATAGCGGTGAATCGGCAAAGAGCTGGGTTGTTGACGGTTTTCCATCGTGAATTCCTTCTAGTTACTGACCGTTGAGGTGGGTGAGAAGGCCAGTACGAAACTCCGCGGCGGGGGTGGCCTTAGAGCGAGGCCCCGACGCGGCGAGGAAGGAGGAGGTTGATTCCCACGTCATCAGGGTACCACCGGATGCGATGCGGCGGGAGGGGAGCTTCAGAAACCCAATCGACCGAGTTTTTTGGCGTCTCGCTGCCAGTCCTTTTGCACGGTGACGTGGAGGGAAAGAAAGATTCGGTGGCCGAGCTCTTTTTCTATTTCCGCACGGGCAGCGGAGCCTATTTCTTTGAGTCTCGACCCTCCGCGACCGATGATGATGCTCTTTTGACTATCTCGCTCAACGACAAGGTTCGCGAAAATACGCTCGAGCCCGTCCTCGCGGGTGTTTCTCTCTTCAATAGTGACCGCGAGCGAGTGCGGTAGCTCGTCGCGCACACCCTCGAGTGCCGCTTCTCGGATGAGCTCGGCGATCCGTGTGTCCTCGTCGTCGTCAAAACGGTTGTCGTCGGGGTAAAGCGGTTCAGATAGGGGCATCAGGGCAATGAGTTCACCAACAAGGACATCGAGCTGGTCTCCGGTCAATGCGGAGATGGGAATTAAGAGATCCCACTCTCCCAGCTGATCGAGTTCAATCAGCCGCTCCGCGACCTGCTGTTTCGTCGCCTCGTCGACTTTCGTCACGATGGCGACCTTCTTGGGCCGAGGAGTATCGGCGATGGTTTGGTAGATGAAACGGTCTCCCGGGCCGACTTTGTCGGTCGCCGGCACACACATTGCAATAACGTCCACGTCGGCGAGAACACCCGCGACCATGTCGTTGAGCCGCTCGCCGAGCAGGGTCTTGGGTTTGTGCACGCCGGGGGTATCGACCAAAACGAGCTGACCATCGGGGCGGTGAACGATTCCTCGAATCGTGCGCCTCGTCGTTTGCGGCTTGGAGGAGGTAATCGCCACTTTTTCGCCGACCAGGGCGTTTGTCAGAGTCGATTTACCCACGTTGGGGCGGCCGACGATGCTCACAAAACCGGCGCGGAAGGTGTCCTCGCTCATGGAAGGGTGATTTCGCCGGTAAGTGTTTGGTCGAGTTCACGACGGGATTTGAGCGCGGCGGCGAGTTTCTCGCTCGGCTCGACGGTGATCCACTGCACCGCAATGTTGCGACCGGCGGTTTTCTCAGCCGTGAGCACAAGTCCATGAGCGCTCGTAGTGCTCATCGACTGAGGCAAACGACCCAAATACTTCGTCATCAGGCCACCGACCGTGTCGACGTCGTCTTCGTCGATGTCCAGGTCGTAGAGGTCTGCGAGGTCGTCGACCGAATAGCGGCTCGACACTCGGTAGACATCTGGGCGAAGCTCCACCAGTTCGCCCTCATCGGTGTCGTATTCGTCACTGATGTCACCCACCAGCTCTTCCATCAAGTCTTCTAGGGTGACGAGACCCGCGACACCGCCGTATTCGTCGACGACGATGGCCAAGTGATTTCTCTGCGCCTGCAAGAACCGCAGGGTGTCGTCGGCTTTCTTGCTCTCCGGGATGAAGAGAGCGGGTTTGGCAAGTGCGGCGACTTTGGTGGAGGCCATCTTGCGGGGCGAACTGTTTTGCACGCTCGCGACGTCACGCAGGTACACGATTCCGACGATGTCGTCTGCGTCCTTGCCGACGACGGGCATTCGCGAGACTCCCTCCTCGAGAAACACGCCGAGCACCTCCTTGAGGGTGAGGTCGTCGTCAACGGTGACCATGTCGGTTCGCGCGACCATGATTTCGCGCACGATCGTGTCGCCAAACTCGAATACCGAATGTAATAGCTCGCGATCTTCAGCTTCGAGTACGTCTTGGTGGGCGGCTTCGTCGACGAGGCTGCGCAGTTGCTCTTCACTCGTGAGCGGGCCGCCCTTGGGACTACCGGGGGTGACGATTCGGCCGAGCACGATCAGCCCCTCGGCAATCGGGCCCAACACCACTCGCACGGCACGCACCAGCGGTGCGGTGAGTCGAATAATCGTCCGGGAATAGGTGACACCGATTCCGCGGGGCGAGGAGCCCACGACCACGAAGAGGACAGCGACCATAATCCCGCTGGCAATCAAGAGCGCTTGCCACCAGTAATCCACCAGTTGAATCACCGCGAGGGTAATCAACACCGCCGCGAACGTCTCAATCACTACTCGAATGAAGGTCAGTGCCGTGACGTGGCCGGCGACATCCGTCGCGATTCGACGTAAAGCACCCGGCTTCTTGACCTCTTCGGCTTCGTCGAGGATGTCGCTTCGGGAGAGGACAGTGAGAGCACCGTCTATCGCGGTGAGTAGACCTCCGAAAATCACCAGGATGACGGCGGTGCTGATCAACAGAAACGTCACGAGGATGCCTGTCCTGAACGGAACTGGGCGAGCAGCGAATCCTGCAGGCCAAACATTTCCTTCTCCTCATCCGGTTCGGCGTGGTCGTAACCCAAAAGGTGGAGAAGGCCGTGCACGGTGAGGAGTTGAAGCTCGGCTTCGACGCTGTGCCCGGCAGCCTCCGCCTGCTTCGCAGCAACCGTGGGACACAACACGATGTCCCCCAAGACCCCCATAGCTGGCTCCTCGTGCGGCTTAGGGGGGCGCAATTCGTCCATCGGGAAGCTCAACACGTCGGTGGGGCCTGGTTCGTCCATCCATTGGATGTGTAGCTGCTCCATGGCCACTTCGTCGACCGCCACGATGGCCACATCGGCCTCGGGGTTGACACGCAACTGGTCAAAAGCGAAACGCACCAAATCGTGAAGGCCCTCGAGCGGGACGTCGATGCCCGACTCGTTGTTCAGTTCGATGCTCACGAGCCGGCCTTGTCCTGATCGTGGCGCGCGTAGGCGTCGACAATGTCACTCACGAGCCGGTGCCGCACAATGTCCCCCGCACCCAGGCGCTGGAAGCTGATGCCCTCGATTCCGTCGAGAATGCTGGTCACCCGACGCAAGCCAGAGTGCCCTCCGGGCACGTCCACCTGGGTGATGTCCCCGGTGATCACCATTTTCGAATCGAAGCCTAAGCGGGTGAGGAACATTTTCATCTGCTCGGGAGTCGTGTTTTGAGCTTCGTCGAGGACGATGAAGGAATTGTTGAGTGTGCGGCCTCGCATATAGGCCAGGGGCGCGACTTCAACCG
>JAYODB010000018.1:0-7312 GCA_038106075.1 Cellulomonadaceae bacterium | reverse complement strand
AAGGAATTGTTGAGTGTGCGGCCTCGCATATAGGCCAGGGGCGCGACTTCAACCGTTCCACTGGCGAGAAGCTTCGGCACCAATTCGGGGTTCAACATCTCGTGTAGGGCATCAAAAAGTGGCCGAAGGTAAGGGTCAATTTTTTCGCTGAGCGTTCCAGGGAGGAATCCCAATCGCTCGCCTGCCTCCACGGCGGGCCTGGTGAGGATGATGCGGTCAACGTCTTTGCGCTCGAGAGCTGCGACCGCCTTTGCCATGGCGAGATAGGTTTTTCCGGTTCCCGCGGGGCCAATGCCAAACACAATGGTGTTGTGGTCGATGGCGTCGACATACCGGGCCTGCCCGAGGGTCTTGGGGCGAATGGTTCGGCCGCCACGGCTGACAATTGGCTGGCCGAGCAGTTCACTAGCGTCCCGCTGTTCCTCGCGACGAATCCGAGCTGCACTGCTCACTTCAACTCCTCCTAGATCGACGCCGGTGCGGGCGAGTTCAATGAGCTCACCGATGACCCCAACCGCTTCTTCAGCGCGGGAGTGCTCACCCTCGACGGTAATTCGGTTGCCGCGGGCGTGAATCGAGACGTCAGGGAACTCGCGTTCCACCTCGGCCAACACGCGATCGTGAATTCCGAGGACACGAATCATGGCGACGTCGTCCACGTCCACGGCGAGAGACACCGTGGCGGGGGACGTCGAAGAACTATCCGTCGGCAAGTGACCCCTCAGCGAGACCCCCCGCAAGAACATGCGCGTGGGCGTGGAATACGGTTTGTCCCGCAGACTCTCCCGTATTGAACACCAATCGGAACTCGCCGTTAGCGTGCTCAGAGGCAATCTGCTTGGCCACAGACACGATTTCAGCGAGCAGTGCCGGGTCTCCGGCGGCAAGCTCGGTGACGTCTCGATACGCCCCGGTCTTGGGAATCACCAGAATGTGGACGGGCGCTTGCGGGGCAATGTCACGAAACGCGAGCACGCGCTCAGAGTCATAGACAACGTCCGCCGGAATCTCTCCGGCGACTATTTTCGAGAAAATCGTGGGCTCAGCCTCGCTCATATCCCCATCCTATAAACCGCGCAGTCTCCCACTCTGGGCTTCTCACCAGTGGCCAAGCTTCTGGTGTAACAGCGACAGCGCAATCGGCCCCGCGCTGGAGGTGCGAAGAACGCCTGGACCGAGTCGAACCCGCTTGGCACCCGCCCCAACCAGGGTCTCCAATTCCCCCTCGCTCAAGCCCCCTTCCGGCCCAACCACTACGGCAATAGGGCGGTCTGATCTGACGGGAAGATCGAAAAGGCCTCCCTCTGCGCGGTGATCAAGGGCGAGGACCGTGGCCTCAGCACACAAGAGCACGAGCAGCTCCAGGCTGTGGACATCACGAACGACCGGGAGAAAAGGCTGAATCGACTGTTTGGTCGCCTCCGTCACAATCCGCTGCCAGCGACTCACCCCGCTCTCGCGCTTCTTGCCATCCCATGTGACGACCGACCTCGATGCCTGTAGCGGAATCACTTCACTCACGCCGACTTCAGTCGCCTGCTCGATGGCCTGCTCGTCACGGCCCGATTTGGCGAGCGATTGCACGAGCCACAGCGGGGGCGATGACTCCACCGCGGTCTGTGAGGACATAACAACAAGCGACACCTGGTCAGCAGAAACATCAATCGCTTCGGCCTGGGCGATGGTGCCGCGGCCGTCACCGAGCGAAATCTTCTCTCCCACCCGCAAACGCGCGGCTTTTGCCGCGTGGCGGGCCTCATCCCCAAAGAGAACCACGGTCTCCCCAGAAATCAACCGGGTTCCCGGTGGGGTCAGATAAAAGTGAGCCACTAGGCGCCGAAGAATCTCTCGCGTAAGCGCTGGAAGGTACCCGAAGTGGCAGCCTTCAGCTGTGGTGGAGCGGGTTTGCGCATCTCTCGAAGTGTCTTGACCAGGTCAGACTCTTTGCCAGAGAGCTTGATCGGAGTCACGACGTGAACGTGGAGCTTGAGGTCGCCGCGGCCCGCTCCACGAAGTCGGGTCACACCCCGACCCTTAATCGTCAGAACGTCTTCGGACTGCACGCCAGGGCGGATAGTGATATCAACCGGACCATCGAGACTTTCAACCGTTGACTCCGTGCCGAGCATGGCGTCGGTGAGGTCGACGTGAACGGTGGCGACGAGGTCGTCTCCCAGCCGAGCGAAGGTCTCGTGTGGTTGCACGGCAAACTCCAGGTAAAGGTCGCCCGCGGGGCCACCGCCGTGACCCACCTCGCCGGAACCCGCGAGTTGAATACGCTGGCCCGATTCGATACCACCGGGAATTTCGACGTCGATGGAGCGCGTCGCCCGCACGCGCCCTTGGCCTGCACACGTCGGACACGGGTTGTCAATGACGGTTCCGTATCCGCGGCAGGAACCACAGGGACTCTGGGTAACCATGTTCCCCAGAAGGCTGCGCACGGTGCGCTGCACCTGGCCGGAACCCCCACAAATGTCACAGCGCCGGGGTTCAGTGCCCGGGGCACAGCACGAGCCCTGACAGCTCTCACATAACACGGCAGTGTCGACGTCGAGGGTCTTCGTCGTTCCAAAGATCGTGTCGGCGAGGTCCACATCCACCCGAATCAGGGCATCTTGACCCCTCTCCCGACGAGGTCTCGGACCCCTCGTCGACCCGCCTGCAGCGCCGAAGAAGGTCTCAAAGATGTCCCCAAAGGGGCCAAATCCGGCGAACTGGTCGCCTCCGCGGTCATAGCGCTCACGCTGTTCGGGGTCACTGAGCACCTCGTAGGCGTGGGTGACGAGCTTAAACCGATCCTCGGCACCCTCCTCCTGATTCACATCCGGGTGGAGTTCACGGGCAAGCTTGCGATAGGCCTTGCGAATGTCCTCGGTACTCGCTTCTCTCGAGACGCCGAGGACTTCGTAGTGGTCAGTGCTCACGAATTCTTCTCTTCAGTCGATTGGGGCCCACCGAGAATGCCCGACAGGTAACGCGCAACCGCGCGCACGGCCGCCATGTTGCCCGGATAGTCCATCCTCGTGGGACCTAACACGCCGACAACACCAGCATCCGAGAGGTTCGCCTGGTAGCCACCAGCCACAACCGAAACCTCTGCTAGCGGGCCTCCGAGTTCAGCGCCAATTCGGGCGCCAACCTCAAGGCTTTCCGCCTGCATTTCGTGGAAGAGCTTCAACACCGTGACCTGCTCTTCAATGGCTTCGAGCACCGGGTACACGCTGTGAGAGAAGTCGGCTTCGGTTTTGACCAGGTTGGCCGCTCCAGACATGAGCAGCCGGGTCGTGCGATGAGCATCGAGCGTGCGGCAAATCCCGTCACCGAGCTGCTCAAATAACGTCCGACGCTCGGCGTGCACGGCTTCTGGAAGTGCGGCGAGCACCTGGGGAACCTCGTCGAGGTTTTTTCCCACGAGGGCCTCGTTGATGGCGGCGCGGATTTCACCGACGACCGCATCTTCGGGCACCTCGCCCCAGTCGATGACGCTCTGGTCGACGCGACCCGAATCAGTGATCAAAATCACCATCACCCGACGCTCGTCAACGGGCAAGAGTTCGACGTGACGCACCCGCGCGGCACCAAAGGTCGGGTATTGAATCAGCGCCACCTGGTTAGTGAGCTGAGAGAGCAACCTGACCGTGCGGGTCAGGGTGTCGTCAAGGTCAATGGACTCATCCAAGAAACGTTGAATGGCGTGCCGCTGGGCGGAGCTGAGCGGGCGATGGTGGGTGAGCGTGTCGACGAACACCCGGTAGCCCTTATCGGTGGGAACGCGCCCTGCGGAAGTGTGAGGGGCGGTGATCAGTTCTTCTTCTTCCAACAGAGCCATGTCGTTTCGAATGGTGGCTGCCGAAACGTCGAAACCGGGCCGCTCGGCGATGGCTTTCGAGGCGACGGGTTCGCTTGACTGGATGTAGTCCTGGACGATGACGCGAAGCACGTTGAGCGCGCGATCGGACACCATCGAAGCCACCCCTTCCCTTAGCAGTCAGCTCTGTCGTCTGCTAATGATACGGCCCCGCCGTCACTGCCGGCTTGGAGAAATCTCACACCGAGAGCAAATCCCTCGCGAGCCCATCCGCTACCAATCGGCCTTTCCGGGTGAGAATAAGGGTTCCCCCGAGCGCGGCGCGAGGCTCAATCAGCTCCTGCGCGATTGCCCTGGCCACGACCTGTTGAACCCCGGGGCGAAGCGCGCCAATGGGTAGTCCGTCTCTGATCCGAAGAGCGAGCATCACCATCTCCATATAGCGCTCATCCACCCCGAGCTCTTCTCGGGCCAGGGCGGGAGAAACCCCCTGCGAAACGCGGTCGGCATACGCTTTCGGGTGTTTCACGTTCCACCAGCGCACCCCTCCGATGTGAGAGTGGGCACCAGGTCCCACACCCCACCAGTCCGCGCCGGTCCAATAGGAGAGGTTGTGTCTCGAACGGTGTTGCGGACTGCGCGCCCAATTACTCACCTCGTACCACTCAAAACCCGCGTCAGCGAAAGCATCATCCGCCTGCTCATAAAACTGAGCGTGCGTGTCGTCGTCGATGGGGTCGAGTTCACCTCGAGAGACCCGTCGCGCGAGGGCGGTACCCGGCTCGACAATCAGTGAATAGGCAGAAATGTGGTCGGGTTCGAGTGCGAGTGCCCCTTCGAGGCTGCGGCGCCACTCATCCTGCGTTTCCCCGGGGGTGCCATAGATCAGGTCGACGGAGACAGAAAGGCCTGCCTGTTTCGCATGCTCGACCACTTTAGGAACCCATTCTGGGTCGTGGGTGCGATCGAGGATGGAGAGGACCCGAGGCACGAAGGATTGAACTCCGAAGGACACGCGAGTCACACCCATCCGGGCCAGCTCATTCAGTGACTCTTCGTTCACCGTGTCGGGGTTTGCTTCAACAGTAATTTCGGCGCCCGCCTCAATACCCCACGCTTGAGCAATGCGGTCGATGACTCCACCCAAGTGCTCTGGGGGCAACAGGGTAGGGGTGCCGCCGCCAAAGAAAATCGTGCTCACCTGTCTCGAAGGCACTCCGGATTCGTTGAGGACCCGCTGAGCGAAGTTGACTTCCTCTGAGGCAATGGTCGAGTACTCCGCCTGACTCACTCCCGGCATATCTTTTTGGGTGTAGGTGTTGAAGTCGCAATAGCCACAGCGCACGGTGCAGAAGGGAATATGCACGTACACCCCGAAGGCGGCGGAAGCATTCGATGCGGCAGATTCCGGGAGAAGCCCGTCAGCGGGCGCCGGTTGTCCCTCGGGGGTAGCACCCACGCTAGGCCACCTGCACGAACCAAATTTCGTGCATTCGATACTCCATCACCGCGAGGGAAAAGCCCACGACGGCAAGGGCCACGGTCGACCATCGACTTCGCTCAATCAGACCCCACACGATGGCCGTCGGCGCCAACAAGACGGCTGTGCCCAGATACGCCCAAAACTCAACGATGTCGCCGGTCGGTGAGGCTCCGCTCACTTGCGCGCTGACCGTAATCACCACTTGGGCGATCATCGCGAGAGCAAGCAGGAGGGTGAGCCCCAGGGTGTAGTCATTAGGGGGTGAGCCGGCGATCGCGAAACCCATGGCGAGCAGAGCCTGGAGGATGGCCACCGCCACGATGACCCAAGTCACCCACTCAATCACAGCGCTTCTCCTCCTCGGCTGGAAACCCGACCAGGATACGAGAGCGTCCCGATTCGATACTGATAATCGCCACGAGCCGTCCACCCTCGTCGACACAGCCCACCGGACTATCAGGCCCCACACCCTCTGGGTTGTCGAGAAAGAGGGTTTTGCCGTGGCCTAGCTCGATTGATTGTGCGCGGGTGACTGTAATGACGGGCATCACTTTGCCAGCAATCTCAGCGAGAGGACGCAATCGCTCTGCTGAGATGTTCTCGATGGAGCAGCCATCGGTGACCGAAAACGGCCCAACACTGGTGCGCCTGAGTGCGGTGAGGTGACCCCCCAACCCGAGCTGTTGACCAAGGTCGCGGGCGATGGCGCGTATGTAGGTTCCGGAGGAGCAGTGCACGTCGACATCGACGTCAATGACGCCGTCTCGCCGGGTGATCGAGCCGACGTCAATCGAGTAAATCGTGACCGTGCGTGCTTCGAGGGTCACCTTTTCGCCCGATCGAGCCAAGTCGTAGGCGCGTTTGCCGTTGACCTTTATCGCGCTGACGGTGGAGGGTACCTGCTCAATTTTTCCCACCATCTGTTGCAAACCCGCGTGAACCTGTTCATCGGTGATGGCCTCGACCTCATCAGCCGGGGCCATCGCGGAGAGTTCTCCTTCGGCGTCGTCGGTGCTGCTTGATTGACCCAGTCGTATCGTGCCGGTGTAGCGCTTATCAGCGCCGACGAGATAGGTGAGCAGTTTGGTCCCGGACCCCACGCCAAGGGTGAGAAGACCTGAGGCCATGGGGTCGAGGGTTCCAGCGTGGCCGACTTTCTTCAGCCCCAGGGCTTTTCTGGCCGCGGAGACCACCGTGTGACTAGTCGGTCCCGTCGGTTTATCAACGAGCAGAATGCCCGAGAGCACCTATCCCAGAGCCTTCGTGTGCCAGACGGTCTTGAGTTCGGTAAACGCCGTAATCCTCGCCATGCTCGCACCAAAGAAACCACGAACAGGGGTGACGCAACGCTTGAGCGTCTGAGCGGCGACCTCTTCGAGCTTTGCCCAGTCGAGTTCCGTTGCACCCATTAAGTCCAGGGCGTTGACGTCGGCGTGTTCGGCCAGCCAGGTCGCCATCCCGTCGCGCTTACCGGTGAGAATGTTGACGACCCCGCCTGGCACGTCGCTGCTGTTGAGTACTTCAGCGAAGCTCATCGCCGGCAACGGCTGTTCGGGGTGGGCAAGCAGCACCACAGCGTTACCCGAGACGACAACGGGCGCGAGGGTCTCGACGAGGCCGAGCAGGCTCTGACCGGTCTTTTCCGCGGGCGCGAAGGCGACGACAACACCGGTAGGTTCCGGGACGGAAAGGTTGAAGAACGGGCCCGCGACGGGGTTTGCCCCACCGACGATCTGGGCGTGCTTGTCCGACCAGCCGGCGTACCACACCCAGGTATCGATGGCTTTGTCGACCTGCGTCCTCGCCGCGCGTGCCGTGACACCTTCAGAGCGCTTAATCTCTTCGACAAACTGTTCCGCGCGACCCTCGAGCATTTCGGCGATGCGGTAGAGCACCTGTCCACGGTTGTAGGCAGTGGCTCCCACCCAACCCGCCTGGGCTGAGCGCGCTGCGCTCACGGCATCACGTGCGTCTTTACGGCTCGCTTGAGCGACGTGGGCAAGGTGCTCGCCGGAAGC
>JAYODB010000076.1:0-3090 GCA_038106075.1 Cellulomonadaceae bacterium | reverse complement strand
GTCGACGGCGTGCTGACCACGACAGACTTCCTCGCCGGGCAACTGCGGGATTCGTTCGACCTTCCCGCAGAAGTAGTACCGAACTTCCTCAATAACGAGCAGTGGGAGTACTCCGCGCAGCTAAGAAACGAGGTGTCGAAACCCGCTGAGTACGCACCCGTCATCGGCTATTTCAGTGGAAGCCCCTCCCACAACCGCGACTATCAAATCGCCGAAGATGGTCTGCTCGCGGTGCTAAACGAGTACCCCGATGCTCGGTTACGCATTGCCGGTTACCTCGATGTGCCCCAGTCCCTTCAGGGCTTTTCACACCGCATTGACCGGCTGCCGTTCATGGACTTCCTGGGCCTCCAACGAGCCATCGCCGAAGTGACGCTCAACATTTCTCCCGTGCAGCACAACGTGTTTGCCCACTCGAAATCAGAGCTCAAATACTTCGAAGCAGCGGCTGTCGCGACTCCGACGATTGCCTCCCCCGCACCCACCTTCACCTCAGTCATCGAGCACGGGTCTAACGGGTATCTCGCGGACGCGGCCGAGTGGCCCGAAGTGTTCCGAATGGCGCTGGACACTTCAGCCAAAGACCTCGGCACCCTCAATAACGCAGCACTCAATCACGTCGACGCTCACTACACCGCGAAGGCAGTGGCGCCCCGAATCGAAGCAGCACTGCAGAAGCTAAGCTCGTAACTCAAGTCGACCGCGGAGGACTGATGAGCACAACCACGCCACAATCAGAGGCTACGAGTGAGCGCTCGCCCCTCCGGAGAGTGGCCGCCGCGCTTCGCGGAAATCGGCTCGCCGGCGTCATCCTGGCTTTCGTCCTCGGGTTCGTCGGCCTCGGCGGATGGGCGCTGAGCTCCCCCGTGGGATCGGAGCCGGACTCTGACTTCCACCTCGCTTCGATTTGGTGCACGACGGCAGAGGCGGGTTCCCCCTGCGACATGGAAGAGCGCCGAAACCAGAAGATGGTGCCCACCACTCTGATTGATGCCCGCTGCTACAGCCACTACCCCGAGGAAAGTGCCGCCTGCCAGCCGCTCATGTCCACGGGTGATGGTCGGGAGACGATGACTAACCGGCTGAACATCGTCGAGTCAAAAGCGAACTACCCCTCGGGCTTCTACCTCTTTCACAACACCTTTGCGGCGGTAAACGTTGACACCAGCGTGGTCGCGATGAGGATGATCAACGTGACGCTGTTTCTGGGTCTGGGTCTCGCGTTGTGGTGGTTCCTCCCCGGCCGCTTGAAAAACTCTTTGGCATGGGCCTGGATGGGAACACTAATCCCGCTCGGAGCCTTTGTCATTGCGTCCACGAACCCCAGCTCCTGGTCACTCATTGGAGTCGGCTCGGCTTGGCTCGCGCTTTTGGGTTACCTCGAGGCGCAAGGATATCGACGCTGGGTGCTAGGGGGATTCTTCTTGGTGCTTGTCGGACTCGCGGCGCTCTCCCGAACCGATGCAACTCTTTTTGCCATCGCCACATCTGGAATTGCCCTCTTTGTGACCGATGCCCCCTTCAGGCAAGTCGTGAAGAGGCTGTGGATTCCGGCCGTCGGCGCCGTGCTCGCTGTGGGGGTCCTTCTGTTCCAGCGCGGTGCCCTTGGTGTTCTTACCCAAGGCTTAGGTGGCGAAGAATTTGACTGGGGTCGCCTTTGGTACAACTTCATCGAGGTGCCTGGCCTGTGGATGGGTGTGTTTGGTGGTTGGCCGTGGGGCGCACTGGGGTGGCTTGACACGTCCATCCCTCAAATGGTGTCGTTCCTTTCGTTTGGTGTCTTCGTCGTGCTCTTCGCCATTGGACTAACCGGTTCTACATGGCGCGTCAAAGCAATGACTGTTGTCATGCTTGCGATGTTGTGGGTGTACCCCCTCTTCATCCTGCAGCAGGCAAGTGAGCTGGTCGGGCTGGTGTTCCAGTCGCGCTACGCTCTTCCCCTGATTCCCGTTCTTCTCGGCATCGCGTTGCTCCGCCACGCCGGGCACGGTGGAATTCTTCCCAATCCGAGTCACCGGATCTGGGTAGTCGGAGCATTGTCCTTGGCGAACGCCGTCGCGCTCCACCACAACATGCGTCGGTACACCACGGGTGTTGACCTCTTCGGCTTTAACCTCAATGCAGATGCCGAGTGGTGGTGGTTTGGGCTTCGCGACTCGTGGCTCACACCGATGACGGTGTGGACACTCGGGTCACTCGCGTTCTTTGGGTTCGTCTACGTGGTCGTGATGTGGGGAGTCGATCGAGTCACGAAAACCGAGGAAATAGCCCCGGTTCAGTCTGAGGCGTTAGCGCGATAAGCCTCGACGACCTTCGCGGCGTCTCCTGAGGAGCGCAACACACCTTTTTCAATCCACGACACCTGATCGCAAATATCAGCGACGGTGTCGAGCGCATGGCTCACGAGGATGATGGTCTTGCCTTCGCGCTTGAGGTCTAAGAACTTCTCAAAGCTCTTGCGTTGGAATTCCTCATCCCCCACACTCAATACTTCGTCGACCACCAAGATGTCGGGTTGCACGTGGATGGCGACAGAGAAGCCCAAGCGGACATACATTCCCGAGCTGTAGTTCTTCACGGGCTGGTCGATAAACCGCTCAACTCCTGAAAAGTCGATGATCGAATCGAGCTTGGATTCGATTTCTTTCTTCGACATTCCCAAGATGGAGCCGTTGAGGAATATGTTTTCCCGCCCCGAGAGTTCGTAGTGGAACCCCGAGCCCACTTCGAGAAGCGACGCCATCTTGCCGTTGTAGGAAATAGAGCCCGAGGTCGGCCAATAGATCTTGGCGAGGCATTTCAGCAGCGTCGACTTGCCCGAGCCATTTGAGCCGATGATGCCGTAGGTCTGACCGGCCTCGACGTCGAAGCTCACGTTTCGAAGCGCCCAGAATTCGTCGTGACGGGAGGTGCGCCCGCGCATCACCGCTGACTTCAGCGAGAGGTTCCGCTCGTGGTAGAGCCTGAACTTCTTCGACACATCGTCGACCACCACTGCCGGATTACTCATATCAGCTCCGCCAGTCTCTTCTCGGTCTTCACAAAGTAGAGAAGACCCAACCCGAACGTGCCGATGGCCCAGGCGAGAGC
>JAYODB010000017.1:0-21230 GCA_038106075.1 Cellulomonadaceae bacterium | reverse complement strand
GTCACGATGGACGGCATCGCCTCGGCAGCTACCCCAGTGATCACGGTCGCATCGTTGGCAGTATTGACGGTCACGGTTTGCGGGGCTGAGACGCCTTCGGTGACCAGACCCTGGTCGGTGAGCGACCAGACCGCGAAGACGGTTCCCCCGATACCCCCTAGGGCACTGGCAGCCAAGACCATGCCCACGAGAGCCAGAACGGTCACCCGAGTGTTCTTGCGGTTCGCTTTTTTCTTTTCCGCTTCTCCCTGCGCGATGGCATCACGGATTCCTTGGTAACGGGAAGAGTGGAAGGGTGAACCGGTATACGTCGACGACGGAGCACTTTCCGGAGCGGGTTCGGATGTCACCGTTGACGCCGGCGTGGGTTCAGCGTTTGGCGCGTCTTCTGCAGGGGCAGTCTTTTCGTCCGACACGACGGTAGTCCTTTCGACGACCCCCAGTGTGACGGTCGAAGCTTGGCGCAGCCTTAGTGATCACTAAGGCGCCGCGGAGATAACACCCAGATTTCCCCCAGCGACTATCAGCCTAATCCGCTTCCAACAACGGCGATACGGTCAACACATCAATCGCTCTTGATGATGCCCTCGCCGACACGATGCCGTCGATATCTCGGAAACTCCCCTCGACAAACCGGAACTCGACCCGATAATCCACCTGAAGGGAGACCGTGTAGCGACCCGGCCTGCGATAAGTGTGCGAGGTCGAGGTGGCATCGAATTGCTCCTTACCCTGCGCAGACAGGGAGCTGCCAGCACTGCTCGCCGACCGACCCGTGCCATCCCCGTAATTCCAGTGAAACGCGACGGGGGTGAAACGCACGACCACCGGCCATCCAAGGAGTTCTCCGTCCACGCGGTGGCGCTCGGCCCGGGCAAAGATATTGACGGCAAGGGTGGGCAAAGACCACGCATTCGGCTCAATGGCAATGCTCGGGGTGTCCGGCCTGAATCCCTTCAGTTGTGACGCGTGGGTCGGAGGGGTGGGGGGCGTGGGTTCAGTGTTCTCCGTCGCAGTGGGTTTGGCGGGAGCTTGAGCCCGGCACAGGCCTGCCAGTTTCACCTCACATTCACTGCTGCCCAATTCAGCCTCTTGCCTGATGGGTGGCGGTGACCACGTTCCGTATCCGCGGGTTGACGTCGATGAACTCGCCGCGCTCCCGGGGCTTCCCTCGGTCGACGTCGAGAGCCCAATAGTGACTTCGGAGCCGTCGGAGGTGGTCGTCACGGACGAACATTCACCACCGATGCGCTCTCCCTGTGTGCAATCGGCCAGCGCGGGGGTGGCGGTTCCCAATACCAGTGCCCCAATGACGGCGAGGATTCCCCGTCGTCGCCTCACGGCGCAACCTCGCAGGGGTGAGCGCCGAGCCAGTTTTCTGTGGAGTCAACTTTCAACGAGCGCTCATCGTTACCGATGAGCCACACAATGATGGGTTCGCGGAAACCGGGGCGTGCGCCCGATACGTCGGCAAATTCATTCCAGCTGATCAGGGAGTCGTCATCGGGTTCGCCTGTGTAGGTGCCCTGGAGCCAGGCCATCAGATCAGCGGGAGGGTCCGGTGAGTCACGATCTATCACCCACACCAACGTGGAGTCCACACAGAGGAATGCGGCTACCTCAACAATGCCCTCTGCGGTTACCCGAGCCGATTGGACCGTGAAATGGTCGAATCGGGTGCGACCGATGGTGCGAATACCGCGGTTCTCATATTCGGCGAAGCCAGCCTGCTCGCGGGGTAACCATTGTGATGTGACGACGTGGGTCATCGCATCGGCATCTGCACCTCCGCGAGACCCCACGTCATCGGTGATCTGGAGATAGAGCGCGACCCTCTGCTCGGCCTCACTGGCGACGTCGAGGGGGTGGACGGGTGGGACGGTCTGAGCGTCATGCCCGACCGCCGATTCCACGGGGTGCTCCGCGGTTGGCGCCACCCTGGGCATATCAATGACGGGTGGAGGTGTCGAACAACCGGAGAGAAGTGCAAGGAGGAAAAGGGTTGTGAGTCGGGACATGCCCGCAGGTTAGACAGTGAGAAGAGGCCTCGGAGCAGCTTCTCCACAGCTGCTAGCGCTTCCAAACCACCCCAAAACGTCGAGCCTCGGCCATTGGATTTTCCCCTCTCACGGCCTCGACGACGCTCGCCTCGATGGTCGCGAGCAAATCCGTCGGGCTTTCACCTGCCTCGGCAACGACTTCGCCACGAGGAGAGACCACCATGCTGTGGCCCACTCCAGATGGAGCCGGTTGGCCGACGGCCACGACAAAACACTGTGTTTCGATTGCTCGGGCCATCAATAGAGTGCGCCATTGCTCCAGTTTCAACGGACCGGGAACCCACTGGGCGGGAATGACGATGAGGTTTGCTCCCGCGTCCACGAGGCGCCTGGAGACCTCGGGAAACCTCAGGTCGTAACAGGTCTGCATTCCGATTCGCCACGGTCCCAAAGCAACGATTTCGGGGTCGGCAATAGCTGCCGGGGCAAGCCAGTCAGATTCCACGTGCCCGAAGGCGTCATAGAGGTGAATCTTCTGACTCTTCCCGACCACTCCGGTGTCGTGAACACACACGAGCGTGTTGTGGGGGCGGCCAGTGGAGGATTTTTCAAGCATTCCGGCGATGATGAGCATTCCCTCTGCCTGATCAGACAAACGTGAGAGGGCCGAGACAAAGGGCCCGTCACTTTGCTCCGCTCGAGAGACCCACTCTTCGCCCTGATCAGGTCCGAAGGAGTGAGAGTATTCGGGAAAAATCACGAGGTGGGCGCCGGAGGTGTGAGCGCTGGTGACCGCGGAAGCAACCTGGTCCAGGTTGAAAGTTGAATCGAGAGCAGGCTGAAACTGCGAGAGCTGAATGGTCAGCGTGTTAACTGTCTCCGACATGGAACAAGCCTAGAGCGGTAGAGAACGGTCTGAACAGGGCGCGTATCTAGAGCGCGCCTACCAGGACCCGATTAGCGTGGCTTCTCAGCTCCTCCAGGGCACCTGGCTCCATATCGGCATCAACGACCACCACACTCGCGCTATTTAGAGACCCAAACGAGCTGAACCCTCTCACGTTCCACTTCGTGTGGTCGGCGAGCACCACCGTTTCTCGAGTGCTCGCCATAACCCGCCTATTCACTTCCGCCTCGAGCATGTTGGGCGAGCTAAAGCCGCCAACCGAATCCATGCCGTGCGTTCCCATGAAGGCCATATCGAAATTGAACAGGGCGAATGCTTGCTCGGCTACCGGGCCTACGAGTGAGTCCGTCGGCGTCTTTTCGCCTCCCGCTAACACCAACGTCCAGTTCTTTTTTGAATCTCCTTTGGAGAGCTGATGGAAAATCGGAACCGAATTGGTGACGACCGTCAACTGTTCGATGTCGAGAAGTTCTTGGGCGAGAGCAAAAACGGTTGAACCTCCCATGAGCGCAACCGCTTGGCCCGGCTTCACGAGCGTCGCCGCTTCACGCGCGATAGCTTTCTTCGCGCCTGTTTCTCGCTGGCTGGTCGAGGCAAACTCTGGTTCCACCGTCGTCGAAAAGGTCTTCGTCGTGACTCCGCCATGAACCTTAGCCACCAGGCCCAGTTCGGAGAGCTCGTCGATATCCCGTCGAATCGTGACCTCGGAGACTTGGAGCTTCTCCGCCAAATCGGCAACCCGCAAGGCTCCTGCGTTCGCGACTTCGGTTTGAATCGCAGCCTTACGCTGGGCAGCAAGCATCGACGATCACTGTTCCTCTCGTTCGACTACAACGGTATCTCCCGCCGACACTAAATACCCGGAGTACTCTCCCGCGGTCGGCGCGTGGTTGATCACGATGGAGCGTCCGCCACGCTCAAGGATTTCCATAGACCCATCCCCCCTCAGACGGATGGGGAGGCCTTCGAGAAATGTGCCCAGGAGTGCGGCGAGGTTGTCGGGCTCGAGCAGAGTCCCGACATACCAAGCCTGTCCTGAGCCATAGGAGTTTTTCGACACTGCAACTGAGCTCTCGACAATGTCTCCGAAGCGATAGCAGGCAATGTCTATTGCGGTGAGGCAGTGCGCGCGCTCTGACCACACGGAGCCCCTCCACCCATTGCTGAGTGTGAGTGTCTCGTGCTCCCTCAGCGGAACAAACTCTTCGACGAAGACGCCACACACATCACGCAAGAGCTCTCCTCCGTAGCCACCGAGGTGGACATTGAGTTTACAATCTGCCGTGCCGGAGAAATAGGAGGTCAGAATGCGCCCGCCGCCAGACACGTAATCGGAGATGACCCGTAATCTGTCGTCCTCAACAATGTGGAGCAGGGGAAGCAGCACGGCGTCGTAGACCTGCCAGGTCTCCAGCGAGCTATCTGGGTCAATAAAGTCGACGCCGATTCCCAGGTCGTAGAGGGCTTCGTACCATTGGTGTACGAGCCCGACATAGTCGAGGTCAGTACTGGGCAGGTTCGCCTGCTGCAGTGCCCACCACGAGTGGTAGTCGAGCGCCATCGCCACTGACGCGGGTGAGGTGGGAGCGCCCGCAATGGGTTCGAGCTCTCCGATTCGGCGACCGAGCTCTTCCATCGTGCGAAAGACTCGAGAGTCCTCACCCACGTGAGGAACCATGGCGGAGTGGTATCGCTCAGAGCCTCCACGAGACTGCTTGAACTGGAAGAACATCACGCCCTCGCTGCCACGGCCAATATGGCTCATTGCGTGCCGGATTGTTTCTGAGCTGGTTTTTGGAGCATTTCGAGGCTGCCAGTTCACTGCCGCGGGGCTGTGCTCCAGGAGAAGCCAGGGTTTCCCGCCGGCGAATCCGCGGGTCAAATCAGCCTGGAAAGCTAGCTCGATGTGGGCTTTCGGGTTGTGAGCTTCGGCGTAGTGGTCGGTGGAGACGAAATCGACCTCCCGAGCCCACTTCCAGTAATCCAAAGCGCTGATGTGCCTCATACTCATGAAATTCGTCGTGATGGGATGTGTCGAATCGAAGCGTCGAATGGCGTCTCGCTCGGCGAGGTATTGCTCCAAGAGTGTGTCAGAGGAGAAATGCATGAAATCCTGCATCTGGCCCGGGTTGGGGTGGGTTCCCGCAGAGGTCGTCCTCGGCGGTTCAACCTCGTCAAACGAGTGGTAGAGCTGCGACCAGAACCTCGTCTGCCACGCGTCGTTGAGCCGCTCGACGCTTTCGTATCTCTCGCGCAACCAGTCTCGAAATCCCTGCGCGGACTCTTCGCCGAAACAGTGTGGGGTATGGCAGCCCAGTTCATTGTTGACGTGCCACATTTCCAGCGCAGGGTGCTTGGCGTACCGTGACGCAATCTGCTCCACGAGCTGAACAGACTTCTGCCGATAGATCGCGGAGCTGGGACTGTAGTGCTGGCGCCCCCCGTGCGAGAGCCTTACGCCATCCCTCGTGACCGCACACACCGACGGGTATTGTGTGGTCAACCACGCAGGAGGAGAGGCAGTCGCCGTCGCAAGGTCGACCCTAATGCCACCGTCGTGGAGCACATCCATCGCGTCGTCGAGCCAATCAAAACGGTAATCGCCATCGGACACCTCAATCGAGGCCCACGAAAACACTCCCAGGGTGACCAGGTTCACTCCGATGCGCTGCATCTGTTCAACGTCGCCTCGCCACGAGTCGCGAGGCCACTGTTCGGGGTTGTAATCACCTCCGAAATACAGTCGCGGTGCAGACCATGTCACCTCAGAGCGCCTCGCATTCGATGACGAACCCCGATTCGGGGGCCAGCACGGGGGCAACGAGTCCCACTCGCTCGAGCGCTCGACCCGAGATGGTCGCGCCGTTCTTCATCCAGCCCGGAAGCTCATTGTGAGCGTGGGCCGGCACCCCCGTGGGGAAAGCCGCGCTTACTCGATAGGTCCGCTCCGGCGCAAGCCCCGGCAGGACAAATCGAGGTGCTGTCGAACCGCTGATGGTATCCATGGCGAGGTAGGCGAAGAGCGCCCTCGACTGATCATGAGCGATGACCCCGTGGAACCACAGGGCATCATCCGGCTGGCCCACCCGGACCACCTTTCCGCTGTGCAGCAAATCACGGTTGGCCTTGTAATAGTCTGCCCATGTGCGCAGTGTCTCTCGCTCATCCGCGGTTGTTACCGTGATGTCCCACTCAATCCCTGCGTGACCAAACAGTGCCGTGAGGGCGCGGAAATTAAGGCTCAGAACCCGTCCCGTCTGGTGGGAGGCAGTGGGCCCAACGTGGGTGCCCAACATCTCAGGCGGGATCGCCATTTGGGTGTAGCGCTGAATGTTCTGGCGTTCTTTCGCCTCGTTACAGTCAGACGTCCAGAACCTGTCGGCATGCTGCGCCATCCCCAAGTCAATTCGAGCCCCGCCCGAGGAACAGGACTCAATTTCGAGCCCGGGGAAGCGCTTCTTCAACTCATCGAACATTCGATAAATCGCGTGGGTCTGAGTGAGAACCGCGGGGTGCTCTTCGTGTCCGGGGTCGACCAGAGCGCGGTTGTGGTCCCACTTGATGTAGGAAATGTTGTTGTTTGCAAGGACGTCTGACACGCTTTCGAGAATGAAAGAGAAAGCTTCCTCGTTTGTGAAGTCGAGGACTTGCTGGTGGCGGCCCTCCGGCGGAACACGGTCGGCGACCTTCAAAATCCAGTCGGGGTGCTCCCGATAGAGATTCGAGTCAGGGTTGACCATTTCACCCTCGAACCACAGGCCAAACTCCATGCCCGAAGAGGTGACTTTATCGATTAGCGGCGTCAAGCCCTCCGGCCAGACCTCGGGAGACACGGTCCAATCGCCCAGACCTGAGTGGTCGTCACGTCGAGAACCAAACCAGCCGTCATCGAGCACGAGGCGCTCCACACCCACCGCAGCCGCAACATCGGCGAGCTCGGAGAGCTTCTCGAGGTTGTGGTTGAAGTAAACGGCCTCCCACACGTTCAGGGTGAGTGGTCGAGGTTTGTTTTTGGTCGGGTGGTTATCGCGCGAGCGCAACCATTCGTGGAACAACGACGTCGCGCCATCAAGACCCTGATCGCTATATCCGGCGATGACCGGAGCAGAGGCGTATTCCTCGCCGGGCTCAAGGATGAGCTCTCCAGGAAGAATCACAGTTCCCGCAACCATCGATTTCTTACCCGTCGGTTGCATTTCGACCCCGTACCGGGGGTTGCCGCTGAATTCGACCCCGAGCGCCCACACTTCTCCATTTTGGAACGTGGCGTCTCTCGTGAGGGCGAGCTGAACGATGCTGTGGTCAAAGCCCGGGCGACCCTCTCGACCCTCCCTCATCCAGGTGCCAAATTGAATGTCTCGACGCTGCGGCTGACGCTCTTTCGCCCAGCGACCGGTGAAGTCCATCGATTCCACCGCCCGATCGGGCAGCGGGAGCCACACATCAAAGTCATTGATGGTCAGAGGGGTGTCGCCATCATTGCGAAGACGGTAAGTGAAGCGGAAAAGCCCATTCGCGACCGCCTCAATCATGGCTGTAACGGTGATACGCACGAAGGCGTCCTCGCTCACCAAGATGGCTCGAGATCCATCAGACTCCTGCGACACATGGGCAAAGAGCGGGCTGAAGTCCGTTCCGGCACGGTGCGCCTGCAGCGTGGGCCGGCCGAGGTGTCCGCGGGCGTTTTCGCGCCAAATTCCAAAAGGGCGCACGATGTCGGAGTCGTTATGCGCAATCGCATTCGCAAAAAGTCCCGTGATTTCTTCCTCAGACACCCCAGAACCCAAGTCAGCACCCCAATGAAGAATGTCGGGAGTTCCTTTATGCAAGCCGATGATGAGTGAGGACGTACCGGAGTTCAGCTGAATCATGCTGGAGTTCTTGCTCATAATTCACATTCTTTCGTAAGGGGTGGAGAACCACTCTGGGCGACAGGGTGACCTGCCGCCCAGAGAGGTGTGCTGCTACCTTTTTATTCGAAGAGCGCCAGAATCTGGTCGTTGACCGCGCTCAGCGAGGATGCGGGAGCGTTACCGCTCATCACAGCCTCCATCGCCGGGGTGATCAACTCCTGGACCTGGGACTTCTTGTCCGCGATCGGGAAGAGGAAGGTGGTGCCATCCTCGATGTGGACGTAGAACGGAGCCACATCAATTCCCAGCTCGCCCATCGCAGCCACAGCCTTTTCCGTCGAGGACGGAATGGCCGGGAACACGACGGCGTAGCTCGCGACAACGTCCTGGCAGTCAGTCGTACCCATGTACTTGACCCATTGCCAGGCCTCGTCAGGGTGCTCAGTGCCAGCGAAGATGTTGTCGGCAAGGCCGTTGTACATCGACGCACGGTCTCCGGTCGGTCCAACCGGGGTCGGAACGAGGGTGGGCTCGAAGTTCTCGTTGCCCTGGCTGAAGATGTATCCAGTCATCCACGAACCGTTGGACGCGAGGGCGACCTCACCAGCGATAAGCTGGTCAGCCCATCCGGCACCCGACTGAATGTCGAAGGAAGGCATGTAGCCCTTCTCGACCAGCGAGTACCACCAGTCGATGGTCTCGTGCAGCTTGGGGTCGTCGTACTTGTAGGTGTTCGACCACGGTCCGTCGTTCACCTTCCAGCCGTTAGCGGCTGCCAGGAACGACCACTGGGTCTGGCCATCTCCACCACCGGAGTTTTCCATCCAGATTCCATAGGTGTCGATGTTGGCCTTGTCGAACCCGGGCTCGTCACCGCGAACACCGTTCGCGTCGACGGTCAGGCGGGCGATGACGTCCTCATAGGAACCACCGTCCTGGGGGTTCCAGTCAAGGTTGGCGAGGTCCGCTTCGGTCAGACCGGCCTCGTCCAGCATCTTCTTGTTGGCAAACAAGGCGATGGTGTCGAAGTCCTTGGGGAGACCAAAACGCTGACCTTCGGGGTTCGTCCACAGGTCAGCCAGACCAGGGTGGTACTGGTTTACGTCGAAGCCATCGGCTTCAACGTAGTCATCGATGGCGAGGACCTGGCCGTTGGCCACGAACTCGGGGTAGAACGCGAGGTGCGAAGTGAAGACGTCGTAGCCGTCGCCCGAGACGAATCCTGCGCGAACTTTCGCCCAGTAGTCGTCCCAACCGATCTGCTCAATGTCTACACCGATGCCGGTCTGCGCGGTGAAGTCAGCGGCACACTGCTCGTAAGCAGGGAGCTGGTTGGCGTCCCACAGGCCGTAGGCCAGAGTGACTCCAGATTCTGCGCCTGCGTCGGCGCTTTCTGAGGAGTCTCCCGAACCTGCGTCCGAGCCTCCTCCAGCACACGCAGCCAGCACGAGCGGGAGGCCCGCAACGGCAGCGAGTGCTGCACGACGAGAGTTCTTCATGAACGTCATCGTGTTCCTTTCTCTTGGTGGGTTGTGATCTCACGGTTGTGAGACTCTCCTGCGATCAGCATCACTTGACCGCAGAATCCTGAATCGAGCCGACGATGCGGCGTCCGAGGAAGACCATAAGTAACAACATCGGCAGCGCCGCAACGAGCGCTCCTGCCATGAGGCCCGCCCAGTCGGGGTTGCCCTGAGGCGTTTGAGATTTGAAAATGCCCAATGCCACCGTCAACGTCTTCGATGTCTCTTCCGAGCTACCGATGTAGAGGGGCCACAGATAGTCGTTCCAGATTGTGATGTATTGAAGGATGAACACGGTCAGCACCTGGGAGCGCGCCATCGGCAGAACGATTTGAAAGAAAATGCGCAAGTGGTTTGCGCCGTCAATAACGGCCGCCTCCACAATCGACATATTGGTGCCCAGGAACACTTGCCGCAGGAAGAACACCGCAAAGGGGGCCATCAGCATGTGCGGCGCCATCACTCCGGCGAGGGTGTTGAGCAAACCAATCTCGCGAATAAAGAGGTAGTTCGGGAGCACAAGGAAGATGGCCGGAACGGTGAGGGCAAAGAGGAAGAGGAAGAAGATAGCGTCTCGACCCCGCCACTTTAAGACGCCAAAGGCATAGGCCGCGGCCGCGCTAAAGATGACTTGAGAAACCGTAGCTCCCGTGGTCGAAATGACCGAGTTCATGAAGTACTGGAAGAAGTCGAGCGATTGGCCAGACCCTCCCTCGGCGACCGATTGCTCCGAAGTAGCGATACCCAAGACGCGTTCGAACGCTCCCCAAGTGAAGTCGACGGGCAACACCGACAACGGGTCGGCAGAGAGTCGCCTCGTGGTAGAGAAAGCGGTTCGAAGCATGAACCAGAAGGGGAACAAGGTGGCGAGGATGAACCCGCCGAGAGCGACATAAGCCGTGGCTCGGGTGAGAGTCGAGTTCCGACGCCCCAGGATTTCCTGCGTCTCCTGCGCTTCCTTCGACCTGCTCAAAAGCGTCATCCTTAGCGCTCCAAATCTGACTCGTTGCCTCTGAGCAACCTCATCTGTATCAGGGCAACCGCAATCAGGATGAGCATGAGGATGACAGAAATCGCCGCCGCATAGCCGAACTGGTTCGAGTTCCACGCCTTATCGGTGATGAGAATGCTGAAGGTTCGTGTCGCATTCACCGGGCCACCTCCCGTGGTGACGGCAATGGTGTCGAAGATCTGGAATGAACCCGTGATTGTGATGACCAAAACGAAGAACATAACGGGCCGCAGGAGCGGCAGGGTGACGCCGAAGAAGGTGCGCCATTCACCCGAGCCATCGACCTCCGCTGCTTCGTAGACGTCTTTCGGGATGGTCAGCAGGCCGGCAAAGATGAGCAGAGCTGTGTAACCAAGGTGTCGCCAGACATTGATCAGTGCAATCGTGGCCATCGCCGTTGTCTCCCCGAAGAATGGGGTGCGATCGAGCCCGATGAAGTCAATGATGGCGTTCACGTAGCCGAGGTTGTAATCCAGCAGCCACAGCCACACCAGGGCGACAACGACGTTTGAGATGAGGTAGGGCAGGAGAAGCACTCCACGTACCCATACCGACTTAGTGAACCGGTGCATGAGGACGGCGAGCAACAGAGCAAACACCGTTTGAACGCCGATGTTGATGGCAACGTACTGAAGCGTGACCCATAGGGCGTTCCACACGAAGGGGTCTTGGAGAGCCTTCTCGTAGTTTTCTAGGCCAATGAATTCCGGATCGCGGAAGATGTTGTATTCGGTGAAGCTCAGGTAGATACCGCGTACGCCAGGGAACACGACAAAGATTCCCAGCCCAATCAAGGCAGGGAGCATGAATCCGAGCGCAGGAATGAAGTCGCTGGAGCGTCTCTTGCCCCTGAACATCGCGACAATGTCACTCACGCTTTCACATCCATTCGTCGTCGAACAGCTTTGTAGCCCTCAGTGTAAACACAATTCAAACCAGAAAACATCATTATTTACCATTTGTAATCAAAAAGAAACATTATTTGATCAAAATCATCAAGGAAGGCGCTACTCTAGACGGACAAGACGCTCGTTGGCGAGCGAAAATGTTTAATTTCGTGGTAGTCGAGTAACGATTCCAAGGAAGGAGCAGAGCCCATGACCGGCAGCGTCCTTGTGCGCAATGCTGATTTCCTCGGCCACCCCGTCCACTACGCGCATCTGAGTGACGGACGGGAACTTCTTTACTTCGACGACCGAAACTCTTCCCACGGTGCCCGGCCGAGGGATAAGCGCGAAGCATCAGAGCGCTCCCACACCGCCGAGATGAGGAGAGACCCGCTCGCCGGGGAGTGGATCTCAGTGGCACCGCAGCGAAACCAGAGGGCTCACCTGCCGAGCGAACAGACGTGCCCCCTGTGCGTGCAGACAGAGGAGAACCACTCGGAGATTCCTGGGCCCGTCGACGTGGCCGTGTTCGAAAACAAATCGCCCTCCTTCGGTCCGGCAACTGGAGCAATCGAGGAAACGATGGGGTCCGGCTTTGGCGTGACCGCAGACGCAATCGGGCGATGTGAGGTTGTGGTGTTCAGCGCTGACCACCGTGGTTCGTTTGGCCAACTCGGCCAAGAACGCATCGACACCGTCATCTCAGCCTGGACCCATCGAACAGAAGGGCTCAAGTCCATCGCCGGAATCAAGACCGTTTTTCCCTTTGAGAATCGCGGTGAAGAAATTGGGGTGACGCTTCACCACCCCCACGGTCAGATTTACGGCTACCCGTTCATCCCCCCGCGCACCAGCCAGCTCCTCACGTCCTCGCAACAACACGGTGAAGGGTTCTTTGCGGAGTACCTGAACTTCGAATCCGGGTCAGAGCGGGCTGTATGGCGAGGCGAGCATTTCTGCCTTTTCGTTCCCTTTGCGGCGCGGTGGCCTATCGAATTCATTCTCATGCCCCGTCGCGCTGTCGGCGACTTTACAGAGTTGAACGACGACGAGAGGGCAGAGCTCTCCAGCATTCTCCCGTCCATGTTTGGCGCAGTCGACAAGCTCTACGAATCACCCACTGGCTACATCGCCGCCTGGTACCAAGCGCCGCAGGGCTTTACTGGGGATGAATTCCGCTTCCACTTCCGCCTGACCTCGCCGCGTCGTTCAGAAAACAAACTGAAATTCCTTGCCGGCTCCGAGACCGCGATGGGCGCGTTCATTTTGGACGTTGCTCCGGAGGAACAGGCTCGGCGTCTTCGCGAACTGCTTTGATACGCTCGCCCCAGATACGTTACGTTCGAGGCTCGTTTTGACTTTATCCACGCTTCCCCGCCGCTCCGAATTACTGGCTGCTATCAAGGCCTCGCCTGCGGTTGACGTCCTCATCATGGGTGGGGGCATTAACGGGATTTCAACTCTGAGAGAGCTAGCCCTGGCGGGAGTAAACGTCGCCTTGGTTGAGCGCGGTGACTACGCGGCTGGAGCTTCGGCAGGCTCATCACACATGATTCATGGTGGAATCCGCTACCTCGAAAATGGTGAGGTGCGTTTGGTTCGAGAGTCGCTAACCGAGCGCAACCGCCTATTGGACAACGCCCCCCACTGCGTCAAGCCGCTGGGAACCACCATTCCGATCTTCTCGACCTTCTCGGGAATTGTGAGCGCACCGCTGAAGCTTCTCACCCACCGCTCGTTCTCCACGAAAGAGCGTGGGGCGCTGCTCATCAAGATCGGCCTGGTGCTCTATGACCTCTTTGGTCGAAAAAAAGGCACACTCCCCGCTCACGAGTTCCACGGGAGGAAGAAAACTCTCCGCAACTATCCGGCGATGAACCCCGAAGTTCGATACACGGCTCACTATTCGGATGCCTGTATCGAGCAGCCAGAGCGCTTGGCAGTGGAGCTGCTCTCCGACGCGCTGAGTATGGGCCATCACGTGAAGGCTGTGAACTACGCCGAAGCTATAGGACACAACGACTCAGGGGTGGTTGTTCGCGACACCATCAGTGGAGAAGAGTTCGCCGTCTCCGCAAAGGTCGTCGTGAACGCCACAGGGCCGTGGGTTGACCGCACCAATGCTGCTTTGGGTGTCGACTCACAGTACATGGGCGGCACAAAGGGCTCCCATATTGTCGTCGACAACCCGGTCTTGCACGATGCCTGCAGAGGACGCGAGGTTTTTTTTGAAAACGATGACGGACGAATCGTTCTCCTCCTGCCGATTCTGGGCAAAGTTCTCATCGGCACGACCGACCTGCCGATTGATAACCCCGACGACGCGAGCTGCACCGAAGAAGAAATCGACTACTTCATCCAGCTCACAGGGCACGTCTTCCCCGATATCCCGATCGACCGCTCCCAGATTGTCTACCGCTACACCGGTGTGCGACCCCTCCCGGCGGCGGGTGATGTGACCCCCGGTTTGGTTTCGCGCGACTACCGAATCACGATCAACCAGTTGGCTTCGACCCCGATGCTCAGCCTGGTGGGGGGAAAGTGGACCACCTTCCGAGCACTCGGCGAGCACCTTGCAGACTCCACGCTGGACGTACTCGGGATGTCACGAGAGCACAGCAGTGTCAATGAACCAATCGGTGGCGGACGCGGTTTCCCTCACCCCGCGCACGCGCGCGAGCAGTGGCTTTCCGCGCATACGCATTCCGTCAGTCGGGAGCGCGCAGGAACTCTGCTTGATCGATATGGGACCCGGGCCGCGGCCTACCTGGAGACCCTCGGTTCCAGCCCGGAAACGCCGCTCAAAAATCTTTCCAGCCACACGGCGGAAGAGATTCGCTGGCTCGTGCGCGACGAATGGGTGGTCACCCTCGCCGACCTCACTCACCGCCGCACACCGCTCGCTTTCACCGGTCAGCTGACCGAAAAGGCGCTGAAAGAAATCGCGACCATCGTGGGCACAGAATTGGGATGGGGTGCTGGTCAGGTGAAGGCCAATATTGCCTCCGCCTCGTATGGTCGCGGTACCTAGTCAACCCAATCAAACGACTTCGATACGGCCTTCTTCCATTCCCGACGCTTGAGATCTCGGGAATCCTCAGACATTGAGGGAGAGAATCGGGAGTCCTCTTGCCACAGCGAGCGCAGTTCGTCGAGGCCACCCCACAACCCCGACGCCAAACCAGCTGCATACGCCGCTCCGAGCGCGGTTGTCTCTGGCACCCGAGGCCGCACCACAGGGATACCCAGAACGTCGGCTTGGAACTGCATCAGGAGGTTGTTCTGAGTCATCCCTCCATCCACCCGCAATTCGACCAGAGGCGTGCCTGAATCCGCGTTCATCGCGTCCAATACATCTGCCGTTTGCAGTGCCGTCGCCTCGAGCGCTGCGCGAGCAATGTGTGCCTTCGTGACATACCGCGTCAGACCGGCAATCACTCCCCTGGCATCTGGCCGCCAATAGGGAGCGAATAACCCACTGAAAGCGGGAACAAAGTAGGCGCCACCCGAGTCCTCAACACTCGCGGCCAGTGCCTCCACCTCTGCCGCTGAAGAAATCAAGCTCAGATTGTCACGAAGCCACTGAATGAGGGAGCCCGTCACAGCAATCGAGCCTTCGAGAGCCCAGACGATGGGGCCGTCTGAGAGTTGATAGGCGGGGGTTGTGAGGAGCCCGTGGGTCGAGGTGATGCGGTTCTCTCCCGTATTGAGAATTAGGAAGTTACCCGTGCCATACGTGTTCTTCGACTCCCCAGGTACGAACGCTGCTTGTCCAAAGGTGGCCGCCTGCTGATCCCCCAAAATTCCACTAATCGGAACACCTGCCAGGGTTTCACCGTCGGCGACTCGCCCAAATTCACCCGACGAGCGTCGAACCTCCGGCAATACGGACCGTGGCACCCCAAAAGCCGCCAAGAGCTGGTCATCCCAGTCCATCGTGTCGAGGTTGAGCAGGAGAGTGCGGGATGCGTTTGTCACATCGGTGGCGTGCACTCCACCGTTGACACCCCCGGTGAGATTCCACAACAGCCACGAATCCGTCGTGCCAAAGGCAAGGTCTCCCCGATCAGCGAGCTCTCGAGCCTCCGGAACGTTGCGCAGAATCCAGGCGATCTTCGTAGCCGAGAAATAGGTGGCCAACGGAAGACCCGTTAGTGCGTGAAATCGTCCGTAGCCTTCGGAGCCAGCCACCTCGTCGACGATGTCTTGCGTCCTCGTGTCCTGCCAGACAATTGCGTTGTACACGGGCTTCCCTGCGGTGCGGTCCCACAACACGGCAGTCTCTCGCTGGTTCGTAATACCGATCGCACGGATATCCGTGGCGTCGATTTTGGCATCAACCAACGCGCCATCAATGACGAGCCTCGTGTTCGCCCAAATCTCCGAAGCGTCGTGCTCCACCCATCCAGCCTTGGGAAAAATCTGCTGATGCTCTCGCTGACTGGAGCCCACGGGTTGGCCTCGTCGGTCGAAGACGATAGCTCGAGTACTGGTTGTTCCTTGGTCGATTGACAGTATGTGGTCAGCCACGTTGCCCCTCACATCAGTTCCTACTCGCCCCTCTCCGACGTCGCTTGCGGTCCGCGGCGGGGCAGAAATTCTTGCGTCTCAATAGACTACAAACCATGTCCGCCGCAGAAAAACACGAGAAGCACTCATTTGCCTCGCGCCTCAACTGGCTCCGAGCGGGGGTTCTTGGCGCTAACGACGGCATTGTCTCGATCGCAGCTCTCGTGGTGGGTGTGGCTGCGGCGACGAACCAACTCATGCCCGTTCTTATCGCCGGTGTCTCGGGTGTGGTGGCGGGTGCGATTTCGATGGGCCTTGGCGAATATGTCTCAGTGAGCTCACAACGCGATAGCGAACGAGCCATCATCGAGAAAGAGCGTGAAGAGCTCGCCACCAAGCCCGAACACGAACTGCTCGAATTACGTGACTTCTACGTCGCGAAAGGTGTGAGTGAGGCAACGGCCCTGAAGGTCGCTGAGGAACTCACCGAACATGACCCGATTGCGGCTCACCTCGACGTCGAATACAACATCGACGAGCAGATTCTCACGAACCCCTGGCACGCAGCCATTTCCTCGGCCGTGTCTTTCGTGGCAGGAGCAATCCTCCCCATGGCGGCCGCCACTCTCCTGAGCGCCGACTACCGCATTGGTGCGACCGTCGTCGCGTCGCTGATTGCACTCGCCCTCACCGGCGGCATCGGAGCGAAGCTCGGTGGAGCTCCTGTTCCCCGCGCGGTGATTCGCGTCACGGTGGGAGGAGCACTCGCCCTCGCTGTCACGTGGGGAATTGGAACGCTGCTGGGAGTTGCGGTCGTCTAGCCCCTACTGAGTCAGGCACTTGGTTGCGGGGGCAGGATTTGAACCTACGACCTCTGGGTTATGAGCCCAGCGAGCTACCGAACTGCTCCACCCCGCGGCGTAAGCACAACCCTACCACGGGGTGGAAGCAGTCGTTTCTGGCCTATTCGCTGAACGCCAGCGCCCGCTCAAGTGCTTCGGTCAGGCGTCGGTCTGCTTCGGCGGCAGCTACCAGGTCGTTCGCCCGGTAGGCCGCTTCGCGATCGGAGAGGGCCGCTGCGGCATCTCGCAATGCCTGGTCGAGGCTCTCCTCGATGACGGTGCCTTGGCCCCCATCAACGGGCTCCTCGGTGACCTCTTCGGTCGAGTCTTCGGCGGGAGCCTGAGGAGCGGGAGCAGCAGGCTCCGAGTCCGTAGCGGTCTGGTCAACGTCACCGGCTTGTGCTCCGGAGTCACCACCGAAGAGGCTGTCGAGGGCTTCGTCGAGTGTGTCTTCGAAGGCAATCTTGTCACCGAAGGAGACGAGAATCTTTCGCAGCAGCGGGTAGCTCGTGTCACCGGTTGATCGGACATACACCGGCTGCACGTAGAGCAAACCGCCACCGACGGGCAGGGTGAGCAAGTTACCGGAGATCACCTCGGTTTGACCCTGGCGCAGCAGGTTCAACTGCTGACCCACTTCAGCGTCAGAGTCGAACTGCGCCTGCACCTGACCGGGGCCCGGAACCGTGGTCTGCTTCGGCAGAGTGAGCAGGGTGAGCTTCCCGTAGTCTTCACCGGCATCGGCGTTGACCGCGAGGTAGCCGTAAATCACGTTACGGGTTGCGTCACCGGTGGCCCGGGGAATAAAGGTCGAGTACAGCGAGAACGCCGGGGCGTCCGAACCGGGCACCTGCATGGTGAGGTAATAGGCCGGCTGCAAACGCGGCGCTGCTGGGTTCGACACCGGGTCGTTCGGGGTCACCCACTCGTCTTCTGAGGAGTAGAACGTGCCCGGGTCGGTCACGTGATAGGCGCCGAGCACGTTGCGCTGAATCTTGAACAGGTCAGAGGGGTAGCGCACGTGGTCGAGCAGATCTTCGCTCATGTCACCCTGGCTCTTCACGGTAGCCGGGAACACGCCCGTCCATGCCTCCAAGATGGGGTCGCTGGTATCCCAGGCGTAAAGAGTGACCTCCCCCGAGTAGGCGTCGACCGTGGCTTTGACCGAGTTACGAACGTAGTTGACCGTGTCGAAAGCCAAATCGGGCGCTGGGCGGTAGGTGTCGGCAATCGCTTCCGACACGTTCAGCTGGGTCGAATAGGGGTAATCCGCAGTGGTGGTGAACCCATCGACAATCCAGACGATGCGACCGTCGACCACAGCGGGGTATGGGTCGTTGTCGAGGGTCAGATAGGGAGCCACCTTCTGCACCCGGTCGGCGGGGTGACGGTCGTAGAGAATCTGCGACTCGGTGTTGACCGCGTCGGAGAGGATGATCTGCTCCGACTGGAACTTGAGGGCATAGAGAAGGCGGCTAAACAACGAGCCCACCAGCGGCCCACCATCACCGGTGTAGGTGTAGGTTGCGTTCCCATCTACTCCTTCGCCGCCCGACGGGTAGTCGAGCTCGAGTGGTGGGGAACCCTCTGGACCACCGACAATTGAGTACTCAGGCGAGTTCTCACCGAAGTAGATTCGAGGCTCGTATTCGCCGAGGTTCTGCGTGACTGGAATTCCCGATTCGAGGAACTTCGGCTGGCCGTCTTCCGTTCGCTGGTTACCGTAGGCAGCAACCAGGCCGTATCCGTGGGTATACACAATCGTGTTGTTGTACCACGACTGAGAATTCAAACCATCGAGGTTCAACTCACGTGCCGCCAAAACAGTGTCGGTGCGCTCACCGTCAACCTCGTAGCGGCCCACATCCAAGTAGGTCGGGAAGCGATAGTACTGCCTGAACTGCTCGAGCTGGCTAAACGCGTCGGTGACGAGTGCTGGGTCGATGATGCGGATGTTTGCTGCGGTGACGGCGTCGGCCCGCAGGGCACCCGCCGAGGCCTCGGTTTCCGCCTGGTAGGGAATCTCGACGACATCGCTCAGGCCATAGGCATCACGCGTGGCCTCGATGTTGCGCTCGATAAAGCTCGCCTCCAGGGTACGAGCCGAGGGGTCAACCTGGAATCGCTGAATCAACCAGGGGTAGGCCTGGCCAATCACCAGGTTCGACACTATGAATAGCGCAGTTCCGACGATGGCGGGACGCCAGCGGCCGATGATTGCGGTGACAAAGAACGCAATCGCGACCAGGGCGGCGATTCCGGCCAAGATGGCGCGCGACGGAATCGTCGCGTTGGCTTCGGTAAAGCCTGCTCCGAAGGCCAGGAAGCCCGAGCTTGGCGTGACCAGCGACGAATACTGCTGTAGCCATAAGCCGAGCATCTGCACGATGAAGTAGAGGCCACCGAGAACGGCGAGCTGGATGCGCATCACCCGAGAGATTCGAAGCTCGCGCCCGTCGACCGAAATGGCACCGTAGAGGAAGCCCGTAGCCGCCGCGGCAATGGCCGAGACAATCACGATGGAGCTCATGAAGCTCACCACCGAGAGAAACACCGGAAGGTCAAAGACGTAGAAGGCAACGTCCAAACCAAACTCAGGGTCGGTCGTTCCGAATTCCGTGCGGTTGAGCCACAGCAAGTACTGGGGCCATGCGTTTGCGGAAGCGAGACCTGCGAAGAGTCCAAGCACCGCGGGTACGCCCAACATTGCCAGGCGACGAAGGGGGTCGATGAGTTGGCGGTATCGGTCTAGTTCATTCGATAAACGTGCGTAGACAGGCCGGAAGCGGTAGGCGAGGTCAATGCTGATACCCACCGGGAGAGCCATGGCGACGAAACCGAGAACAAACATCGCGACCGTGGCAAACCACTGGGTCAGCAGAACGTCAAGGTAGCCGAGGTGGTCAAACCACAGCACCTCGGTGTAGAGCGAGGCAAACACGAAAAATGCGCCGACAATGGCCGCCAAAATACCAACGGTGATCCCGAGGGTTAGCCTCGATCGGTTTTGCCCTTGTGGGGTGGTTTGAGACACGAAAGCTCCTGTGATTGACCGGCAACTACCGGCTCAGTCTACAAACCAGGAGAGTCCTCGCCCTGGGATTCATCTGAGGGCAAAGCGGAGAGGTTTTGGCAGCTAGGAAGCTCTTCTCCCAAATGAATACTCTCCAACACTCCCATCGCGTCATCGAGCGTCCGCACCGGGACAATGGTGAGACCTCGAATCTGTGTGGACACCACAGCGTCGCAGTTCTCGGCAGGAATAAGGAACCATTCCGCGCCGGATTCTGCGGCGCCATAGGCCTTCTGAGCCACTCCACCAATGGGCCCGACGTTTCCGCTCGCACTGATCGAACCTGTCGCAGCAATCACAAAGCTATCCGCAACCACTTCCTCCGTGAGCCTTTCCACCACACCCAATGCAAACGCCAAGCCCGCGCTGGGGCCTCCCACGTTTTGTAACTGAATCGAGATGTCGATGGGGAATTCGTACTGTCCAGAAACGAGCACGCCAATGGCCGGGAAGGGCTCTGGCCCCTCTGACATTCGCGGAATCACCTGCAGGTCTCGCTCGACTCCATCGCGCTCCACAATGAGGTCGAGAGGTTGTTGAACCCCGTTTTCGGCGATGATTTCGCGCAAACGGGTCACTTCTCCAACACTTTCACCCGCCGCACTGAGAATGATGTCCCCCTCGAGAATGACACCCTCGCTCGGGCCGCCCTCTAATGTGGCTGCCACGTCTAAGAAGCTGTCGTAGGGGATATCGAGATAGGTGAACGCTGCGGCGATTGCCTCCTGCTGGGAGTTTTCCATCTCCACCGCCGCGGCCTCGCGGGTCTCCTCATACGACACACCCGGCGGAAACGCCACATCAACGGGAGTCACCGAGCGCTGGGGAGATAGCCACGCGGAAATCACGTCTAGCCAAGTCGGCAAGTTTTCCGGGCTGCCCAATCGAGTCACCGTAGTGAGCCGAATTTCGGCAAATTCGGGATAGTCGGGCTGGTCTCGCACCTCAATCAGAGCAATTTCTTGGTCATCAACGGTGACCGAACCCAAGGTGTCGTAGGTGGGCCCGGGCTGGCTGATGACATACGGAGCGGGAAGCGCCGTGAGACCGAACGCCCCGACAAGGGAAAGCGCCAAGAGCGCCCAGCCCGCGCGGCGAGACCCGTCACGAACGGCGCGCGTTGGGTCAGCTCCAGAAAAAACGACCACGAACGACCTTCCTCAGCGATACCCGCTCAGTGTAGTGAGCCCATCAGTGCGAACCCGGAGAGTCGCGCCTGAGGCGAACAACCCGAGAAATCCTGGGTTGCCCGGGTAGCGTGGAGCCATGTCGGAGCCGGAAGACCGTGAGGAACAGAATCCTGACGAGTGGATTCGTGACGCCGTTCGGCGCATGTTCCAGGGCGATCAGGGTTTTGACCCCGAAGAGCTCGCCAAAGCAGCCGGTTTCACCGGCGATCCCTCTCAACTCCAGGCCATGGTCGAACAGATGGCAAAGGGACTCTCAGGGGCCATCAACAACAGCGACCAAGCCGCTCGAGACCACGCCGTCTCCGTCGCCTCGAAAGGGGCTGTGTCGATAGATCCCGCCCGCGCGGAGGAGCTCGCGAAAGTGCTGGCCACGGCGGCACTGTGGTTGAACTCGGTCACTGATTTTGCTGAGCCGGAAGGCCGTCCACTGCTGA
>JAYODB010000016.1:14478-21868 GCA_038106075.1 Cellulomonadaceae bacterium | reverse complement strand
GTGTGGGTCATTGTTCGTATTCCTTCAGGGTTCTGGGCCCGAAGGCGTCAGGGAGTACTTCGTCGATGGTTTTGATGCCCGACCAGGTTTCTAACACCATCCCGTCGGCCGAGTGTTCGTAGAGCAGCTGTCGGCAACGACCGCAGGGCATCAGAATGTCGCCGTGGCCGTCCACACAGGTGAAGGCAACAAGTTTGCCTCCACCCGTCATCTGAAGCTGCGACACGAGGGAGCATTCGGCGCACAGGCCAACGCCGTAGCTGGCGTTTTCGACATTGCAGCCCGAGACGATACGACCGTCATCCACAATCGCGGCAGCGCCCACCGGGTAGTTCGAATAGGGCGCATACGCGCGGCGCATGGCACCCGTCGCGATTTCTCTGAGGGCATCCCAGTCGATGTCGGTCACCGGGTCACTCTTTCACGTAGGGCTGGCCGTCGGCCGCCGGCGCGCGAACTTTTCCGACAAATCCGACCACCGCGATGATGGTGACCAGGTAGGGCACCATCAGGATGAAGTCGGTGGGGATACCGGGGCTCACCTGGTTGGCCCACACGCGAAGGATGATGCTGAAGCCAAACAGCAGTGCCGCTGCCGACATGTAAATCGGGTGCCACCGTCCCAAGATCACCACGGCGAGCGCGATAAAGCCCTGTCCGGCGGTCATTTCCTTACCGAACGCCCCTACGTTTCCAATCGTGAGTGCTGCGCCCCCGAAGCCGGCGAGCAAGCCACCGAGTGACACCCACCAGAAGCGTGTGCGCCCCACGTCAATACCAACCGTGTCGGCGGCGAGGGGGTATTCACCCACCGAGCGGGCACGAAGGCCGAGCTTGGATCTGAAGAGCACCCACCACAGCAGCGGCACCGCCAAGAACACCCCAAACACGGTGAGCCTGTTTTCAAAGAGCACCGGGCCCAACACGGGAATGTCGGAGAGGAGCGGCAGCGAGATGATCGGGAAGGTGCCGGGGAAGTTCGTCGAATCCGAGTTGTTTGCCAGCCACTGCGAGAACAGGAAGTTCGTGATGCCAATCACGAGCACGTTCAGCACCACACCGACGATGATTTGATCCGCGAGGTAGCGCACGGAGAACACGGCGAGCACCATTCCCAAGAGGGACCCGGCAATCATCGCCGCAATCAGCGCGACATACAGGTTTCCGGTGAGGGTGCCGACGACGGCTCCCACGAAGGCGCCCGCAATGAGCTGGGCTTCAATCGAAATGTTGACTACTCCCACGCGCTCGCTCATCACACCGGAGAGCCCACCGAAGATGATCGGCACGGCGAGGATGAGGGCGTTTCCGAGCAGGAACGCAATGGGCACGACAGAGCCCGCGGCGAGCCATCCGAGGAACGCGAATAGTGCGACCGCGCCAAAGATGACAATCCACCACAGTGGCACGTCGGTCTTCCTCGACACCCACAACGCGGCGACCACCGTCATGGCCGCGAGCAGAATACCTGCCACGAGCCCCACGGTGTTTGACGTGGTCTCGAGGGCGGGGAGGACAAAGCGGGCGTCATCGGCCGAGATCTTGTAGGTGACGGGGAGGTCGCGCCCGAAAATCCCAAAGATGAGGAAGACGAACAGGGAAAAGACACCCATCGTGGTGGGGGTTTTCCAGCTCACCTTTCGCTCAGCGAGGGAGAACATGCCGGGGGTTACTTCGACGCGGGAGTTACTCATTTCGCCACCTCCCTTCTCGACATCCGGTCTCTCAACTTGTTGAGCAGAGGGGTCTCTCTCATCGCGGGGAGACGGAAGATGGCGCGAATCAGCGGCGGTGCGGCAATGAACAGCACGATGGCGCCCTGAATGATGCCCAACACCTCAGAGGACACGCCAATCACCTGCATCTGCGGGCCGCCCGCTTTGAAGGCGCCAAAGAGCAGGCCTGCGAAGAGGATGCCGATCGCATTTCCTCCACCCAGCAGGGCCACGGTGATGCCGTCAAAACCAATACTCGCGTGAATGCTTTCGGTGTATCCGACTTGGATTCCGAGTGACTGGTGGGCTGCACCAATGCCAATCAGTGCGGCCGAGGCGAACATCGCCGCGATGTAGGTGCCCTCCACGTTGATGCCCGAGGTGCGGGCCGAGTGGGGGTTGTGGCCGACCATGCGGAAGCGGTAGCCGATGCTCGAGCGCTCCATCAGCCACCAGTAGAACCACACGGCAAAGGCAATGAGGAAGACACCCGCGTGGACCTTGTAGGTGCCGGGGAACAACTCCGGAAGCTGCGCGGTCACCGCGGGCGGGTCTGACTTGGGGGTACCACCAGCGGTGGGGTCTTGGAGAAGCTCAGGGCTTCGAATGAACCAGGTGAAGAGGTAGATCGAGATGTAGTTGAGCATGATGGTGACGATCACCTCGTGAGCACCGGTCCGGGCTTTGAGGAAGCCCACAAACGCTCCGAGCGCGGCCGAACCCAAGATGGTGGCCAAGACGGCAACGAGGACGTGAATTCCGAAGGGCAGTTCCATCCGGGTGGAAATGTAGGTGCCCCACAGGATGCCGAACATCATCTGCCCATTTCCACCAATGTTGAACAGGCCCACCCGGAAACCCAGCGAGATACCTAACCCGGCGGCAATCAGAGGCCCTGCGAAGCGGATGGTTTCGGTAAGTGGCTTGAAGCCTTCGACCAGGCCGTCGGCTCGAATGTTGAAGATGGCTCCACGGAAGAGGGCCTCATAGCCCGCTCCAATGGCGCCGAGCCCACCCGAAACCGCTGCACCGGCGTCACCCGAGGCCACACCGTCGATGAAGTCTTCGGCGGAGAAGAAGATGAACAGAGAACCGATGACGAAGCCCATGATGATGGCCGCCGCCACACGGGTCGCGCCAGTGGAGAGAATTTCTTTGAGCAACATTAGGAACGAACTCCCTCGGTGATTCCCGCCATGAGTTTTCCAAGCTCTTCCCTGGCAATGGAGGGTTCGACGACGTCGACGATGCGGCCCCGATACATCACCGCAATCCGATCGGCGAGCGCGTAGACCTCATCAAGCTCGGTGGAAATGATGATGACGGGAATGCCCCGGTCACGCGCCGCGACAATCTGTTCGTGGATGAACTCGATCGACCCCACGTCCACACCGCGGGTGGGTTGGGCCGCGATCAGCACGGTGAGGTCGCGGCTGAGCTCCCTCGCCACGACCACCTTCTGCTGGTTTCCCCCCGAGAGATTCTTGACGAGGGTTTTCTCTGACGGTGTGCGCACATCAAACTCGTCGATGAGTTCGGTTGAGCGCTCCCGTCGGGAGGCGAGATCAATGCTCAAGCCTTTGACCCACGGTGCTTGGTGGTAGCCGTTGAGCATGAAGTTCTCTTCGATGCTGAACTCGCCCACGAGTCCGTCTTTCTTTCGGTCTTCCGGGACGAACCCCACACCCTTGTCCAGAACTTCTCGGACCGGGTCGGTCGTGATGTCCTCTCCGGCGAGGAGAATCGTCCCGCTGGCGGGGGTACGCAACCCCAGCAGAGCATCTGCGAGCTCGGTTTGACCATTTCCTTGAACACCCGCGATGGCGAGGATTTCACCGGCGTGGAGCTCCAAGCTCACGTCGTCGAGCACCCGCTGATTACGCTCGTCAATGACGGTGAGGTTCTTCACTTCCAAAACGGTTTGGCCAGGTTTCGCCGGTTTCTTGTCCACGGAGAGGTCGACAGCGCGGCCGACCATGAGGGAGGCGAGCTCTTCAGTCGAGGCATCGGGTGAGGCGGTGTCGACCACCTTTCCTCCGCGGATCACGACGATGCGGTCACAGACCGCCTTCACTTCACGAAGCTTGTGGGTGATGAACACGATGGATGTGCCCTCTTTGGCGAGCTGGCGCATGATGTCCATGAGCTCGTCGGTTTCCTGGGGAGTGAGCACCGCGGTGGGTTCGTCGAGCACTAAGACTTTGGCGTCACGCACGAGAGCCTTGATGATTTCCACCCGCTGCTGAACACCGACCGGCAAGTCTTCGACGATCGCGTCGGGGTCGACGTTGAAGCCGAAGCGGTCGGAGATTTCGCGCACTTTCTTGCGCGCCTCATCCAAATCAAGGGCACCGAAACGTGCCGTGGGCTCGTTGCCCAAAATGACGTTCTCCGCGACCGTGAAGACGGGGATCAGCATGAAGTGCTGGTGGACCATGCCGATACCGGCCGCCATCGCGTCACCTGGGCCCTTGAAGGACTGGGGCTGGTCATCGAGGAGGATTTCACCCGAGTCGGCCTGGTAGAGGCCATAGAGGAGGTTCATCAGGGTGGACTTGCCGGCGCCGTTTTCACCGAGCAGGCCCACGATTTCGCCAGAGTTCACGGTGAGTGAGATGTTGTCGTTCGCGATGACTGGGCCGAATCGCTTCGACATTCCTCTAAGTTCTAGCTTCACCCGCAACCCCCTCGTTGGACTACGTAATACTACGACAGCTCTCGGACACGGTTTCCCGCGAAAAAGAGATGGCCCCCGGTTTCCCGGGGGCCACTCCTATTCGACTCTCGCTTAGGCGAGGGGGTCAATGCTTCCGTCGATGATGCCAGCCTTGATCTCGTCGAGGCGGGTCTTGACTTCTGCAGGGATCTCCGCGTCGAAGCCGTAGAACGGCGACAGGGCGGTTCCCAGGTTCTCGAGGGTTCCGATGTAAGCGTCACCCGAGAATTCAGCACCACCGGCGAGGTCGGCGATGATGTTGAAGGTGGCCTCACCCATGCGCTTTTCAGCGGAGGTCAGGATGAACGGCGCGTACTCCTCAGAGGTGTTCGCGATGTCCTTGTCCACACCAATCATGACGGCGTCAACGCCGGCTTCCTGGATGGCTTCGGAACCGGCACCGAACTGGTCACCACCGACCGGGAAGAGCACGTCAGCGCCCTTCTCGAGCTGAGCGGCAGCAATAGACTTCGAGGTCGCCGAGTTGGGCGCGAAGTCACCGATGAAGTCACCGGTTGCGGTGGCGGGGTCCCAACCGACGACGGTCACGTCAGTGCCGGTCTCTTCGGCGTAGGCCATGGCTCCGTTGTAGTAACCGGTCATGAAGTCGGTCACGGCGTCGATCTGCATACCACCGTAGGTACCAACGACCTTGGTGGTCGAGTACGCAGCGGCCAGGTATCCAGCCATGTAGCTGGACTGGTTCATGGAGTAACCAACGGGCTTGAGGTTGGCGTTGCCCTCGCTCCAGCCGTCGATGGTGACGAAGTGAACGTCGGGGTTCGCGGCAGCAGCAGCGTTGACGTCGGCCACCAGGTTGAATCCAACGGCGAAGATGACGTCACAGCTTGCGTCAACCATGGCCTGGAGGTTCGGGGCGAAGTCTTCGGGGCTGTTGGACTCAGCGTCGGCGATCTGAACACCGAGCTCAGCTTCGGCCTGCTGGAGACCGTCGTACACGGCTTCGTTGAACGACTTGTCGTTCCAGCTACCTTCGTCGGACACGGCACAGGCCAGGAAGTCAAGCGCGGGGGCCTCTTCCACGGTCTCTTCGGCAGCCTCCTCGGGGGCTTCTTCGGCTACTTCGGCTTCACCGGCACCGCCGGCACAACCAGCCAGCACCAGAGCCGCAGCACCAAAGACTGCGAATCCCGCGAGGCTCTTCTTCGTGAGTGTTGTCAACTCAGTTTCCTCTCATGTGAACTTTTCTCGGCACCGTGGCACCACGTGCAAGGTGATGAACGCCACAGCGCGCGAGTTATTTGCCCCAATTCTACGGTGCCCGAATGGATGGGTCCCGCCACTTTGGCGAGACTGACATCAACTTGTTATTGAGGGTTTTTGCCCATCAATCGAGCTTTGAGCTGATGCAACTGGCGCCGGAGGATCTTCCGCTGCCGATCGCGTGCGATGACTTTTTTCTCGACCGAAGCGAGCTGTTTGAGCTCACGATCAGGGGTGTAGGTCTGAGTTGCAGACTCTGCCGTCTTCGTGAGAAACCAGGAGGGGTAGCGGTTGTAGCTGTGACTCTCAGTTTTCTCCGTCACGGTTAGCCCAAGACCGAGTGCCTTGGCGAAGTCATTGACGGCCCAGTGCACCAGCGGCCAGTCTGAGTGGTAATCGTCGCCGGCCATGATTCCGCCGGTCTTCAACTTCGGCCACCAGTCAGCGAGGGTTTCCCCGCCCTCCTGGCCCGTGTGGGCAAAACCGTCAACGTAAATGAAGTCGAAGAAGTCGTCGGGAAAAAGCTCGAGGGCTTGTTCAAAGGTCATTCGAAGCAGCGAGTAGTTCGAGAGCAGGCCCACCCGCTCGATCGCCTGCCGATATTCATCGATGTGGTGGTAGTAGTCGTCGTAGGTGTCGACGCCGAATACCTTGGCGAACTTCCCCGACTCGACGATCTTGGCGGAAAAGCTGCCACCCGCGACGCCGAGCTCAATTCCGACGTTTTTCTTGCCATCAAGCGGCTCCAACACTCCCTCGCGTGCGGCGCCCCTCATGACGGTGATGTCGGGGCGCGCCATTTTGGCGTCGGCGCGAGCCCTCAACTGCTCGGAGCTCACAGAATGTCTCCCTGGTTGTTGATCTTCAGCAAGTCGACCACGCTCTTCACCCGCTGGGCGTTCTTCTTCGTCGTCACGAGCAGGGCATCGGGAGTATCGACGATGACAATGTCGTCGACCCCGATCAGGGAAACCAGCCGCTTACTCTGGCTCACCACAATTCCGCTCGAAGAGTCCGAAAGCACCATCGTGTTCTCCCCCAACACGGCGAGATCCGAGGCGCCTTTGGCGTGCATTCGCGCGAGCGCCGCAAAGTCGCCCACATCGTCCCAGCCAAACTCGCCAGGGATGACCAGCATGCCACCCGCTTCCGCAGTGGGTTCGGCGACGGCGTAGTCGATCGCCACCTTTTCGAGCTCCGGCCAGACCGGACCCATGACGTCGTCCCGCTCCGGGGTATCCCACGCCAGGGCAATCTCGCGCAGCTTCGTGGCAAGTTCAGGCCGTTGTGATTCGAGAAGACCCATCAGAACAGACGCCTTGGCGATGAACATGCCGGCATTCCACAGGTAGTCGCCCGACTCAACGTATTTCTCGGCCGTGGCGTAGTCAGGCTTTTCCACGAAGCGCACCACATTTTTCGCCGATTGCGCCCCGGGAACGTCGGCAGAGGTTCCCCCCTGAATGTAGCCAAACGCACTGGAGGCTTCAGTGGGTTGAATGCCGATTGTCACGAGCGCACCAACCTGCGCGGCCGCCACTGCCTGCCTCACGGCGTCGCGAAACACCTCATCATCGGCGATGACGTGGTCCGCAGGAAACGAGCCGACGATGGCCTCGGGGTCACGCGCGTCAATAATCGCGGCGGCCAAACCTATGGCCGCTGCCGACTCTTTGGGACTGGGTTCTGATACGAGGTGGTCGTCAGCCAGTTCAGGTAATTGGGCTCTCACCGA
>JAYODB010000016.1:0-14378 GCA_038106075.1 Cellulomonadaceae bacterium | reverse complement strand
CCACCGTCCAGATTTCCCCGCCGACCCCGCGCAAGCGCCCGGTCATCCCCGGCGGAACGCTCTACCGGGGTAAGGAGGGAATGTGGTCGTGGGTCCTCCACCGCATCACCGGGGTGGGCATCTACTTCTTCCTCCTGGTCCACATTCTCGATACGGCTCTGGTTCGGGTGAGCCCGGAGGCCTACAACGCCGTCATTGGCGCCTACCAAACCCCGTTCATGGGAGTCGCTGAGGTGGGCCTCGTCGGCGCCATCGTCTTCCACGCTTTCAACGGCCTTCGCATCATCCTCGTCGACTTCTGGAACATCGGAACCCAAATCCACAGGCCCATGTTCTATGGCGTTCTCGGACTCTGGCTGATCACGATGCTCGCCTTTACTCCCCGTCACCTGATGAACGTGTTTGGGTGGTGAGTCAGATGAGCGTCACGATTGAGAAGCCCAACGCCCCGATGCGGCGCCCCAAGAAGGGCATCAACTGGGAAAAGTGGGGCTGGATCTACATGCGGGTCTCCGGCATCGTGTTGGTGGTCCTCATCTTTGGTCACCTCTTCGTCAACTTGATGATCGGTGAGGGTGTCAAGGCCATTGACTTCGCGTTTGTTGCCGGAAAATTCGCGAACCCCTTCTGGGTGGTCTGGGACACTGCGCTGCTGTGGCTCGCCCTCATTCACGGAGCAAACGGTATGCGCACCCTGGTAAACGACTATGCGACCAAAGCCACCACCCGGATGGTGCTGCACGGTGCGCTCCTGGTCTCGACCCTGGCGCTTCTCATTTTGGGAACGCTCACGATCTACGCTTTCGACCCCTGCCCCGCGGGAAGCCCGGCCGACCTGTTGCCGTCTTTCTGCCCGGCCGTCTAGAGGAGCACAGGAACCCATGACCTCTAGTGAACAGACCGCTCCACTGCGGAGTGAAACAGACGACAACGGCATCACCACCCACTACCACCAGCTCGACGTGGTCATCGTCGGTGCCGGTGGTGCGGGCATGCGGGCTGCGATTGAAGCGGGCCCCCACGCCAAGACCGCGGTGATTTCGAAGCTCTACCCCACCCGCTCGCACACCGGTGCGGCGCAGGGCGGAATGGCAGCGGCTCTCGCGAACATCGAGGAAGACTCGTGGGAGTGGCACACCTTCGACACGGTCAAGGGTGGCGACTACCTCGTTGACCAGGACGCCGCGGAAATCCTCGCCAAGGAAGCCATTGACGCGGTCATTGACCTGGAGAACATGGGTCTGCCGTTCAACCGCTCGCCCGAGGGAAAAATCGACCAGCGTCGTTTCGGCGGTCACACTCGCGACCACGGTAAGGCTCCCGTTCGTCGCTCCTGCTACGCCGCTGACCGCACTGGTCACATGATTCTGCAGACGCTGTTTCAAAACTGCGTGAAACTCGGCATCAACTTCTTTAACGAGTTCTATGTCCTCGACCTTCTCCTCGTCGACGACAAGAGCAAGCGCGCAAAGGCGGGAAAGCCGAAGCCACGTCGCGCGGCTGGAGTTGTCGCTTACGAACTCGCGACCGGCGACATCCACGTCTTCCACGCCAAGTCCGTCGTCTTCGCGACTGGTGGTTTTGGCAAGATCTACAAGACCACCTCGAACGCCCACACCCTGACCGGTGATGGCGTCGGGATCATCTGGCGCAAGGGTATTCCGCTGGAGGACATGGAGTTCTTCCAATTCCACCCCACAGGGCTTGCGGGCTTAGGCATTCTCTTGACCGAGGGGGCGCGTGGTGAGGGTGCCATTTTGCGTAATGCCTCTGGTGAGCGGTTCATGGAGCGCTACGCCCCCACCATCAAAGACCTCGCCCCGCGTGACATCATCGCGCGCTGCATGGTCCAAGAGGTCGCTGAGGGTCGCGGTGCTGGCCCCAATAAGGACTACGTACTGCTCGACTGCACCCACCTGGGTGCCGAGGTGTTGGAAACCAAGCTTCCCGACATCACCGAGTTCGCCCGCACCTACTTGGGTGTGGACCCCGTTCACGAGCCGGTGCCGGTGATGCCCACGGCGCACTACGCGATGGGGGGAATCCCCACCAACATCAAGGCAGAGGTGCTCGCCGACAACGACACCGTCATCCCCGGGCTCTACGCCGCGGGTGAGTGCGCCTGTGTGTCGGTCCACGGCTCAAACCGCCTCGGTACGAACTCGCTGCTCGACATCAACGTGTTTGGTAAGCGAGCCGGTCGCTACTCGGTGGAATACGCGAACTCCGCTGACTTCCCCGAGATGCCCAAAGACCCCGCATCTGAAGTGCGCTCGATGATTCAGACGGCCATTCAGGCCGACGGTGGTGAGCGCTTGGCGTCGATTCGTAAAGAGCTGCAGGAAGAGATGGACAAGAACGCTCAGGTGTTCCGCACCGAGCAGTCCCTCACCGACGTGGCGGGCACCATTCACCGCCTGCGTGAGCGCTACCGCAACATCGGTATCCACGACCGTGGCAAGCGCTACAACACTGACCTGCTCGAAGCGATTGAGCTGGGCTTCCTGCTCGACATTGCCGAAGTGGTCGTGGCGTCGGCAAAGAACCGTAAGGAAAGCCGCGGCGGTCACATGCGTGATGACTACCCCGAGCGTGACGACGAGAACTACATGGTGCACACGATGGCGTACCTCACCGGCGACCCGAAGTCAGCTGATGTGGACGACCACATCAGCATTGATTGGAAGCCCGTCGTGATCACGAACTACCAGCCGATGGAGAGGAAGTACTGATGTCGATGACCGATACCGCCGCTCCCCCGGTAGAAGCAGCCGAGGTGTCCTCGTTCACCTGCACCTTCATCATCCGCCGCTTCGACCCGGAGAAGGACGCCGAGCCCTACTGGCAAGACTTCGACGTCGAAATGTTCGCTACTGACCGTGTGCTCGATGCTCTTCACAAGATCAAGTGGGAGATGGACGGCTCGCTCTCCTTCCGTCGCAGCTGCGCCCACGGTATTTGTGGTTCCGATGCGATGCGCATCAACGGTCGTAACCGTCTCGCGTGCAAGACCTTAATCAAAGACCTCGACGTGTCGGAGCCCATCTACGTGGAAGCGATCAAGGGTCTTCCTTTGGAGAAGGACCTCATTGTCGACATGGAGCCCTTCTTCGAGTCCTATCGTCAGGTTCAGCCCTTCTTGGTCGCCTCAGACAAGCCCGAAAAGGAGCGCTTGCAGTCGCCAGAGGACCGTGCTCGCTTTGATGACACGACCAAGTGCATCCTGTGTGCAGCCTGCACCTCGAGCTGCCCGGTGTTTTGGACCGACGGCCAATACTTCGGCCCGGCCGCAATCGTGAACGCCCACCGGTTCATCTTCGACTCCCGTGACGAAGCCGCCCAGGTGCGTCTCGACATCCTGAACGACAAGGAGGGTGTGTGGCGCTGCCGCACGACCTTCAACTGTTCAGAAGCCTGCCCCCGCGGTATCGAGGTCACTAAGGCGATTGCTGAAGTGAAGCAGGCGACCCTCCGCGGCCGACCCTAAGGCCACCGCATGGTGAGGGTGGCTTCGGTCAATGTCAACGGTATTCGTGCTGCCTTCCGCAAGGGCATGGCCGACTGGCTCGACGCATTAGATGCTGACGTCGTCACACTCCAGGAAGTGCGGGCGGAAACGTCCGATGTTGAAGCGCTAATCAACCGCGGCTGGACCATCCGGCACGACGCGTGTTCGCAAAAAGGCCGAGCTGGGGTCGCCATCCTCTCGAGGCACCCCGTCTCAGCAACACGGGTCACCCTTGGCCCCGACAGCGTGGACACCTCGGGCCGCTGGCTCGAAGCCGACGTGGCACTGCCATCAGGTTCAACCCTCACGGTGGTGAGCGCGTACGTGCATTCGGGTGAAGTGGACACCCCCAAACAAGACGCAAAATACGAGTTTCTTGACCACATGGATGTGCGGATGAAGAAACTGGGCGCTGGAAACTCCTTCGCCCTCGTCACCGGGGATCTCAACGTCGGCCACCGCACGCTCGATATCAAAAACTGGAAGGGGAACCTCAAGAACGCTGGATTCCTCCCTGAAGAGCGCGAATATTTTGACCGCTGGCTCGGTGCGGAATCCGATGAGGACTACAACACGGGCTCGAACGGTCGCTTCGTGGATGTGGGGCGCAAGTGGGCCGGAGAAGTTGAGGGCCCGTACTCCTGGTGGAGCTACCGGGGCAAAGCCTTCGACACCGACACCGGCTGGCGCATCGACTACCACCTCGCCACGCCCTCCCTCGCTGAGGCGGTGCGCGACTACCGCATTGACCGTGCCCCCTCGTATGACACCCGCTGGTCGGACCACGCCCCGGTCGTGGCCGACTACGCCATCTAGTCGACTAGCCTTAGCCAGGTGAACGCGCGACTGTTTTCGGGCATGCAGCCCTCCGCTGATTCCCTGCACCTCGGAAACTATGCGGGTGCACTCGTGCAATGGCGAGACATGCAAGACGACTACGACGCCGTGTTCTGTGTGGTCGACCTTCACGCGATTACCGTCCCGCAGGATCCGAAAGCCCTTCGGGAACAAACTCGTCGAACGGCAGCGCAATACATCGCCGCCGGTATCGACCCCGCGCGCTCGGTCCTGTTCGTTCAGTCACACGTTCCCGAGCACACCCAACTGGCCTGGATTTTGAACACCATTACGGCCTTCGGCGAGGCCAGTCGGATGACGCAGTTCAAAGACAAGTCTCAAAAACAAGGTGCTGACTCATCCAGCGTGGGCCTGTTCACCTACCCCATCTTGCAAGCAGCGGACATTCTCCTCTACGACGCGAAAGTCGTCCCGGTCGGCGAAGACCAGCGCCAACACATTGAACTCACCCGCGACCTCGCGGGGCGCTTCAACCAACGCTTCGGCGACATTCTCGTCGTTCCAGAGGCCAAAATCATGGAAGCCACCGCCAAGATTTATGACCTGCAAAACCCCGGTTCCAAGATGTCGAAGTCTGGTGAATCTCCACAGGGCATCCTGTGGCTTCTCGATGACGACGCGGTGTTGACCAAGAAGATCAAGTCGGCCGTGACCGATACCGAGCGAGACATCATCTTCGACCCGGTCAATAAGGCTGGTGTCAGCAACCTCCTCAGCATCTACTCCCTCGCCACCGGCCTCAGCATCCCTCAAGCCCAAGACCACTTCGCCGGTAACGGCTATGGAGACCTCAAAGGTGAGGTGGCCGAAGCCGTCGTCGAGGTCTTCCGCCCCATCCGCGAGCGCACCCACGAGCTCCTGGAAGACCCTGCGGAACTCGACCGCTTGCTCGCTTCTGGAGCAGAGCGGGCGAGCGTCATCGCTCAGGCCACGCTCTCCCGTGTCTATGAGGCAGTGGGCCTACTTCCCGCCTCATAGGCGCCCTCTGCACCGTTAGGCTGTCCGGGTGAAGATTTCGGTCATCGGATGCGGCTATCTGGGCGCCGTCCACGCCGCCGGAATGGCGAAGCTCGGACACGACGTCGTCGGCATTGACGTTGACCAGGCCAAAGTCGATTCTCTTAACGCAGGTAAAGCGCCATTTTTTGAACCGGGCTTTGACGAGCTTCTCTCTGAGGTGTCAGGCTCCCTTTGTTTCTCCACCGACATGGCTGATCTGGCGGATGCCACCGTCCACTTTCTCGCCGTAGGCACTCCGCAAAGCGAGTCGGGCGCAGCCGATATGACCTACGTGGACCAGGCCATCACGGCCCTCAGTGAACATCTCTCCGAGGGTGACGTGGTCGTGGGTAAGTCCACGGTTCCTGTGGGAACCGCCGAGCGGCTTCGCGCAATGATCGAACACACCGGTGCAAAGCTCATGTGGAACCCCGAGTTTCTGCGCGAAGGGTTCGCGGTGAGTGACACCCTCGCCCCCGACCGCCTCGTCTATGGGATTCGTGAAGGGGACGACGAACTCGTCGAGGTGCTCGACTCGGTTTATCGCCAGCTGATTGACCGCAAGACACCTCGCCTGGTCATGGACTACGCCACGGCAGAGTTGGTGAAGGTTGCCGCTAACTCGTTCCTCGCCACCAAGATTTCCTTCATCAACGCCATGGCGGAGATTGCCGATGTGGTGGGAGCAGACGTCACCCAGCTCGCTGATGCCATCGGTCACGACGAGCGAATCGGCCGGCGGTTTTTGAACGCCGGTATCGGCTTCGGAGGCGGGTGCTTGCCTAAGGACATTCGAGGCTTCATGGCTCGAGCGGACGAGCTTGGTGTGGGACAGTCGGTCGATTTCCTCAACGACGTCGACCAGGTGAACCTCCGTCGGAGACGCCGAGTGGAAGAAATTCTTACCGAAGAGCTCGGTTCACTCGAAGGAAAGACTATTGCCGTGTGGGGTCTTGCCTTCAAACCAGACTCTGACGACATTCGCGACTCCCCCGCTCTGGATATCGCCGAGGGACTCGCCCGGGCGGGGGCACACGTCCACGCCTTTGACCCAGAAGCCATGGGTCCTGCATCCGCACGTCTTGAGAGAAACGGGCTCGGTGATTCGCTGACTCTCGCCTCGAGTGCATCCGACGCCCTCGAAGGTGCCGACGCCTTGGTCGTCGCTACCGAATGGGCTGAATTTAGAAACTTTGACCCCACCGCGGCCGCACCCCGACTGGTCGTGGATGGCCGCAACTGCCTCGACCGGGACGCCTGGAAAGGAGCGGGCTGGGCGTACCGGGGTATGGGACGTCGATAGTTCATCCAAGATTGAGTAAACCCTGGTGCGCTCACAGTCTGTGTGCGTATAGTGGGCCTCACAACTAAATGCTCCGGGGTCGGTGTAATTCCGAGCCGGCGGTGAAAGTCCGCGACCCGACTAGTGCAGTAACGGCTAGGCGGTTGACTTGGTGAAATTCCAAGACCGACGGTTAAAGTCCGGATGGGAGGAGCACGCACACTATCTACGCCTCTGATGAAGAGGCGTAGCTGGGCTACTTTTCCTCCCGGAGCCTCATCAGAAGGGCTCCCCAGTGTCCAGCCAGACCACAGTCGCGACGAGTAGTGAACTCGACGCGATGCGTCGCGCACTCGAGATCGCGACTCACGGTCCCGCCGTGGGGGAAAACCCCCGAGTTGGCTGTGTCCTGCTGGGCTCGAATGGCGACGTTCTCGCCGAAGGCTTCCACCGTGGTGCGGGTCACCCTCACGCCGAGGTTGAAGCGCTCTCTGCTCTTGCCGATAAGAGGATGTCTTGTGAGGGAACCACTGCGGTGGTCACCCTCGAGCCGTGCAACCACACGGGGAAGACTGGCCCGTGCGCACAAGCGCTCATTGATGCGGGAGTCGCGCGGGTTGTGTTCGGAGCAAGAGACCCCGGTCTGGCATCTGCGGGGGGTTCTGAGACCCTTCGTGACGCAGGCGTGGATGTCATCGGCGGAGTGCTCGCCGAGGAATCATCGGAGCTCAACCACCACTGGATGGTGGCGACGGAACTGGGACGCCCCTTCGTCACGGCCAAGTGGGCCCAATCCCTCGATGGTCGCCACGCGGCACAAGACGGCACCTCGCAATGGATTACGGGGCCCCTCTCCCGTGAGCGTGTGCACCGCCAACGTTCTGAACACGGCGCCATCATGGTCGGCACGACCACGGCGCTGGTCGACAACCCCGCGCTCACGGCACGCGATGGTGACGGTCTCTATGCCTCACAACCCCTCGCCGTCGTGATGGGTGAGCGCGAGATTCCCCAGGATGCCCTGGTGAGAAAACACCCGGGAGGGTTCACCCACCTCACAACCCGCGATCCGAAGCAGGCGTTAGACACCCTGTTCGAGCGAGGTATCCGCTCGGTCTACGTCGAAGGCGGGGCCACTCTCACCAGCGCTTTTGTCGCTGAGGGCCTTGTGGATTCTTTTCAGATCACCATGGGGCCGATGGTGGTGGGGGGAATGAACACCGCCATCACCGATATTGGTGCCACCACCCTCGCTGATGCGCCGCGCCTCAGCATCGAGAGCGTTGAACAACTTGATCAAGACGTTTGGGTGAGTGCGACACCGGTGAGAAAGGACGCCCGCTAATGTTTACCGGTTTGATTGAAGAAAAGGGCCGTCTGCTCTCGCGCACTCCCTCAGGAGACGGAGAGGTCGTCACGATCGAGTGCTCGAAGGTGCTCGAGGGAACGAAGCACGGTGATTCGATTTCGGTGTCGGGTGTGTGCCTCACCGTGATCGAAATGAACGAGAAGTCCTTCAGCGCGGATGTCATGGCAGAAACCCTTCGCCACTCCACCGCTTCGGGCTGGGAGATTGGCCGTGAGGTGAACGTTGAGCGGGCCGCCGCAGTGGGCGATCGCCTCGGAGGACACATTGTCCAAGGGCACGTGGACGGCACCGCCGAAGTTCTCTCGGTGACCCCTGGCGACAAATGGTCGGTGATTCGATTCTCTCTGCCTGGCGATGTGGCGCCACTGGTCGCCCACAAGGGCTCGATTTGCCTCGATGGGGTGTCCCTCACCGTGTCCGCGGTGGGGACTGACTGGTGTGAGGTGTCACTCATTCCAGAAACCCTCGCCGTCACCACCCTCGGCCAGTTGAGTATTGGAGATTCCGTGAATGTGGAAACAGATCTCGTTGCACGCCACGTGCAACGACTGATGGAAATGGGGAAGGAGCAGAGCTCATGATTGCAACCATTTCAGAAGCCCTCGAACACCTGAGGCAAGGCCGACCGGTCATCGTCGTCGACGATGAAGCTCGGGAAAACGAAGGCGACATTGTCCTCAGCGCTGAGCTCGCCACCCCCGAATGGGTCGGGTGGACGATTCGTCACAGCTCGGGCTACCTGTGTGCTCCGATGACGGGCGAGTGGGCCGACCGGCTCGAGCTGCCCATCATGGTGGAAAAGAGCCAAGACCCCCGCTCGACCGCCTACACCATCTCCGTCGACGCGGCCGAAGGCATCGGCACCGGCATTAGCGCCTCGGACCGTGCCCGCACGCTTCGAGTTCTCGCCGACCCCGCCTCGACGCCCACTGACCTGATTCGCCCCGGCCACGTTCTCCCACTTCGTGCGGTGAAGGGTGGGCTCATGGAGCGTGCTGGACACACTGAAGCGACCGTGGCCCTGATGGAGATGGCTGGCCTGACGCCGGTGGGCATGATCGGTGAGGTCGTTGGTCAAGACGGTGAACTTCTTCGTCTTCCCGAGCTCCTGGAGCTCGGTGAGCGTGAAGGCGTGCCCATCATCACCATCGCCGAGTTGACTGACGCCTACGACGCGGAATACTCCCCGGATACTCGCTCGGCCAAGAGGCCCGCAAAGGCTGATGACCGGGTGATCTTCGAGGTGGAAACCAGCGTTCCCACCGAGCACGGCTCATTCAACCTCCGCGCCTACCGCGACCGCTCGACCGGCGCCGACCACGTCGCCATCGTCTCAGGAGCTCCACACGATGGGATGCTCGTGCGGCTTCACTCCGAGTGCCTCACCGGTGAAGCGCTGGGTTCGCTCAAATGTGAGTGCGGCCCGCAGCTTCGAAGCGCGATGGACACGATTCAACGCGATGGTGGAGCGGTGTTGTATCTGCGCGGCCACGAGGGTCGCGGAATTGGCCTAATCAACAAACTTCGCGCCTACCGCCTGCAAGAATCAGGCCTCGACACCCTCGATGCGAACCTCGCGCTGGGCTTGCCCGCCGACGCGCGCGACTACGGTGCCGCTGCCGCGATGCTCAAAGACATGGGTGTCACCCGTGTGCGCCTGTTGAGCAACAACCCCGAGAAGAAGCGCCAACTCGAAGTCCACGGCATCACCGTGGAAGAGCTTCAGCCTCTCGTCGTGGGCATTGGTGAAGACAACTACGGATATTTGGAAGCCAAGCGTGACCGGATGGGCCACTACCTGCCCGGTCAGCTCCCCACAGGCGTGATTACCCTGCCAAAAGAAGGAAAGAACTAAATGAGCGGCCACGGAAGCCCCATCAGCACCGACATCCCCAACGCCGGCGACCTCAACGTCACCGTCGTTGCCGGCTCGTGGCACGAGGAGATTGCCACTGGACTGCTGGAGGGGTCGCTGAGATTCCTCGAGAAGACCGGAGCAAAGGTTGATGTCGTGAGAGTCCCTGGCAGTTTCGAGTTGCCGTTGGCTTGCCAACACGCTCTTCAAAACGGTGCAGACGCCGTCGTGGCCCTCGGTGTCATCATTCGCGGCGGAACACCGCACTTTGAATACGTCGCGAGCGCCGCGACCGACGGGCTGACCCGGGTGGCTCTCGATAGCGGCAAGCCCGTGGGCTTTGGTGTCCTCACAGTGGACGACGACGCACAAGGGCTCGATCGTGCGGGACTTCCCGGTTCCACCGAAGACAAGGGCGCGGAAGCGGCCGACGCGGCCGTGCGCCTCGCTCTCACTCTTCGCGGCTAACCCCCGTTTTTCCCTCACAGCGTGTCAGGGCAGACTAGAACCATTAGTCGAAAGAAGGCATCCTTTTCGTGAGTATGGGTTTTGGGTATCGGCGTAGCCGCTCGAGCTACCGACCGGACGATTCCGGCCCGAAGGCGACCTTCCGTCAGCTTCTTCCCTTCCTGCTCGAGCACAAGAAGGTCTTGGGTCTCGTTGTTGGGCTGAGCACGCTGGGTGCCTTGGCCTCGCTCGGGCAGCCGCTGCTCGTGGCCACCGTGATCGGGCGTGTCGAGGCGGGAGAGCCCCTGGGGGCTCTGGTGGGGGCCCTTGTCGCCCTCGTCGTAATTTCTGCGCTGCTCTCGGGTTATCGCCACTACCTCCTGCAGCGCACCGGTGAGGGGGTGGTGCTCTCCTCACGGCGGACCTTGATCAGAAGGCTCCTTTTTCTCCCGATTCGAGAGTTCGACGAGCGTCGAACCGGCGACCTCGTCTCCCGTGTGGGCTCCGACACGACCCTGCTTCGAGCGGTGCTCACCCAAGGACTCGTCGAGGCAATCGGGGGTGCCCTCACGTTTATTGGCGCGGTGATCGCCATGCTGGTGCTCGACTCGGTGCTCTTCGGGCTCACCATTGTGGTGGTTGCCGTCGCGGTGACCACCGTGGTGACGCTCTCGCGTCGCATTCGGGCGGCGAGCCGGAAAGCACAGGACCGCGTAGGAGATCTGACGGCGAGTGTCGAGCGCGCGATTAGTGCGATTCGCACGGTGCGCGCGGCAAACGCTACTGACCGAGAAATCGAAGGCATCGATAAGGACGCCAAAGAGGCCTACAACATGGGCGTCGACGTCGCGAAGATCTCAGCCCTCGTCGTGCCCGTGTCGGGAATCGCGCTTCAGGTCGCTTTCTTGGTGGTGTTGGGTGTGGGCGGTTTCCGTGTCGCGAGTGGCGCCATCACCGTGGCAAGCCTGGTGGCCTTTATCCTGTTCCTCTTCATGATGATCATGCCCCTCGGTCAAGCGTTTGGAGCAGTGAACTCGGTCAACCAGGCACTCGGTGCCCTAGGGCGCATCCAAGAAATCATCGACCTCCCCACCGAGTCCCACGACGACCAGGTGGATTCACAGGCAACCGTCTCGCTCGATGGCTCGGCCCCGGCGCTCTCCTTTGCTGGGGTGAGTTTCCGTTACCCCGAGAGAGCGCATAAGAGCGAAGCGGAAAAAGTCGTCGCCCAGGAAATCGGCGAAGAGGAAGCGAGACGCCTCGCTGCCGGAAATACCTCGGACATTCCTCTTCCCCTCTCCTCTGTTCTCGACCAGGTGACCTTCGATGTTCCCGTGGGCACTCGTGTCGCCCTCGTTGGACCCAGTGGCGCAGGAAAATCGACTGTCTTTGCCCTGATCGAACGCTTTTACGACCCCACGGAAGGGCAGATTTCGCTCGGTGGAGTCGACATTCGCTCGCTTCCCCGCGAACAGCTTCGCTCCATGCTCGGCTATGTCGAACAGGACGCACCTGTTCTGGCCGGGTCACTGCGCGACAACCTCCTCCTCGCCGCTCCAGACGCCACTGAAGAAAAGTGCGTCGAAGTGATGAAGTCGGTCAACCTCGAGTCTGTGCTCGAGCGAGACCCCGCAGGCTTGGATGCACCCGTCGGCGAAGCGGGGGTCATGCTCTCGGGAGGAGAGCGTCAGCGCCTCGCCATCGCTCGAGCACTCCTCGCGGCGCCCCCGATCCTCCTGCTGGATGAGTCCACGTCGTCATTGGATGGTGTGAACGAACAACTCATGAGAGACGCCATAGACACTGTCTCTGAGGGTCGCACGCTCATCGTCATCGCCCACCGACTCTCCACCGTGGTCGATAGCGACCACATCGTGGTGTTAGAACACGGACGAGTGATCGGTGAGGGAACCCACTCGGAGCTCGTGAAATCAACACCCCTGTATCGAGACCTCGCGAAACATCAGCTGCTGGTCTGAACGCTCGCGCCCTCACCCTGAAGTTCGGCTAGGGCCTGCTCTCCGGTGGCCGGTGACACAGCAGCAATCAGGTCCGAGAGAATTCGAACCTGTTGCCCTTCTTTGATGGCATCGAGCGCACTCGCACGCACGCAGTGGTCGGTGGCGATGCCGACGACGTCGACTTCGGTAATCCCCCGGGCGTCCAACACTTCGGCTACGGTGTGGCCGTCGTCGGTGATGCCTTCAAACATCGAGTAGGCGGGCTCCCCCTGGCCCTTCTTCACGTGAATGTCGATCGGGGCGAGGTCGAGCTCTGGATGGTACTCGGCTCCAAAGGTGCCGGCAACGCAGTGTGATGGCCAGGTGTCCACGAAATTCGGCTCGTCACCCGTGGCGAAGTGCCCGCCATTGTCGTTGTCGGGGTCGTGCCAGTCGCGTGAGGCGATCACCACGTCGTAGTCGGAGGCGTGGTCGTGAAGGTAACCGGTAATTCCTCGCGCAACCTCAGTACCGCCCGCAACGCCGAGGGCACCACCCTCAGTGAAATCGTTTTGAACATCGACAATTAGTAATCCGCGCATCGGCTACTCCGTGGTCGAAACGTCTACTCTCTCCCAGTGTGCCAGGTTTTCCCCGCAGTCATAGAGGGCTTCTGTAAGGGCATCGAGGCTGTCGCGGTCTCGGTCGGACACTCGCGGGCCTGAGACGTTGAGCGCAAAGACAATCGAGTTACCCTCCCTGTCGGTGAACACTCCCGCCAGGCTTCGCACTCCGGCGATGCTGCCGGTCTTTCCCCTGATGATGCCTCGAGCACTCGAGTCACCGCCGAATCGCCGTTGGAGAGATCCCGTTTCACCAGCGATGGCGAGGCCATCGAGCAATGGTGCGAGTTCTGGGGTTGTCACCCATTCGCCGAGCACCCGAACAACCAGGGATGCAGGAAGCTTGTTCAGCGGACTCAGCCCGGACCCATCACGAAGAAAGAGGCCCTCTTGGTCTTCTGCGCCGAGGCCGAGAGCGTTGACGAGAGCTTCGTTGATGTCGGTCGTGCCGCTTGCGAGAGCGACCTCTCGAGCCAATGCCTCAGCGAGAGAGTTGTCGCTGTCTTCGAGCATGATGCGAAGGAGGTCTGGGAGGAGTGCCGATTCAACTCGAGCGACCTCAATACCCTGTGCGGGGCTTGCTGGTGCGAAAGCCGAAAAAATCATTCCCCGTTGCGCCAGAGCTTCGGAGAACCACACTTGGGCTCTCGACGCGGGATTGGTGCTGCGAGCGCCTAAACGGAGCAGGGGACTATCTCTGTCCCCATCGACCATGAGACTCGTGACGGGGGCCACATAGCCCAGTGCCCAGGAGCCTGTTCGCCAACTCTCGTCCCACTCTCGAAAGGCCTCATAGCGAGAGGTATCGATGTGGAGGGTGTGCGGTATAGGGAGATTCTTCTCACTAACGCCCATGACAGTCTGTTCGGAGAGCTCTGCGAGTGACGATTCAGAGTCGTAGTAGTTGTTTCCCGGGGCCCTCGTCAACGTTGGGTCGCCGCCTCCAACAAGCCAGACGTTACCTGCCATGTCAGCCTTCACCGTGGTCACAAATCGAAAGTCAGGCCCTAGGACCCTCCAGGCTGCCGTCGCGGTCAATATCTTCTGCACGCTTGCCGGAGCGACTGGCTCGTCGGCGAGGCGCGACCACAACAGATCCCCGGTCGAATGAGTGACGGCAGCAGTAAGCTCTCCGTTCTCCGGTTCGAAAACGTCCGTCGGTAACGCGCAGGTTCGGATTCTCTGCGCCAGAGGAGAGCCGGCAGGTTGTTGTCGCTCGATGGCTTCGCTATTCAGCGGCGCGGCAGCATCCCCTGCGAGGGAAGCGACATTCTTGTGAGCTTCGGCCCGCTGCTCCGGCCACGCACTATGTGAAAGCGCTCCGGCTAACACCCAAACGAGAGCGGTGGCTACAGCGGGTAGGGCTACCCGAACTAGACGCGTTTCGATAGAGTCCCCGGCCACGAGGCAAGACTAGTAAGTGGAGCCGGCTGCGGGACTTGAACCCGCAACCTTCCGATTACAAGTCGGATGCGCTACCAATTGCGCCAAGCCGGC
>JAYODB010000015.1:0-22037 GCA_038106075.1 Cellulomonadaceae bacterium | reverse complement strand
CACCCTCGAATTAGAGGAGGTTGGGGATCTTCTGTTCCTCAGCGAGGTTAGCCCGCCTGAACCAGATGGTCACCACCGTCGCCACGAGCACGATGAACAGGGAGTAGAGCGCCGGAATAATCAGGATTAGACCGATATCGGGGTTTCCGGAGAAACTGAGCAACACAATGGCAATACCCAGCGGACCATTCTGAATACCGGTTTCTAGAGCAATGGTCCTCGCATTCATCGGGTGGAGTCGGATTGCTCGGGCGATGGCGTAGGCGATCAGGATTCCCACGAGCCCCATGCCGATGGCCACCGCGAAGGTCTGCCACGGGGTGGTGGAGAGCAGGCCCCAGTTACGGGGAACCCACGTGGCGATGAGGAACACGATGAAGAACAGCCCGACAAAGCCGCCGAGGAGCTCCAACACCGCCCCCACGTTGGCGCTCTTCTTGCGAATCCACATTCCCGCGACGACGGGGACAAGGAGGAGCACCAGGGTCACCACGATGTTGAGAAGCGGAATTTCAAACTCGGTTTGGTCGGCAAACAGCCAGTTGCCATAGAGCGCGAGCACGAGAGGGGTCATCAACAGCGCCCACAGCGTCGAGTGCGTGGTCATCATCACACTGAGCGCCAAATTGCCTTTGGAGAAGTAGGTGAAGATGTTGGACGTTGTTCCTGCGGGAACACTTCCCATCAAAAGAGCCCCAAGTGCAACGGGTGCGGCGTATTCCCATGGAAGCTGGAAGAGCAGCGTGACGATCAGGCCCACGGTGATCAGCGGCATCAGACCAAATTGGGTGAGCCAGCCGATGATGAGACCCCAGGGTCGCCTAAACGCGAGCCGGAAGTCTTTCGGAGTCAGACCCGCTCCCAATCCAAACATGATGACAAACACCAAAATAACCAGCAGGTTTTGTTCAAACGGGGTGACCACGTCCTGTTCGGACACTCCTGTTTGGGCGAGGATCATGAGCTCGTTCATTGGTTTCCTCCCTCGCTGTTCGCCACAGCACTAGATCGAAGCTCCCGCCTGAGAATCTTGCCGATGGGGCTCTTGGGTAATTCGTCAATCACGGTGACGCGCTGAGGGACTTTGTAGGCGGCGAGGTGCGTGCGACAGTGGGCGATGATGTCCTCGCTTCGAGCCGTGCCACCGGTCGACACCACAAACGCCTCGACTCTCTCGCCCGAGCGCTCGTCGGGTAACCCAATAACTCCCACTTCGTCGACCCCGTCGACGGCAGCAATCGTGTCTTCAATTTCGTTGGGATAAACGTTGAAGCCACTCACGACGATGACGTCTTTCTTACGATCGACGATGGTGAAGAAACCATCGGCGTCCATCTCCGCCACGTCGCCGGTGCGCAGCCACCCATCGACCACGGTGGCTCGGGTTTCTTCGGGTTGGTTCCAATACCCCGCCATAATCTGGGGGCCCTTGGCGAGTAGCTCACCGGGTTCGCCGGTTGCCACCTCGTTGCCGTCGGCATCGACACATTTCACGTCGGTGGAGGGAACTGGGATGCCAATGGTTCCATCGCGAGCCGTGCCATCGAGGGGGTTGAAGGTGAGCACCGGGGAGGATTCGGTCAGGCCGTATCCCTCGACGATGGGGCTTCCCACCATCTCGCGCCAACTTGAGGCAACCGAGGTGTGAAGCGCCATTCCGCCCGCGGCGGAGGCCCGAAGTGACGAGGGTGGTGAGTCATTGAACCAGCGTTCTTTGAGCAACGCGGCGAAGAGAGTGTTCACACCGGTGAGCCAAGTAATGGTGTAGTTCTCGAAGGCTCGCTTCAGGTTGCTCGGCGGCCGGGGCGAGGGAATGAGGATGTTTCGTGCCCCGAGGTGGAAAAAGGCCAGCAGATTCACGGTGAAAGCGAACACGTGATAGAGCGGGAGGGCCGTCATTACGGTTTCTTTCCCGGGTCGCAGGTAGTCGCCGCACATCCCGATCATCTGCATCGTGTTCGAGACGAGGTTCGAGTGGGTGAGCATGGCACCCTTCGCCACCCCCGTCGTGCCACCGGTGTATTGCAGGGCGGCGAGGGTGTCGCCAGTCATGTCCGCGGTGTAAGACTCGAGGGCAGATGGGCTCACGGCCGCCTGCCCCTTGGCCAGGGCGGTCTTGAATGGGGTGTGGTCGACCGTAATCTTCGGCAAGGAGCGCTGCCATACCTTCTGCACGAGTCGAATCACCCCGGCGATGACAGGAGGGAAGAACTCGCCAATCTTTGTCGTGACCACGGTCTCGATGTTTGTGTGGGGGAGAACCTCGCTGAGGCGGTCGGCGAACATGTCAATCATCACCACAACCTTTGCCCCGGAGTCGGAGAACTGGTGGATCATCTCGCGGGGGGTGTAGAGCGGGTTGGTGTTAACCAACACTGCGCCCGCTTTGAACACTCCAAAAGCGACGACCGGGTAGCTCAGGCAGTTCGGCATCTGAACAGCGACGCGGTCTCCAGGCAAAACCCCGGCGGATTCCCGGAGGTAGCAGGCGAAGGCGTCTGAGAGCTCGTCGAGTTGCTTATAAGTGAGCGAGCCGTTCATGCCGTTGGGCATGCACTGGGTGAAGGCGATGGTGTCTGCGTAGGTAGAGGCAGTTTGGCGCACGAGCACGGGGAGGTGTTGTGCGGGTAGGGGAGCGAGGTGTGGCTCCACAAAGGAGGGGTAGCTTGCCATCCACGGGGCGTTAGACATCGATTACCTTTCCATTGGCTCACCACCGCCCCGGTCCACGCTGACGGTGCTTGACGTTGCACATAACTTACCCGGTGAAACTGGCCATCTGATTGGCAGGAATCGACAATGTTAGCCACCAGCCCCAAAGCACTTGTTTGGAACGGTGTTTTTCTCTTTTGGGTGCGAACTACGGGGGCTCATTGCTTGCTGAATTATCGAGCTCGGCTAGCGTAGAGATATGGACACCGTGGTCGACGTGCTCCTCGTCATACACGTTCTCTCTGGGGTGATTGCACTCGGCGCAGCGCTCGTTGCCGCATCGAATAAGAAGGGTGCGACAAACCACCGGAAAATGGGGATGGTGTTCTTCTGGGCCATGGTGGGGGTGGCCGTGACGGCGATACCTGTGACCTTTGTTCGACCCAATCCGTTTCTCTTCTTCATCGCTTTGTTTTCCTTCTACATGGCGTTTGCGGGATACCGGAGAGGTAGAAAACGCCACAGTGACGGGCCAGCAGACGTCCTCGGGGCATGGCTGATGATTGTCTTCGCCGTCGCCATGGTGGCCTACGGAGTGTTCATGATCGCTACGGGCAATCCTCTCGGTTGGGCGCTCGCTTCCTTCGGCGGGCTCGGTGCCACATTCGGCATTGAAGACGTCGTCAAGGCTCGTCGCCACGGTTCTCATTCCGACAAGGTGAAGGTCCACTTGTCAAGAATGCTCGGTGGAACAATCGCCACAGTGACTGCAGTATTGGTCCAGCAGGTGACGCCCTTGGTCGACGCACCTCTGGGCCAGGTTGCCCTGTGGCTCGGCCCCACCATCGTGCTGACACCGCTGATTTTTGTCTGGAACTGGAGGATTTCGGTGGCAAAGAAGTATCGATTGCTCCCAGGCTAAAAACCGCACGCGGAAAACATGGTCGAAGGCCCTAGTCGCTCAGCGGATAGAGCAGAAGACTTCTCGACTACTTACTCCGCCCCTACATCGCACTAACTCCAGGGGTAATGGGGGAGTCGAGGTGGGCGTGCGATGGGGGTGCGCTGACCAAAGACCCGGAGAGCTCTGGCCACAGAGGCTCGTGGCTAATCGTTCCGACGAGCGGGCGGGTTCGCCGCGGTTGCATTACCCTTAGGGCATGGCCTCACCAGAGCAAGAGAGCGACTTTGCCGAAGCGGCCGGTTTGCGCCTGTTGGAAGCGTTTGCTTTGTGTTCTTTCGCCTCTCAGCTAGTGGGTAAGGCTCGTCAGTGACGAACTTCGAGCCTGCTCGAATCTTTGACACGCTGGATCGACATGGCGTCGACTACGTGACCATCGGTGGATGGGCCGTTATCGCCCATGGTTACGTTCGGGCGACAATCGATATCGACTTTATGGCCCGACTCGACAATGACAACATGGTTCGTTTGGCCAATGCTTTGTCAGAGTTGAATGCTCGCCTCCGGGGAGTCGATGCTGAGAAACTGAGAATCGATCTCACTGACCCGTTGGTTCTTGGTAACGGAGCGTCATTCACGATGGACACCGATGCGGGCCCTCTAGATTTCTTGAATGAGGTGCCTGGCGCTGATGAGTACGACCAGCTTCGCTCACGAGCAAACAAAGCGGATGCCGGGGGAGTCGCGGTGTGGGTGGTTGGCTATGACGATCTCGTGCGCATGAAGGAAGCGTCGGGACGCGCCCAGGATTTACTCGACCTAGAGCAGCTGCGTGCACACCGTGAATCACCGGAGGGATGATCGACGCCCTGCATGTGCCCGTGGCTGGGGCTCGCGCGCCGATACACTGGCCTCCGGGGGTATTTGTCCCTCAGAGCCCTCGTAGCTCAGCGGATAGAGCAGAAGACTTCTAATCTTTTGGTCGCAGGTTCGATTCCTGCCGAGGGCGCCCCTCATTGCATGGGCTAGTCAAGCAGATCTCCCAGTTCGAGCCATCGGGTCTCTGTGGTCTCGACGGCCCGCTGGAGTTCGGCTCGCTCGTTTGAAAGCGCGACCAGTTTCTCGAAATCACTATTGTTCGTGTAGGCGAGGGTGCGATCCAGCTGTTCGATTTCTGCGGACAACTGTTCGAGTTGTTTGTGAAGACGATTGAATTCTTTTTCCGCCTCTCGGTGCTCCTTACTGCCGGGGCGGAGCCTTCCACTATCGAAACTGGGTGCGCTCGAGGTTGGGTCGGGCCGCTCCGTCGGTTGGGCGACCTGGTGGAGGGTCTTCTCTTGCGATGACGATTCCAGCCGCAGGTATTCCTCGATGCCGCCGGGCAGGTGTCGAAACTCGCCGCCGATGATGACGTACTGCTGATCGGTGATGCGCTCGAGTAGATAGCGGTCGTGGGAGACCACAATCAGCGTTCCCGGCCAGGTGTCGAGCAGGTCCTCCATCGCACGAAGCATTTCGGTGTCTAAGTCGTTGGTGGGTTCGTCAAGAAGCAGCACGTTGGGCTCATCCAGAAGTTCCAAGAGAAATTGAAGCCGTCGGCGCTGGCCACCACTGAGCTCAAATACCCTCGCCGAGAGGTGGCTCGAGCGAAAACCTAAACGCTCGAGCAGTTGCGCTGGGGTGAGTTCTGCTCCGTCGGCCTTGTATGTGGTTTTCTTGCGGGCGATGACGTCGCTGACGCGGTCGTTCTTCACCTCATCGAGGCTGGCGAGGCGTTGATCGAGCACTCGAAGGTTCACCGTGGAGCCCCGAGAGATGTGACCTGAAGTGGGGTTAATGGTTCCTGCGAGGAGCGCCAGGAGCGTTGACTTGCCCGCGCCATTGGCCCCCAGGATCCCTGTTCGCTCACCGGGCGCGAGGCGCCAAGTGAGGGGGTGAAGAATTTCCCTGCTGTCGAAGGAGACCGAGACGTCGTTCAGGTCGATGACCTTTTTGCCAAGCCTGGTGGTCGCGAGTTGTGCCAGGCTCACCGGGTCGCGGATGTCGGGGACGTTGCTGATGAGCTCATTGGCCGCATCGATTCGGAACTTCGGCTTCGATGTGCGCGCGGGTGCTCCACGGCGAAGCCAGGCGAGCTCCTTGCGCAAGAGGTTCTGCCTTTTTGCCTCGGAGGCGGCGGCGCTTCTCTCACGCTCCACTTTTTGTAAGACATACGCCGCATAACCACCGTCATAGATGTCGACGGTTCCGTCGTGTACTTCCCAGGTCGTGCTTGTGGCGGCATCGAGAAACCATCGGTCGTGGGTGACCACGACGAGAGCGCCGGTATTGCGTGGCCAGCGGGTTTCCATGTGTTGAGCGAGCCACGCCACTCCTATTACGTCGAGGTGGTTCGTGGGCTCATCGAGAATGAGTACATCCCACTCGCCAACGAGCAAAGCCGCGAGGGACACGCGCCGGCTCTGCCCGCCGCTGAGGTCGCCAACAATCCCGTCCCACGGCACGTCGGACAGTAACCCGGTGATGACATCACGAACCCGGGGGTGACTCGCCCACTCGTGCTCGGGCCGATCACCCACCACGGCGTGTTTGACTGTGACGTCATGCGGGATGGTGTCACTTTGGTCGAGCAGGCCCACCCGGAGGCCTTTTTGACCAATCACTTCGCCCGAGTCGGGCTTCTGCCGCGAGGCCAATGCTCGAATCAGCGTGGATTTTCCCTCGCCGTTTCGACCGACGATGCCGATACGGTCACCGTCGCTCAGGCTGACGGTGACGGAATTCAGGACGGTTTGGGTGGGAAATTCGACGCTGAGGTCCTTCGCGCCGAGGAGATGTGCCACCGTGAGAGCCTATCCGGCGGAATCGCAGGCTAGGTCAGCAGCACTGCGCAGTCGCCGTGGCCTTCGCTGCGCGCCACTCACCGGTGGCGGGGAGAACGACGCGCCCGACTTTGACGCGAGAGACAGTTTGAGATTGCCGGTCATCCCCGACTTCGCCCACGTCAGACGCGCACACGCCACGGGTTCCGAGGATGTGATTGCGAGGAGGGGCTACAACTACGAAGCCGATGCGAGCGCCGATGCCCCGGCCGAGGCGGGGTTGCTCTTTGAAGCTTTCGCCCACGACCCGGTGGCACAGTTTGTGCCCATTCAGCGCCGTCTCGCCGAGATAGACATGATGAACCTCTGGACCACTCCTGTGGGGTCTGCGGTCTACGCCATTCCGCCGGGGTGCGAACTCGGGGGCTACCTCGGTGACACGTTGGTTTAGGAGCCAGAGAGGAAAGCGAGGTCGTCGTTGCTCAGGTTGACCTCGGCCAGGAGGTCATCGAGCTGGTCGATCCGTGAGGCGCTCGCAATCGGTGCGGTCACCCCGGTTTGAGCACGTAACCACGCCAGTGCCACGCTCGCGGGGGAAAATCCGAGTTTTTCACTCACACTCACCAGGCGGTCGAGGGTGTTGAAGTTGTCCTCTGAGAAGTAGTCGTTACTCACTCGCTCCAGACGCACCGAATCGGTCATGTCTCCTCGGCGGTATTTGCCGGTGAGGAAACCACTCGCGAGAGAAAAGTAGGGCAGGCCCCAGAGCCCCTCTGCTTCGACGAGAGGTGCCATGTCGGACTCGTAGGGCTCACGGGCTACCAGGTTGTAGTGGTTCTGCACCGCCACGTACCGGGGCAGGCTCTCACGTTCGGCAATGTCGAGGGCTTCGCGTAAGCGAGCACCGGTGAAGTTCGACGCTCCAATGGCGCGGACTTTGCCCGCATCAATCAGGTCTTTGAACGCTCCCAAGGTGTCTTCCATCGGCACGGTGTCGTCGTCTCGGTGGGCGTAGTAGAGGTCGATAGTGTCGATACCCAGGCGCTGGAGTGATTCGTCGGCGGCTTTTCGGATGTTCTCGGGAGAGAGCCCGGGTCGCGTGGTCATCTTTCCCACCTTGGTGGCGATGACCACGTCGTCGTGGTTGACCGAGAAGGACGCGAGCCAACTGCCGAGCATCCGCTCGGATTCACCGCCCGAGTTGCCCTCAACCCACTGGACATACATATCGGCAGAGTCGAAGAAATTCACGCCCCGAGCCACGACCTCGTCGAGCAGGCGGTTCGCCTCGGCCTGGTCGTGAATGGACCAGCCGAACACGTTTGCGCCGAAGCACAGCGACGAGACGGAGAGGTCGGAGTGGGGGAGCGTAATCCGGTGAACCATGCTGCGAGCCTACCCAGACACGACGCGAGTACCAGGGCCCGATTCAGCTTCACGCTCTACTCTTGAGGGTAAGGAGAGTGTCGTGAATACCACGGTCTTTGAGCGTCAACCCGCGTCGGATTTGGTCATCGACCACTCGTTGAGTGGGTCGGTGCGCAAAGCGTTCTGGGTGGATGACGCCGGGCAGGATGGGTCACTGCCACGCTTTGCCGGCTCGATTTCCTGTGACCTCGCCATTGTGGGTGCCGGTTATACCGGACTGTGGACCGCGCTTGAGGCAAAGAAGCGCCACCCCGACTGGCGAATTGTCGTGTTGGAGGCGAAAGAGCCCGGCTGGGCGGCGTCTGGGCGAAACGGCGGCTTTGTTGAGTCGACACTGACCCACGGCGAATCCAACGGTCGAACTCGATACCCCGACGAATACGAGGTATTGGATCAGGCGGGGCTTGACAACCTCGACGCCATCGAAGCCGCCGTGAAGGAATACGGCTGGGACTGTGATTTTTGGCGGGTCGGGTCGCTCGCGGTCGCCGTGGAACCCCACGAATTGGATTGGCTCGACGAATCGGCCGATGGTGAGCGGGAAATCAGATTGAATGCCGATGAAGTCCGCTCCCGCGTGAACTCGCCCACCTATGTGGGTGCGACCTTTGCGCCGAAAGACACGGCCATGGTGCACCCGGGGAAACTAGCCCGGGAAATGCTCCGCACGGTTCGTGAGCTCGGGGTCGAAGTGTTTCGAAAGTCGCCGGTCAACGACCTCACTGCGGAATCCGATTCGATTACTTTGAGCCTGGGCTCCGGTGTGGTGCGCGCGAATCGTGTAGCGCTCGGCACCAACGCCTACCCCTCCCTACTGAAGCGATACCGCCTTCACACCATTCCCGTCTACGACTACGTGCTGATGACGGAGCCGTTGACGAAGGCGCAGAAGAAAGACATCGGCTGGTCGGGTCGTGAAGGTGTTGCCGATTTGGCGAACCAATTCCACTACTACCGAATCAGCGCCGACGACCGTATTCTCTTCGGCGGTTACGACGCGATTTACCACTTTGGCGGTCGGGTGCGGGCCCGGTATGAAGAGCGCCAGGAGAGCTACCGCAAACTCGCCTCGCACTTCTTCACCACCTTCCCCCAACTGGAGGGGGTGCGGTTCTCTCACCGCTGGGCCGGCGCAATTGACACCTGCAGTCGCTTTAGCGCCTTCTTTGCTACCGCCCACCAACAACGCGTGGCCTACGCGGCGGGGTTCACGGGGCTCGGTGTGGCCGCAACCCGTTTCGCGGCAGAAGTGATGCTCGACCAACTTGAGGGTCTTCAGACCTGGCGGACGGAGCTAAAGATGGTGAACTCACTGCCCACACCATTCCCGCCGGAACCGCTGTGTTTCCCCGCGGTTCAGCTCACGCGCGCCGAACTTAACCGCGCTGATCACAACCAAGGCCGCAGGGGCCTGTTCCTGCGCACCCTCGACGCGCTGGGTTTAGGGTTCGATTCGTGAGTGTTCCCTCCTGGCTCGACGCGGCGGGTCTGTTGCTCGAGTACGAGCCCGTCGCCCCCGACCAGATCGTCGAGGGCCAGCCGTCCACCGGGTTATGGGAAGCGGATGAGAGCTGGGGCGTGTGGGAGATGACCCCGGGGGCGATGTGGGATATCGAGGCCGATGAGCTCTTTGTCGTGATTTCAGGCGAGGGCACCCTCAAGCGGGTGATTGAAGGGGAGACGGTAGTACAGCGGCTTCAACCGGGGGTGGCCTGCCAGCTGGTTGAAGGTGAGAGAACGGTGTGGAGGGTGAGCGACACCCTTCGGAAGGTCTACTGGGTTCCCTCGAACTAGCGCTGTTGCTCCGCCTCGAGCTCGGTGATTTCCGGAAGGACAATCGGCCCGGTCTCGAGAGCCAAGTCCGCTTGGATTGGTACCTGTGAGCGTCGCGCGGTTTGAGCCAGAATGATTCCTCCCAGGACCACGCCCGCGCCCACAATCTGGGTGGCGTCGAGGTTTTCTTGAAGCCATAGCCAGGCGACGATAAAGGCAAACACGATTTCGCTCGTCGCCGCAATGCCCGCGGCCGTAGCCGAGAGCTTCTTAATGGCCGCGAGGCTCAGAAGGAACGGCGCGAAGGACCCCATCACGACGTTCCACACCATCAGCAGCCACATCGGAGCGGGGACACCATCGAGGACGCCCGTGAGTGTGACCGGTGCGGCCAGCGCAGCAGGATCAATGCGCCACCAACCGCTGACGAACGCCCACGCCACAGCGGCGATACTCATTGACCAGAACATGAGCGCCAGGGGAGAAATGGTCTCCATCTGTTTTTCACCCACGAGGAAGTAGGTGGAGAGGCTGAGTGCCGCCACGAGTGCCCAGAGCGTTCCCACCACGTTGAGCGAACTATCCCAAATCTGGGCCACCACGGCGAGCCCTGCCATGATCAGACCGATCGACACCCAAATGCGGGTTCGCACGCGCTCTTTGAAGACAAAGAAGGCGAACACGGCCACCATGGGGACGGCCAGGTACTCGAGAAGAAGTGCAATGCCTACGGGGAGCAGCTCGACGGCGAGGGCGTAAGACGCCTGCAAGAGTCCCACACCGATGACTCCCATCACGACGAGAGCGAGCCTCTGTCCGCGTGGTACACGGAACGACCGACGGTCGAGCATGAACAACACCAAACCGGCGACGATTGCCGCTCCCAATACTCGGATCTGGGTGACCTGTAGGGCGGTAAGGCCCGCTTCGATCATCACCTTGGTGACACTCCCGTTTGCCCCAAAAAGAAACGCGGCGAGGAAGGCGTAGACGTAACCCACGGGTTATCGGGCCCGCAGGGGGCGCAGGCAGACGGTGGCTGCCGAAATACTCATCACGCCGATAACTATGACATAAGAAAAAAGCTTTTCTGTCACCGAAAAGACACCGAGAATTCGGTGTGTTGTCAGGGCGTTCTCATAGGCTTCAAGCCATGAAAACCTATGTGCTCGCCGGTGGTTGTTTCTGGTGTCTCGACGCGGCGTATCGGGTCCTCAACGGAGTGGTCGATGTGGTCTCGGGCTACACCGGCGGCGAGACCGAAAAGCCGAGCTACGAGGAAGTCTGCACGGGTCGAACCGGGCACGCGGAAGCGGTCGCGGTCACCTTTGACCCCGAGACTATTCCTTCTGACGTGATTCTCGACGTGTTCTTCACTATTCACGACCCCCGGCAGCTCAACCGCCAAGGAAACGACATCGGCACGCAGTATCGCTCGGCAATGTACTACCGAGACGAGGAAGAAAAGGCTCTCTTTGAAGCGGCCTTAATCCGTGCAGCAGAGATGTGGGACGGCGAAATTGTCACCGAACTCTCCCCGCTCGGGCCGTTCTACATGGCGGAGGACTACCACCAAGATTTCTTCGCCAAGAACCCCACACAGGGTTATTGCCTCGCGGTTGCCGTGCCGAAGGTCAATAAAGTGCGCCAGTCGTATCAGCGCTACCTCCGCGCGCAGTAGCTGTCCACACCGACCCTGCACTACGAGGTCTCCACCGAGGCAGTCGTGCGCCCATAAAAGCGGCGTGTCTCCTGGCAGTCTCTGCCCACTCACCGAGTGAACAGGAGACACCATGATCGACACCCTTTCCGTCAGCGGCATCGTTGCCACCACACCTCGACACGTCGTCACAAGCGAAGGCCTCGCGATTACGAGCTTTCGACTCGCCTCGACTCAGCGGCGCTTCGACAAGGGCCAAGCGCAATGGGTCGACATCGACACCAATTGGTACACAGTGGTGTCCTTCCGCCAGCTCGCCATCAACGCCAATAAGAGCCTCAACAAGGGAGATTGCGTCGTGGCGACCGGGCGGGTCAAAGTGCGCAATTGGCAAAACGACGAGAAAAGCGGAACCTCGATCGAAATCGAAGCCGATGCTCTCGGGCACGACCTGCTGTGGGGAACGAGTGCGTTCGAGCGCAGCAGCCTGAGCCGCCAGGTCGATGATGAGAACGGCTCTGACGAGGAGCCGTTCTGAACCGTAGTGGGGGTGAGCGCCAAATAGACTGGGGCATATGGCGGAATTTATCTACACGATGGTCAAGGCCCGTAAAGCGGTCGGAGACAAGGTCATCCTCGACGACGTCACGATGTCGTTCTTCCCCGGAGCCAAGATCGGCATGGTCGGCCCGAACGGAGCGGGAAAGTCGACCATCCTCAAAATTATGGCCGGGCTCGACCAGCCCAGCAATGGAGAAGCCTCCCTCACCGCCGGGTACTCCGTCGGCATCCTGCTTCAGGAACCACCGCTCGATGAATCAAAGACCGTCATTGAAAACGTCCGTGACGGAGTGAGAGGGATCTACAACAAAATCGAACGCTTCAACGAAATCTCCGCCCAGATGGCGGACCCTGATGCGGACTTTGACACTCTGCTCGCCGAGATGGGCAAGCTCCAAGAAGACATCGACGCGGCCGACGCCTGGGACATGGACAGCCAGTTGGAGCAAGCACTTGATGCGCTCCGCTGCCCACCCTCAGACTCGCCCGTCACCCACCTCTCGGGAGGAGAGCGTCGCCGGGTGGCGCTGTGCAAGTTGCTGCTCGAAAAGCCTGACCTGCTCCTTCTCGATGAGCCCACCAACCACCTCGATGCAGAGAGTGTTCTGTGGCTAGAGCAGCACCTGGCCAAGTACCCCGGAGCGGTCATCGCCGTGACCCACGACCGGTACTTCCTCGACCACGTGGCCCAGTGGATTGCGGAGGTCGACCGCGGTTGCCTCTACCCATACGAAGGCAACTATTCGACCTATCTGGAGAAGAAAGCCGAGCGTCTCCAAATCCAAGGCAAGAAAGACCAGAAGCTCGCAAAGCGTCTCGCTGACGAACTCGACTGGGTTCGCTCCAACCAGAAGGGCCGACAGGCAAAGTCCAAGGCGCGTCTTGCCCGCTACGAAGAAATGGCGGCTGAGGCCGAGAGAACGAAGAAACTTGACTTCGAAGAAATCCAGATCCCGCCCGGACCTCGCTTGGGTTCCCAGGTGCTTGAGGCCTCTAACCTCAAGAAGGGCTTTGGCGACCGAGTCCTCATCGATGGACTGAGCTTCTCCCTCCCCCGAAACGGCATTGTCGGAATCATCGGACCGAACGGTGTGGGGAAGTCCACACTGTTCAAAACCATCGTGGGGCTAGAACCTCTCGATGGGGGAGAGCTGAAAATCGGCGAGAGCGTCAAGATTAGCTATGTCGACCAGGGCCGTGAGGGAATCGACCCCAATAAGAGCCTGTGGGAGGTCGTTTCCGACGGTCTCGACATCATCCAGGTCGGCAACGTGGAGATTCCCTCGCGGGCTTATGTCTCGAGCTTTGGGTTCAAGGGTCCTGACCAGCAAAAGAAGGCCGGTGTTCTCTCCGGTGGAGAGCGCAACCGCCTGAATTTGGCCATGACACTCAAGCAGGGTGGAAACCTTTTGCTCCTCGACGAGCCCACCAACGATTTAGACGTGGAGACTCTCTCAAGCCTGGAGAATGCTCTGCTCGAGTTCCCCGGTTGCGCCGTGGTGATTACCCACGACCGCTGGTTCCTCGACCGTGTTGCGACCCACATCCTCGCCTACGAGGGAACCGAAGAAAACCCGGCCAATTGGTATTGGTTCGAGGGGAACTTCGAGGCCTACGAGCAGAACAAGGTGGAGCGGCTCGGCCCGGATGCCGCCGCGCCCCACCGTTCGACCTACCGCAAGCTCACCCGCGACTAGGCCGATGCCGGATTCTTTTTCGCTACCCACGCTCGAGTCCGCCCAGGATCTGCTGAGCTTCCTCGGGCGTGCCCGCCGAGTCAACGACGGCTCGGCTCGGCTGATTGCGCAAGACGGATTCATTCAGGCCTACGTGGGGGTCTTGTTCCCCCGAGGTCTGCTCGACCGCACCCCCACCGTGCTGGGCCTGCGAGTCTCGCGGGTCATGGAATTGCCGTCGTTTGACGTTGTTGTCCCGTTAGAGTCCCTCGCGTTCCGGATCGAGCGGGCTATTGATGCGCATGCCGGCGGGCCTCTCGAGGTGGGCCTTCCCGCGCAAACCCCCTCTATTCAGTGGGCTGCCGTGACGCCTCCCCGAGACGGCTGGCGCCGCCGGCTCGGTGTGAGCAGCCAGTTGCTGGGCGAGGTTGCGGCCAAAGGCGTGGCTCAGGTTTCTGAAGCGCTCCCGGACAACGCCGGTGAGGCCGTGGTCCAGAAGATTCGTGCCGAGGTGTGGGGCCAGCCATTGGGTAAGAAGAAGTCAATTCCGTGGGCGGCCGGTTTTGCTGCCGATGCGCTGGGTTTCGTGGACGAGAAATCGCTCGCCGTTCACTCCGTCGACAATTGGATTCGGCTCACGAGCAAGAACGGCTACGTGCTGGTGAAAGTACAGGGTGAGCCCGAGGGTCTCGACGAGGAGTAGCTACTCCTCGAAGGTGTTCACCATGCCGTGTGCCGCCCGCTCCAGGTAGTCCCATAACATCGCACGATCTAATTCAGAAAGCCCAAGAGAGTCCACGGCTTTCGACATGTGGCTGAGCCAGCGGTCGCGCGCATCGGGGTTCACTTTGAAGGGCATGTGGCGCATACGAAGGCGCGGATGTCCACGCTGTTCCGAGTAGGTATGCGGACCGCCCCAATACTGCTCTAAGAAAGAGCGCAGCCTCCAGACTGCGCCCTCCATGTCGTCGTCGGGGTACATCGGGCGAAGGACAGGGTCAGACTTGACTCCCTCGTAGAAGGCGTCGACGAGTCTCGTGAACGTCTCGTGGCCGCCGATGTGGTCGAAGAAACTGGGGCTCTCGCCGTCAGGCACTATTCCCCATCCAGATCGTCCGAGAGCTGTTCATTGTGGGGCGTCTTCGGCGTCATCGGCTTTGAGGCGCCGCGAACACCCTGAATACCATCGAGCACCATTCGGTTCAGCGGAGGAAGGTCAATTCCCTCCTTGTCGAGGGTGGTGATGATGTCCGCGTGTAAAGCGCGCTTGGCCGCCCATTGCTCACCGCCCCGCACTTTCAGCACTAAGCGCACGACCAGCGCTTCCGCCGAAATCGACTCGATGCCCCACACCTCGGGATCCTCCAAGACTTTGCGCTTCCACTCGGGCCGCATGCGGAAAGCGCGTGCCGTGTCGAGCAGGCGTTCCTGCACCTTCGACACATCCGAGTAGTAGGGAACGGGAATATCCAAAATGACTCGGGCCCAGTCTTGGGAGTAATTCCCGACCCGGTTGATCTCACCATTTCGCACGAACCACAGTGTTCCGTTGACGTCTCGAATCTCGGTGACTCGGACGCCGAGCCGCTCAACTACTCCAGAGACCTCGCCGACGTTGACGACGTCTCCCACACCTAACTGGTCCTCAAAAACCATGAACATGCCGTTCAGCATGTCTTTCACGAGAGACTGCGCGCCAAAACCCAGCGCAGCACCGATGATGCCGGCGCTCGCAATCAACGGGGTAATCGAGAGCCCTGCCTCTGAGAGCACCATCAGTATGACGATGATGCCGATGGTCCAACCGGCGAAGTTGTTGAGCACCGAACCGAGTGTTCGGGTGCGTTGAACCTGTCGCATCGCTTCAACGGGACTGGTTTCGAGCGCTTGAGTGTCGTCGACCCCGTGGGCTTTCTTTACGCCACTGACAACCCCCGCCACCACCCGTCGGATCGAGAGCCGGAAGATCAGGATGGCGATGATTCCGCCGAGCAGAATCAGGACGACGCGAGTGATTACCTCGTCGCCGCTAAACAGTCCGGTCAGGGTATTCCACCAGGAGGTTTGTTCATCCACGGCCCCATGCTACGCCTGGGGCGTGGACTACGAGGCTTTGGCGTCTCGAGCCCGTGCCTTTTGCGCCCGAAGGATTCCCGCGAGGTTTTCTTCCACCAGACGCCTCAGTGCTGGCGGAGCGTCAGCGGTGTCCAGCCAGTTTTCACTGGCTTGGCGGACCTCATCGGAGACCAACGCAACCGGATACAGTCCATCTACGAGGTATTCGGCGATCTTGTAGGTGCGTGACTCCCACAGGTCCACCAAGGCCTCAAAGAATGGGTTCACCAGCTGAGAGAGCACGGCAGGGTCATTGACGTGGTTGTAGCCCATGGTCATGGCTCTCACGATGGCATTGGGAATCGTTTTGTCACCCACGAGAGAGTCAAAAATCTCTCGCTTCGCCTCGATCGTAGGAACCATAGCGCGCAGGCGAGCCGCGGCCTGCTGGCCGTTTGAGGTGTTGTCCGCGGCAAGGTGTGCATCGATTTCCGCCGTGCCCGCTGCGCCGGCCAACACCAGACCCGCGAGAAGTTCCCAAGCGAGGTCGGTGTCAATCGTGAGCCCGTCAATGACTTCTGAGCCATCGAGCAGGCCGGAGAGCACCGTTGCGTGCTGCTGGGTGAGTGCGAGAGAGGCGAAGGCTTTGACGAATTGGAACTGGGCATCAGAGCCCGGGGTGGCTCGACGAGTCCACGTCAAAAGGGCATCTGCGACCTCTTTTTGCGCATCCGCAACGGTTTCCGGTGCGGCGTAGAGCTTGGTGACGGCCGAGAGCTGGCCCAGCACTGTGCGAATTGTGGTGCTCTCCGTCTCAGATTCCAGGTTGTTGAGAATGAGGGCCCTGAAGTCACGCGCGCGCATTTCTGCGTCACGGGTGGCATCCCAGGCGGCACCCCACATCAGCGCTCGTGTGAGTGGAGAGGAGAAAGCTGAGAGGTGCTCCAAAGCGGCGCCTACTGACTGCTCATCGAGTCGAATCTTGGCGTAGGCGAGGTCGTCGTCGTTGATCACGACAACATCACCGCGATGCACACCCACCATTTGGGGTACCTCACTCAGGGCACCGTCGATGTCGCATTCGACCCGGTGGACTCGCTCCATCGTGTCTGCGTTGAGCTGGTAGATGCCGATAGCGAGGCGGTGGGGACGCAGTGTGGGCCAATCGTGAGGGGCGGTTTGTTCGATTGCAAAGGAGGTAATGATTCCTTTGGCGTCGGTTTCGATGATCGGACGGAGGGTATTGACCCCTGCGGTTTCGAGCCAGAGCTTGCTCCATGACACGAGGTCGCGCCCACTGGTCGCTTCCAGCTCTTCCAGCAGATCAATCAGTTCAGTGTTGGCCCACTTGTGTTTCTTGAAGTAGTTCGACACCCCGGCGAAGAAGGCATCCTCTCCGACCCAGGCGACGAGCTGCTTCAACACGGACCCGCCCTTGGCGTAGGTGATGCCATCAAAGTTGACTTGGACATCTTCCAAGTCGTTGATCGTGGCCACAATCGGGTGGGTCGAGGGTAGCTGGTCCTGGCGGTAGGCCCAGGATTTCTCCATCGCTTGGAATGTGGTCCAGGCTTCGGTCCATTCGGTTGCCTCAGCGGTCGCAATGGTCGACGCCCACTCGGCAAAGGATTCGTTGAGCCACAAGTCATTCCACCAGCGCATGGTGACTAAGTCGCCAAACCACATGTGGGCGAGCTCGTGCAGGATGGTGACCACCCGACGCTCTCGAATGGCGTCAGAGACTTTGGAACGGAACACATACGACTCGGTGAATGTCACCGCACCAGCGTTTTCCATGGCCCCCGCGTTGAACTCTGGGACAAAGAGCTGGTCGTACTTATCAAAGGGGTAGGCGAGTCCGAATTTGTCTTCGAAGTAGGCGAAGCCTTTTCGGGTGATGTCGAAAATGTATTCCGGGTCGAGATAGTCGAACATCGATGCCCGGGCATAGATGCCGAGCGGAATCGTCTTGCCGTTCGAGCTCACAAGCTCGCTGTGCACGGATTGGTAAGGCCCGGCAATCAATGCGGTGATGTAGCTCGAAATGCGCGGGGTGGGGGAAAACGCGAAGAGGTTGCCCCCGCCCACGGGCTTCGCCTCGGGCGTGGGTTGGTTGCTCACGACCGTCCATCCCTCAGGTGCGGTAACCGTGAATTGGAAGGTGGCTTTGAGATCGGGCTGCTCAAATACCGCAAAAACGCGCCTCGAGTCGGGCACCTCAAACTGGGTATAGAGATACACCTCATCGTCAACGGGGTCGGTGAATTTGTGCAAGCCCTCACCGGTGTTGGTGAAGCGGAAGTCTGCGTCGACCACCACGCGGTTGTCTTGCTCGAGCCCGCCGAGCTCAATCCGTGACCCAACGGCAACGCTCGAAGCGTCTAGTTCCCGGCCGTTGAGGATGACGCTGTGGACCGTGTCAGTAATGGCGTCGAGGAAGGTCGAACTACCCGGTGAAGCGAGAAACTCGATTTCGGTTGTGGTGCGGAAGGTGTCTGACGTTCGAGCCTGCGACAGGTCGATGTCGATGACGTAAGAGCGAACGGTGACGTTCTTTGCTCGAGTCTTAGCTTCCGAACGGGTGAGGTTTTCTCCAGGCAACGCAAATCCTTCTCGACACAGGGAACATTCAGACGAGCACCTAGCCTAGGACGCTCGGATGAGCGAGGGAGTCAGCGCAAAAGCGACGAATTACTTCTCGTCGGCGTCGATAGTGACTTCAACCGCCTCGAGGACTTCCTCCTCGTCGGCCTCAGCGACCTTCGGCGGCACCGGCTTTGCTTCTTCGAGGCTCGGTGGCTTGAGGTTTGTGATTTGAAGGTCAACATCGTTGGCGGCTGCGCGCATTCGACGCACATACTCTTCCAACATGGTCTGCTGGCGACGAATGTCACTCATGTGGCTCTCCGCGTCGGACACCATCGAGTTCACGAGGTCCTCGGTTTCGCGTGCAATCGTGCGCGAACGTCCCACGGTGTCGCCAATCAGCTTCTCGGCGTAGGCGCGGGAGTCGCGGGTGAGGTCGTCTGCTCGCTGCTGCGAATTCTTCAAAATGGTGTCGGCTTCTTGGCCGAGGTCGGCGGCGCGCTTCGCCGCGTTTTGGACGTGAAGGTCAGCCTGCTGGTAGGCCTTCTGCGCGTATTCGTCAGCTTCTTCGTGAATAGCTGCGCGGGCACGCTCCGCATCGTCAATCTGCTGCCTGATCGAGGCGTCGGTGGCCACCGCGCGCTCTTGGGCGGCGTGCAGAAGTTCGGACGCTTCACGCTTGATTTGTTCCACCTGGCGTGAGGCTTCCGCCTTCAAATCGGCGACCTGCTTTTCGGCCTGGCTAATCATCGTCGCAGCGGCGCGCTCCGCGCGGGTGCGAGTGTTGGTGGCCTTTGCGATTTCATCTGCGGCCTGCTGACGCAACTGGGCAGCCTCTCGCTCGCTCTCCAAGCGCAGGTCCTCTGCCGTGCGCTGCGCTTCAGAGACGAGCTGGCGAGATTCCTTCGCGGCTTCCTCGCGAACCCGTGTGGCCTCGGTTCGAGCGTTGGCGAGAACCTCTGCGGCCTCGGCAGATGCCTCTTGGGTAATCTTCTGCGACTGAGCCTCCGCGAGACGGAGCGTTTCCTCGAAGGCCGAACCTAATTCGGCGAAGCTTGGCTTGGCACGACCTGCGCGCTCGTTGGCCTCCTGCACGTCGCGAGTCAGGCGCTGGATGGTGCGCTGGTCTTCCGCGTGGTCGGTTTCGAGTCGCTCCAGGCGGGACGACAGGTCGTCGACAAAACGCTTGACCTCGTCCGGGTCATAGCCACGGACGGCACGCCGGAATTCGGGTGTGCTCACAGAAGACTCCATCTGCCAAACGGACAGGGATAACGATACGCGATATTTTGCGCTTCTGCCTGGGAGAATGTGAATAAGTAGGGGTTAGGGCTCCTCATAGACTGACGGTTATGCGCATCCACCTCGCCACTGACCACGCCGGTTTGGAATTTTCCCAGCAGCTTGTCGCCTACTTGGAGAATGCGGGCCACAAGGTGGTCGACCACGGCCCGCGCGAATACGACGCCCTCGACGATTACCCGGGGTTCTGTATTTCAGCGGGACAGGCCGTCGTCGCCGACCAAGAATCGGGCGTTGAAGCACTCGGAGTGGTCTTCGGAGGGTCCGGAAACGGGGAGCAAATTGCCGCCAACAAGGTGTCGGGAGTCCGCGCTGCCCTGGTGTGGAGCGACGCGACCGCCGCGTTGGCGAGAGAACACAATGACGCAAATGTCTGCGCAATCGGCGCTCGCCAGCACAGCCTCGAGGAGGCACTACACCTCATCGAGGTATTCATTTCGACACCGTTTAGCGGTGACGAGCGCCATGCGCGACGAATCGGCCAAATTCGCCACTTCGAAGACTCGGGTGACGTTCCCGAAACAGGCACCACCTACACTGCCTAGACGATGCCCGAAGGTCACACCGTTCACCGGGTTGCCCAGCATTTCCGCGACGAATTTGTCGGCCATCGCGTCCGCGTGAGCTCTCCTCAGGGGCGCTTCGCGCAGGGGGCCTCCACCCTCGATGGCCTTACCGTCACCAGCGCGACTGCTGTGGGGAAACAGTTGTTTGTCGGATTTGAAGAAGGTTTTGTGCTTCGAGTTCACCTCGGCATTTATGGCGCGTGGACGTTTATTTCTCAGGCGAGCTCCCACTCCCTGGGCGCTCCACGAGCCCAGCGCGAAGAAGGGCTGAATGAAACGGAATCTGAAGAGTTCCCGCCCGAGCCAGTGGGGCAGGTTCGCGTTCGAATCTTGACCGATGGTGTCGTTGCCGACCTTCGAGGGCCCACCGCGTGCGAGGTGATCTCAGACGACGAAGCAACTGCGGTGCGCGAGTCGCTTGGACCCGATCCCCTCGTCGACAGCCCAAAGCGGGGCAATCGACGGTTCCGGGAGCGCATGAATGCCACCAAGACCCCGGTGGCGCTCGCGCTGATGAACCAGAGTGTGGTCGCGGGAATCGGGAATGTCTATCGTGCGGAAATCCTCTTCCGACACCGCCTCGACCCCTTCACCCCCTCAAACCAACTCTCGGACGAGATCCTCGACGCGTTGTGGAAAGACTGGACGGGGTTGCTCAAAGACGGAGTGAAAACCGGTGTCATGCGCACCAGAAGTGACCTCACCTCCGCACAGAAAAACCGTGCGCTGAGAGATTCGCGCATTCGCTACTACGTTTACAAGCGCCAAGGAAAAGCCTGCCGGGTGTGTCACAACCCGGTGGCACTCACGGAACTTGGCGCGAGAAAGCTCTACTTCTGCCCCACCTGCCAGGTCGAGCCGGCTCGCTGATGAGTAGAGTTTCGGCGTGATCATTCGTCGCGCCCACCTCTTCGGCCGCCCCGAAACTGAGCGTGTCGACCTGCTCATCAGAAACGGGCTTATCGACGCCATCGAATATGCCGGGCATCTTCCTGCCTCAGACGAGCACGAGGAAATCGATCTCGACGGCCGCGTTCTCGCCCCCGGATTGTGGGATGAACACGTCCACATGGGCATGTGGGCGGAATATCGCAGGAGAGTGGACCTGACCCAAGCCTCGAGCCCGAGGGAAGCTGCCGAGAAGATGGCGCAGGCAAGCAGTTCGGTTACCGATCAGATTGTGATCGGCGCGGGCTATCGAGACGGGCTGTGGGGTGAGCCGAAAACCAGCGAGCTACTCGATGAGCGATCGGGCGATCGCCCGTGGGTGTTGTGGAGCATCGACATCCACTCCTGCTGGCTCAATACTGCCGCTATTGCCCTCTTGGGCGTCGAGAATGTGGACGAGTCAGGAGTCATCACAGAAAACGACGCTTTCGCGCTCGCCGCGAGACTCTCCGATGTTCCTGAGGCCACCCGAGACCAGTGGATCGAGGAGGCCGTCGCCGAGGCGAGCACTCGCGGGGTCGTCGGTGTAGTCGACTTGGACTTGGATGACACCCACACCAATTGGGCGCGCAGGCGCAGTGGCGTCGCCGATTTCGCTCTTCGCGTCGAAGCGGGTGTGTACCCGACACATTTCGATCAAGCCATCGCGAGCGGCCGCCGCACAGGAGACGTGATCGCTCCTGGAGTCACGGTGGGGCCTTTGAAAGTCATCACCGATGGGTCTCTCAATACCCGCACGGCGTACTGTTTTGAACCCTACGTAGGAATGGACTCTGATAATCGCGGAGCAATGAACTACGAGACCGACTACCTCGAGGGCTTGCTTCGCCAGGCGAAAGAGAACGGCTATTCGGCCGCGTTTCACGCCATTGGCGACGAAGCAAACGACATCATCATTGGCCTCTTCGAGTCGGTGGGACTCACAGGCCGTATCGAGCACGCCCAGCTCCTCGCCCCAAGCGCCTTCCCGCGGATAGCGAGGGCTGGGTTGGTGGCGAGTGTTCAACCCCAGCACGCTATCGATGATCGGGACGTGGCCGACAAGTACTGGTCGGACCGTTCAGAGCGGGTGATTGCCCTTCGCAGCATGCTCGCCGCCGGCATCAC
>JAYODB010000075.1:0-3538 GCA_038106075.1 Cellulomonadaceae bacterium | reverse complement strand
GGTCGGCCGGTGGCGGTTAGGCTTCTTTGCAGGAGGGGACGTGGCAGCAACACAACAGGTTCCGTGGTCGGGTATCAAAGAGGCCCCGGTTATTCTGCTCAGTGGACCCGAAGCCTTCCTCGCCGATCGAGCATCCCGCGCGATATTGGAGAGGCTAAAGTCAGTCACTCCTGAGCTCGAACTCGTCGACCTCGACGCGTCGACTGCGGCTTCTGGAGAGCTCGTACAAGCGGTCAGCCCCTCCCTATTTGGCGAACCCCGGCTTGTTCGAGTGTGGTCGTTTGAAAAAACAACCGACGCTGTGTTGGAGGACATCGTCGACTATTTGGCCCTTCCCGACCCCAACGTCACGTTGCTCGTTCGCCACTCTTCGGGGGTTCGTGGGAAAAAAGCCCTTGATCTCATCAAGAGCCACGGCGGAGACTGGCTCGTCGTCACCTGCCCAGAGCTGAAATCTGACCGCGACCGAGCACAGTTCTTGCGTGCCGAGGCTCATGCCAAGCATGTGCGTATTGACGAAGATGCCGAGCGAATGCTGCTCGACGCCCTCGGAAGCGACCTCGCCGAACTCGCGGCCGCTCTTGGCCAGTTGAGTTCCGATGTGGGGGAGGGATCTCACATCACGGCCGAGGTGGTCAAACGCTACTACGGTGGCCGGGTCGAAACCACCGGTTTCGAACTCGCCGAACACGCCATTGCGGGGAGGCGGGGAGAGGCCCTCGCGGGTCTTCGACACGCCCTCAACACGGGTGTCGAGCCGGTGCTCATCATTGCCGCCCTGGCGCACAGCCTGCGAAACATGGCTCGAGTCGGTGGAACCCGAGGTTCAGTGGGGGATGTGGCAAAAGAACTTGGATTACAAACCTGGCAGGTGCAGCGCGCCCGATCGCAGCTTCAAGGTTGGGACGAAATCGGACTCGGCGTCGCGATTATGGAAGTCGCCCGCACGGATGCGGCACTGAAAGGCATGGGTTTAGAGCCCGGATACGCACTCGAGCGGTGCGTCGACATCGTCGCCCAGCGAGGCCAGGTTCCGACGAGAACTTAGAGCGAAGCAGCCTTAGAGGCGATTGCCGACTTGCGGTTCGCGCCCTGGTTCTTGTGGATGACGCCCTTGCTCACGGCCTTGTCGATCTTGCGTGAAGCAACCTTCACGGCGGCCTGAGCCTTGTCCTTGTCGCCAGCGGCGATGGCCTCGCGCGCCTGACGCACGACAGTCTTCAGTTCGCTCTTCACAGCGCGGTTGCGCTCTTCAGCCTTCTGGTTGGTCTTGTTGCGCTTAATCTGCGACTTGATGTTTGCCACGTGTGTGTATCTCCGTCGAGGTGATGTTGGTCTGTATCCCACCGCGTCCTGCGGGGAAACCTGGAGCCTGCGCACTCACACATGAGTGATGGGCCAAACCGCAACGATACCACCCCAAATCGTCTTGGACAAAGGCAAAGGCGTGGGAGAATCGTGTCTAATGTCTGCATCCTCTCCGGCCCCGCTGCGTCCGGCGGCCACCGACCCGGCTCGTCTGCGCAATTTCTGCATCATTGCGCACATCGACCATGGTAAATCGACCCTCGCCGACCGGATGCTGCAGCTCACCGGAATCGTCGATCAGCGGCAGATGCGCGAGCAATACCTCGACCGAATGGATATCGAACGCGAACGCGGTATCACCATCAAATCGCAGGCTGTTCGTATGCCCTGGGTGGTCGACGGGCAGATGTATGCGCTGAACATGATTGACACACCGGGACACGTCGACTTCAGTTACGAAGTCTCCCGCTCGCTCGCCGCCTGCGAGGGAGCCATTCTCCTCGTTGACGCGGCGCAGGGAATCGAAGCGCAAACCCTCGCGAACCTGTATATGGCGCTCGATAATGACCTGGAAATCATTCCGGTGCTGAACAAAATCGACCTGCCCGCGGCAGAACCCGATCGTTACGCCGAAGAACTCGCCCAGTTGATTGGCTGCTCGCCCGACGACGTGCTCCGGGTGAGTGGAAAAACCGGCGTCGGGGTGCCTGAGCTGCTCGACCGTGTCGTCGAGCGAGTTCCCGCGCCCTCGGGAGAAATCGATAAACCTGCCCGCGCGCTGATCTTTGACTCGGTCTACGACGCCTACCGCGGAGTCGTCACCTATGTGCGAATGATTGATGGGCGTTTGAAACCCCGAGACCGCATCGAAATGATGTCAACTAAGGCCCAACACGAGCTACTCGAGATTGGCGTCATCTCGCCCGAACCCATTCCATCCGACGGGCTGGCTGTCGGAGAGGTGGGCTACCTCATTACGGGTGTGAAAGACGTTCGCCAGTCGAAGGTGGGTGACACCGTCACCACGTCCCGCGACGGGGCGACCCAGGCGCTCGCTGGCTACATCGAACCCAAACCGATGGTGTTCTCCGGGCTCTACCCTCTCGATGGCAGTGACTACCCGGATTTGCGGGAAGCTTTGGACAAGTTGAAGCTCTCTGACGCGGCGCTGGTCTATGAACCCGAAACCTCGGTGGCGCTCGGTTTCGGCTTCCGCTGTGGCTTCTTGGGGCTATTGCACTTAGAAATCGTGCGCGAGCGGCTCGAGCGCGAATTCGGCATCGACCTGATTGCCACGGCCCCGTCGGTGATCTACCAAGTCACACTCGACACCGGCGAAGACATTGAAGTCACCAACCCCAGCGAATTCCCCACGGGACGCATCGGTTCGGTGCGGGAGCCCGTGGTGAATGCCGCCATCTTGGCGCCCAAAGACTACGTGGGCGTGATTATGGAGCTGTGCCAGTCGCGCCGCGGCACCCTCCAGGGCATGGAATACCTCGGCAGCGACCGGGTCGAAATTCGCTACGTCATCCCCCTCGCCGAAATCGTGTTCGACTTCTTCGACCAGTTGAAGTCAAAGACCGCGGGCTACGCCTCACTCGACTACGAACCCTCGGGCCTGCAGGAAGCGGACTTGGTGAAAGTCGACATCCTGCTGCAGGGAGACCGCGTTGACGCGTTTAGCGCCATCGTGCATAAAGACAAGGCTTACGCCTACGGCGTGCTGATGACGGGGCGCCTGCGCGAGCTCATCCCGCGGCAACAGTTTGAAGTGCCTATCCAGGCGGCGATCGGAGCCAGAGTCATTGCCCGCGAAACGATTCGAGCGATTCGTAAAGACGTTCTCGCCAAGTGTTACGGCGGTGACATTAGTCGCAAGCGAAAACTGCTCGAGAAGCAAAAAGAGGGCAAGAAGCGAATGAAGATGGTGGGCCGGGTTGAAGTGCCCCAAGAAGCATTCATTCAAGCGCTCTCCGGGGATGTCGAAAAGAAGAAAGACTAGGCCGGTGGCTTCACAAACCTCCTCGGGTTTTCGCACGCTGCTCGTCAGCGTTTACGTCATCTTGACCCTCGCGGCACTGGGCCGCTCCGGCTATCAAATCGCGACGAAGTTTGACCAAGCACCCATTGCCTACGCCCTCTCTGCCGTTGCGGCCGCGGTCTATTTGATTGCGACGATTGCGCTGATTCGCTCTTCAACTCGCGGGGGAGCGCTCCTTGCCACCAT
>JAYODB010000074.1:0-3669 GCA_038106075.1 Cellulomonadaceae bacterium | reverse complement strand
GTGGGGTGTAACAACACCTGCACCTTCTGCATCGTGCCGAGCCTGCGCGGAAAAGAAAAAGACCGTCGCCCGGGCGACATATTGGCGGAAGTTCAGGCCCTCGTCGACGACGGGGCTATCGAAGTCACGTTGCTTGGCCAAAACGTGAACTCCTATGGCGTCGAGTTTGGCGACCGGCAGGCGTTCTCCAAGCTTCTTCGAGCCTGCGGGTCGATTGAGGGTCTTGAGCGAGTGCGATTCACGAGCCCCCACCCAGCCGCCTTCACCGACGACGTAATCGACTCGATGGCCGAGACTCCCAACGTGATGCCCCAGCTGCACATGCCGCTCCAGTCGGGCTCTGACGCCATTTTGAAGGCCATGCGACGCAGCTACCGCAGCGATAAGTTCTTGGGCATTTTGGAGCGGGTGCGGGAGCGCATTCCGAATGCCGCCATCACGACCGACATCATCGTGGGCTTCCCGGGTGAGACCGAGCAGGACTTTGAGGACACGATGGAGGTGGTGCGCCAGGCGCGCTTCGCCAGTGCCTTCACCTTCCAGTACTCGATCCGGCCCGGGACACCTGCGGCCACGATGGACGACCAGATTCCGAAAGAGGTCGTGCAGGAGCGGTTTGAGCGGCTCGTGGAGCTTCAAAACCAGATTTGCTGGGAAGAAAACCAAAAACTCGAGGGCTCGACCGTCGAGGTGCTGATTGCGACTGGTGAGGGCAAGAAGGACGAGGAAACCCACCGGCTCTCCGGTCGGGCCGAAGACGGCCGACTGGTTCACGTCGGCGTGAGCGAAGACGCCGAACAGCCCCGCCCCGGAGACGTGGTGAGCGCCACGGTCACGGCAGCGAAGCCGTTCTTCCTCATCGCCGACCCTGCAGCGGGGGAGCAGTTCCCCATTCGCCGCACACGCGCCGGAGACGCCTGGGATCGCTTCCAGGCCGAGTCCTGCGGTGTGCCTGCCCCAGCCGACGGCCCCAAGCCGGTCCCCCTGGGACTCCCCACTATTCGCGTCGGCCAGTAGGGGCCACCGTGGCGCAACACTTGCCCCTTCTGGCCATCGTGGGGCCCACGGGCTCGGGGAAATCCTCGATTGCCGTGGATGTCGTGAGGACGCTCTCAGGAGAGGGCATTACGGCGGAGATTGTCTCGGCAGACGCGATGCAGCTCTACCGCGGCATGGACGTGGGAACGGCGAAAATCACCGAAGAGGAAGCCTCTGGGGTGCCCCACCACCTACTTGATGTGTGGGAGCCCACCGATGAGGCGAGCGTGCAGGACTATCAGGAGCGCGCCCGCACCGCGATTCGTGAGTGCTTTGACCGCGGCGTGCTCCCCATCGTGGTGGGGGGTTCTGGGCTTTATGTCTCTTCGGTCGTCTACCAATTTGAATTTCCGGGAACCAACGATGACGTGAGGGGCAGGCTCGAAGAAGAGTTGGAGAGAGACGGGGTGGCGTCACTCGCACAGCGCCTCGTCGAGGTTGACCCGGATGCGGCCGAAGGAATCGACCTCAACAACCCCAGGCGGGTCGTTCGGGCGCTCGAGGTGTGGGAAATCACGGGGGAGCTTCCCACCATCGGGCTACAAGCGCGCGGAGAACTCTGGCACCAGCCCACCCTCGCCGTGGGGGTCGAATGGCCGCGAGACACTCTCGTGGAGCGCATCGATCAGCGGGTCGAGCAGATGTGGTCGCGGGGCCTCATCGATGAAGTGAGGGCGCTCCATCACGCGGGCGAGCTTGGCAAGACGGCCGGGCAAGCCATCGGCTACCGCGAAGTGGTCGAGTTTCTGAACGGTGACATCACGGAGTCCGAGGCAAAGGATGCCGTCGCTCAACACACCAGACGGTATGCCCGCAAACAGATGTCGTGGTTTCGCCGCGACAGTTCGATTCACTGGGTCGACCCCACCGCGGGGGACCCTGTCGCCACCATCGTGAAAGCCGTGATCGCGCTCTGGCCCGGGCAGGACTCTCCAGCTCAGTAGGCTCGACCCATGGCTCAACGCTCCACCAGACTCGCTGTGACCAAAGGTCACGGGACGGGCAACGACTTTGTCTTATTCGCCGATCCTGACGGCGAGTACGACGTGAACGCTGAGCAAGTCAGAGCTCTCACGAATCGCCACACCGGAATTGGCGGCGACGGCATCTTGCGAGCCGCGCGAACGGTGGATTCACCCGAAGTTGCTCACCTGCTCGACCAGGAACCTGGCGCGACGTGGTTCATGGATTACCGCAACGCCGACGGCTCAAAAGCGGAAATGTGTGGCAACGGAATACGGGTGTTCGCTGACTTCCTTGTGAGCACTGGCCTTGCCACGCTGACACCGGGAGAGACCCTTCCGATTGCCACCAGGAGTGGCATCCGAGACGTCACCGTCTCGGCCTCTGGGCACTATCAAGTGGACTTGGGGCGCTGGGCCCTGAGCGGAGACGACCCCCTCGTGCACGTGCCCGGTCTGGACGTCCCACGACCCAGTTTGGGGATTACCGTGCCGAACCCTCACGCGGTGGTCATCTTGGCCGATTCGGACGAATTGGAATCACTCGACCTTTCACGAGTCCCCGCGATGAAGCCAGAGCCCTCTGCGGGCGCGAACGTCGAATTTGTCGTGCCCCACGACCCTCTCGTCGACGACGGGGTGGGGCGCATCCGGATGAGAGTGTTCGAGCGGGGGGTCGGTGAAACTCTCTCCTGTGGGACGGGGGCCGTGGCGGCGGCACTTGCGGCGAGACATTTTGCCGGTCAGGGAGCGCCACACTACTGGAGAGTGGAGGTTCCTGGTGGGTCACTCGCGGTGCGAATGTTCCCCACCGAAGAAGGCGAGCACGCGTCGCTCTCAGGGCCCTCGCAACTGGTGTTTCACACCGAGGTAGCGGTTTAGGCCCGTCTCACGCGCAGGATACGGTAGCCCTTATCGGAGTCGACTCGCTCTGCGACGAATGCTCCGGCTCCTCCCTCGTTGAGCCAACGCTGAAGCGAATCAGAACCGAGCTGCTTTGCCACGACCAGCCAGGCCTCACCCGCGAGGCTCAGTCGATTAAGCCAGGTCATGAGGAGCTCGTGTAACGCGGCCTTTCCGATCCGAATCGGCGGGTTGGACCAGATGAGGTCGATGCCCTGACCCGCAGGAAATTGCTCGGGGGAACACACCTGAACGTTGCCCAAACCGAGGGTTTCGGCGTTATCTCTCGTGGCCACTCGGGCTCTCTCGTTGACATCAACGGCCCACACAGATGCGTCAGGGGAGTGCATAGCGAGGCTTAGGGCAATCGGACCCCAGCCGCACCCCACATCAACCAACACGCCCTCAGCTGGAGGGGTGGGAACAGTGTCCAACAGCACCTTGGTGCCTCGGTCGAGACCATCCGCCGAGAACGTCCCCGACGGTACGCTGAGCGTCACCTCGCTCCCCGCGAGGGTCAGCGTCAGCGGCTGACGCGACTCCTCCGACTGAGGTGAGGTAGAGAAATAGTGGTCTGCAGACACCCCCTCACACTACTTTCTCGACCCGTCAAGGAGGCTCCGCCTAGACTGGTGGCATCGATAACGTGAGTGGGCGAGGAGAACAATCGTGAGTTTCGGACAGTCAATTTCCGTCGTATTTCGCAAATATGCCGACTTTAAGGGTGTTGCGTCGCGCAGCGAATACTGGTGGTGGATCCTCTTCG
>JAYODB010000073.1:0-3712 GCA_038106075.1 Cellulomonadaceae bacterium | reverse complement strand
ATCTCGTTGAAGCGTTCGATTTTGTTGTAGATCTCTCGTACGCCGTCGCGAACGTTTTCGATCACCGTCTTCGACTCGTCCAACGGGGGTTCCTGGAGCAGGATTCCGACCGTGTAGCCGGCGGTGAGGGAGGCCTCTCCGTTACTGGACTGATCGAGCCCCGCCATGATCTTGAGGATGGTGGATTTACCGGCGCCGTTCGGGCCGACCATACCGATTTTGGCTCCGGGGAAAAACGACATCGTGACGTCGTCGAGAATGACTTTGTCGCCAACCGCTTTGCGGGCCTTGACCATCGTGTAAATGAATTCCGCCATATGCCCCAGTCTATTTGGCCGAACTACTCTCCCCTGTTCAGAACGGCTCCTCATCGCCCTCGTTATTGTCATCGAGGTCTCTGCTGAGGCTGGTGCGTTCAAACGCCGAAGTCCCCCAGAGCAAATCGTGCCCGAGCGCGTCCGCCTCAATCTCAACCGAGGTGCCACTCTTGTCGTCGTTTTGCCAGTTGCGCACTTTGACGCGGCCCGTTGCGACGACGCGGTCGCCCTTGTTAAGGCTCTTGTTGGCGTTAATGGCGAGCTGTCGAAACGAGACCACGGTGTACCAGTTGGTGTCGATGTCCACCCATTGCGCTTGGCCTTTATCAAAGCGCCGCTGAGTGGATGCGAGTCGAAAACTCGTGATCGCGAGGCCTTCGCTCGTCACGACGTGGCGTGGGGTGGTGGCGACGATGCCGCTCACGGAAAGGGTGTCAATCATGGTGTCTCCTGTTCACTGGGTGGGTGAGCGGAGAGTGTCAGCCCGTGTGGCGAAGAGCGTCCGTTCTGACAAACCAGAGGAGAAGGACCCCGGGGCAGTTCGATGTGGACAGTTAGGCCTGGCGGAGGTAGCGCTGGTACGACTGGCGCACCTTATTGACCTTAGGGACCGCAACAGCCAAGCAGTATCCCTGGGTGGGGTTTTTCGCAAAGAAATCTTGGTGGTAGTCCTCAGCCATGTAGAACGGACCGAGCGGCGAGAGCTCGGTCACAATCTCGCCCTCCCACATCTCGGCCGCACGGGCCAGGGCCGCCTCAAACAGCGCCTTCTCTTCATCGTCTCGGTAATACATCGCTGAGCGATACTGAGTGCCGATGTCGTTTCCCTGGCGGTTGAGCTGCCTAGGGTCGTGGATGGTGAAGAACACGTCGAGGATCACGTCTGAGGGAATGGTTTCGGGATCGAAGGTCACCGCGACTGCTTCAGCATGGCCCGTGCGACCGGTGCAGACTTCCTCGTAACTCGGCTTTTCGGTGTCTCCGCCGGTGTAGCCGGAGACGACATCGACCACGCCGTTGAGAACCCGATAGGAAGCGTCGAGACACCAAAAGCAGCCGCCGGCTAACACGTAGGTCTTCATGCCTCGAAGCCTAGGAGAACCGCCTGACAACACACCGAATTCCAGGTGACATTCCCGTGACAGAAATGCTCTTCGCCTGTGTCATAGTTATCGGCGTGATGAGTCTCTTGGCAGCGAGAAACTGCCCGCGCCCCCATCGGGCTCGATAACTCGTGGGCTACTTTTACGCTTTCCTCGCCGCTTTTCTCTTCGGGGCAAACGGGAGTGTCACCAAAGTCATGATTGAGGCGGGGCTCACTGCCCTGCAGGTGACTCAAATCCGGGTGCTGGGTGCTGCGGTTGTCGCCGGGCTCGTACTCTTTATGCTCGATCGACGCTCCTTCCGCGTCCCCCGAGGCCAGAGAGCAGCGCTCATCGTGATGGGGGTCATCGGTGTGGGGCTCTTGCAAGCCTCCTACGCTCTCGCGGTCGAACTTCTCCCCGTGGGCATTGCTCTTCTTCTCGAATACTTGGCCGTGCCGATGGTTGCCGTGTTCGCCTTCTTTGTGTTCAAAGAACGTGTGCGCACCCGTATTTGGGTGTCAATTGGCTTGATCATGGCGGGCCTCGCCGTGGTTGCTCAGATTTGGGATAGTTCGCTCAACCTCATTGGAACACTCTGGGCCCTCGTCGCCGCACTGAGCCTCTCCACCTACTTCCTCGTGGGTGAAAAACAGATGGAGACCATCTCTCCCCTGGCGCTCATGTTCTGGTCGATGAGCATCGCCGCGGTGGCGTGGTCGTTCATCAGCGGCTGGTGGCGCATCGACTCTGCGGTGTTTTCGTCGAGCGTCCCCCTAACCGGCGTTCTCGAAGGCGTCCCCGCTCCGATGTGGTTGCTCATGGTGTGGAACGTCGTGATGGGCTCCTTCGCGCCGTTCCTGCTCAGCCTCGCCGCCATTAAGAAACTCTCCGCCACCGCCGCGGGAATTGCCGCGACGAGCGAGATTGTTTTTGCCTTCATCGTCGCCTGGCTGTGGCTTCAGGAAAACCTCGACGCCACCCAGATTCTCGGTGCCGGAGTCGTCCTCGGTGGCATCATCCTCGCTCAGACCGCGAGACGCTCACAAGTGCCGATTCAGGCAGACCTTGCCCTGGAAACGGGACCCATTGTGTTGCCCGACATCACCGAATGGGAAGCCCAGGAGCAGCGTCAGGCAGAGGGAACCCAGTAGACCTTCCGAAGAGTCTCACTGACCCGCCACACGGTTCTCTCCCCCTCTAAGAGACGGCAGGCCACGCCGGGATGGAGCCGGCTCGTGACCGCCTCGCCATCAATGACACGCTCGAGGGTCGCCTCACCGGAGATCACGACAAAGAGCTCATCCACCTCGATATCCCACATCGCCCCTGGGGTCATCTCCCACACCCCCCACCTATCGTCCGCCTCCCACAGTCCTGTGGACGGCTCACCCTCGACAATCTGGTCCGAGGCAACGGGCTCGTGCTCGAGCGGGAGCGCTGACGCGTCCCACCGCCACGCCTCACTCACGAATCAAACCCCAAGCCCAGGGCGTCGAGGGTTCGAAGAAAGAGACCCCTCTTCCCTTCGCTGTGGTCGGCGCGGTTGAGTTCGGAGCGGGTGAGTTGAACGGCCGGGAAACACAGGGGCTCGGGTGGGAATGGCGTGGGCATCGAGTTCACCATCTTGAGCTCGGTCCGCCACGTCTGAAGGCCCTCGAGCTGGTCGAGCATGACCTCTGCGGCAAAGCGTGTGGCTGCCACTCCCAGTCCGGTGAAACCGGCCGCATAGGCCACGCGCCGCTGGTGGGCGGTGGCAAAAAACGCGCTGAAGCGACTGCAGGTGTCGATGGCGCCCGCCCAGCGGTGAGCGAACTTCACGCCTTCTAATTGCGGGAAGGTGGTGAAAAAGTGTGAGGCGAGCTTGTGGTAGCTCTCCCGCCGCTCTTCGGAGCGGGCACGCACTCGGCCCCCAAAGTGGTAGATCGCATCGTAGCCGCCGAACAAAATCCGGTCGTCCGCGCTGATTCGGTAGTAGTGGAACTGGTTGGCCAAATCAGCCACACCTTCGCGGCCCGACCAGCCAATCTCCTTCTTCTGAGCCGACGTCAGCGGCTCCGTCATCAGGACGTAGTCGTAGACGGGGATGGTGTGGAGGCGATAGCGCTTGAGCAGTGACGGATAGGCATTCGTCGCGAGCGCCACCCTGTTCGCCCGAACCACCCCGGAACTCAGCGTGAGCTGGACGACGTCTGCTTCGGCTGAGAGGACTCTCACCGGTGACTTGCGAAACACCTCAACGCCGAGTTCGCGCACGGTGCGAAGCATTTCTCGACCAAGCTTCCCCGGATGCACCATCGCCGTGTCTTGGGG
>JAYODB010000072.1:0-3730 GCA_038106075.1 Cellulomonadaceae bacterium | reverse complement strand
CCCCCCTGCATGGAGGAAAGGAGGAACCAGAAGATCACACCGATGATGAGGAAGGGCAGGATCAAGCCCAGGAAGCTCACAAACCAGTTGGCTTGGGGCACCTCGTCGGTGAAGGAATCCACCTGGGAGAGGTTCACGGCTTGGACGATTTCCTCACCGCGGGGCGCCACATAAGAAAACTGCACCATCGTGCCCTGGTCGTCATAAGACTGGCGCAGGTCTAAGTCGACTCGCTGTTCGATGTCGATGATGGTGACCGATTCGACTTTGTTGTCTCGAAGAAGCTCCAAGCCTTCTTGGGTGGAGATGGTGCGATAGCCACCGACGTTCATGAGCGAGAGGCCGATAAACACGACGAGCGCACCCGCGAGGATGTAGGGCAGGGGGCCGCGTAGGAGTGATTTCGCAGAGAATTTCTTGGTGGCCATAGGCCGGAAGCCTCACTTTGACAATGTCGTGCCCGAAGGCGTGAGATATCAGGCTACCGGGAAGCCCCGCTCACGAGAAAGTCGTTTCGCCGGAAGCTGAGAGCTCATCGCGTGAGGGAAAAGAGCCCCTCCGGGAGGTCTCTCGAATACCCAAACTCGTCGAAATCGTCGGCATAAAAGTGTCGAATGAACTCGATACCCCGACGGGAGACCACCACAGGCTTCAGTGGGCGACGAGAGGAATTCAAATGTGGCACGGTTGCCGGAATCGGGAGGTGGTCACTTAATACCCCTAGCGACGCTTCCATCTCTTCAAGCTTGAGGGTGAGTCGTGGTCCGCGCCAATACGTAGGGCGCATCCATTGCACCATCGGCGCCGCCTGCGAAAGGCCGATGACGTTCCATAAGCCCGCCTCGGGTTTTTCTGACGCTACGGCCCGAAGAAACTGATCGAAGCTCCACACATTTGGTATGACCCGATATCGGGTTAGATAGGCAAAGAGGGAAACGATTCGAGAGTAAGGGTTTCTCACAAAACCGAAGGTGAAGGCGTCTTCGAGCTGAGTACTGTCCAGCACTCTCAGCTCAAACAATGCATCTGTGGTGAGGTGCCCAAACGATACGTTCTTGATGGTCGCCAACTTGTCGTCCGGCAGAGCCAAGAGCTTTGCAACCACGTTGTGCTTTTCCATTCCGATGTGTTCCTCGAGAAGGTTGAAGATCGAGGTTCCGGCCGCTTTGGGGACGTGAATGAACAGAACCTCTGGCCGCACGATCGCCGGAGTGTCACGACGAAATTGAATTGTGCGAGCGTCGATGAGAGCCTTGCTCTTCTCATCCTGGGCCACCCACCACGGCGCAAGCCAGCGCAGATTGAAGTTGGGGACGATCTTCTTCCAGGTGTTTGAAATAGCCCTGCTGAGTTTTGAGGGTCGTTTCGTCACTCAGCGGCTCCGTCGTATACCTTCGGGCTCAAGACCGCCACGGAGGTGAGGTTGCGGTAGCGGTTGGCATAGTCCAAGCCATAGCCCACGACGAACGAGTTCGGAATATCGAATCCGACATAGTCCAGGGGCACTTCTACCTGCATGGCGTCTGGTTTGCGCAAGAGCGTCATCACCCGAATGGAGCGAGCCCCGCGGGATTCAAAGTTCCCGAGCAACCACGAGAGCGTGAGCCCCGTATCGACAATGTCTTCCACGATCAACACGTCACGCCCTTCAAGTGCGGTGTCGAGGTCTTTCAAGATCTTCACGACCCCAGAGGATTTGTGGTCGTTTCCGTAACTCGAAATCGCCATCCAGTCCATCTCCACGGGGATGGTCAACGCCCGGGAGAGATCGGCCATGACCATGACCGCGCCCTTGAGCACTCCGACAAGCAACGGGGTGGAGTCGGGGTAGTCGGCGTCAATCTGAGCGGCCATCTCGTGGATGCGATCGTGAATCTGTTCTTGGGTGACGAGGACCTCGTCAAGGTCGGCTGCGACGTCGTGGGTGTCCATAGCTGCCTTTATCTGCCTGAGTGACGCTGGAATCGAAGCGCTTCGCCTTCTCGCACCACACTAACGCCTGGAATATCGATAGGACCTTGGCCGTGCCAATTGGTCACAAGCGCCATCACGGCGTCAGTGTGACTGTGGTGAACCTCTCCGGCTCCGACGCGGTGTAACGCGAGTCTCAACATTCGGGTGTGGATAGGCCCGGGGATGCCTTCGAGCGCACTCACGGGCAGATGCCCCTCAGAAAGCGCGGTGGCATAGGGCTCGAGAGCCTCCTCAGCAAGCGCATCAAGGTATTCGTCGTCGTCTCGGACAAGGTGGGCGGTGCGCGCCAAGGCCTCGACGACGCCCGGGCCCAACTGGTCTTCCATCACCGAGACAACCTCGTGTCTCACCCGCGGTCGGAGGAAACGGTGATCCTCGTTGTGGGGGTCATCCCACCACTCGAGCCCAGCATCGATACAGACCGCTCTCGTGATTTCTCTTCGGAGCCCTAAGAACGGCCGCCACCACAGGCCCGACACCGCGGCCATGCCGCTGATGCTCGAGGGCCCTGAACCCCTCGCGAGGCCAAGCAGGACGGTTTCTGCCTGGTCGTCCATGGTGTGGCCAAGAAGAACAGCGTGGGCGCCTCGCGCCGTTGCTTCCTGCTCAAGAGCGGTGTACCGAGCCTGGCGCGCAGCGCTCTCCATGCCCCCCTCAGAGCCCACCGAAACGGGTACGACCGTGGCGGAGACACCAATGGCTTCGATACGTGAGATGGTGTCGGCGGCGACGTGTGCCGAGTTTTCCTGGAGCCCGTGGTCGATGACGATGGCTTCGAGACGGTGGCCGTGTTTGTCGAGCACGAAGGATGCCGCCCACGCGAGAGCAATCGAATCGGCTCCACCCGAAACAGCAGCGAGGAAGAGAGAACTCTCGGGAGTGGTGTTCGCGTGTTCCTGGAGGAGGTCAGAAATGGCACGGCGGGCATCCGCCATCGCGGGGGTGAGCCGGGGTCTTCTCGGCTCTAAGCCGGGGTTCGAAGCCACCCGGTAAGGTTACTTCACCGACTTACTTTCCTACCCGGAGGTTCCCACCGTCATGGCTGATTACGCCGCCGTCATTGAAATTCCCCGCGGTTCGCGCAACAAATACGAAGTCGACCACGAAACCGGTCGCGTGTTTTTGGACCGTGTGCTCTACACCTCCTTCGTCTACCCCGCGGACTACGGCTACATCGAACACACCCTCGCTGACGATGGCGACCCGGTCGACGTGTTGGTGTTGATGGAATACCCCGTCTACCCCGGTGTGGGAGTGAAAGTGCGCCCAGTGGCCGTGTTCAACATGACCGACGACGGTGGAAAAGACGCGAAAGTGATCTGCGTTCCCGCAGGCGACCCCCGTTGGGACCACATCCAAGACATCGCTGATGTGCCCGAATACACCCGCAAAGAAATCGAGCACTTCTTCGAGCACTACAAGGACCTCGAGCCCGGTAAATGGGTCAAGACCGAAGAGTGGGGCGAGCGCGCTGAGGCGGAAGCGATTATCGCTGAGGCCGAGAAGGCCTACGCCGCAGGCCACTAAGCCATGCGTCAAGCCACCCTCGCCGCTATAGCGGCTGCCGCCGCCTCGATTCTGCTCCTGTCAGGCTGCGCGTCGAGCTCGGACGGGCTCGCGGACACCTATGGCGAGGTGGCCGAACAGGATTACTTCTCCTCCGACGGGGCGTTTAGTTTCATTGCGTCTGCCAACCGCGGAAACCCCATCACCTTTGAGGGCATGACCGACATGAGTGGTCCATGGTCGTCCTCGG
>JAYODB010000071.1:0-3749 GCA_038106075.1 Cellulomonadaceae bacterium | reverse complement strand
CCTGTGCCGTCGTCGTGGCTGGGGAAACTTCGGCGCGGAGTGGAACCGACACAGCTCCTCGGCCGTGCCCTTCAGAGGGCTCCGCACCACTGCCGGGTAGAGAGCATTCTGGGACGCTCCGTGTCGCCCCGTGCACTTCTCTCACGACCGTCAAAGAGCCTCAGTCGGCGAGAGAGACTCAGCCGGTCAGCCCCCATGATGCTGAGGAGAGCGGTCGAGGGGGAGGCGTTCATCCTTCTCGACGATGTGATCACCACGGGTTCGACCGTGGAATCCTGCGCAGCCATGATCAGGCGAGCGGGGGGAGCAGTGGTGGGAGTCGTTGCGTTGGGGGCCCGGATGAGAGAGGACGGGTTGGTCTCTCCACATCCTGAGAATCGGGGATGACAGCACTTTGGTGCCGGGTCTACGCTGGGAGCAATTCCCCACGATGACGTAGGAGGACGCCATGGACATCACCCTTCACTCCCAAGATGTGTCACTACCGGATCGATTCCGTGACTATGTGAACGAGAAATCGGATCGAGTTCTCTCCCTCGCTGAACACGCGCGAACCTTCCAGGTCAAGGTGTCCCGGGAAAACTCGAGCCGCGGCGGACCCTCCGAGGACATCGTCGAGCTAACCGTCATCGGAAAAGGCCCCGTCATTCGAGCGGAAGCTCGAAACAGCGACAAGTACACCGCGTTTGATGAGGCGGTTGATCACCTGGTGACGCGGCTGAGACGGGCGAAGGACAAGCGCTCACCCCACCACGGAGCTCACCGCGCCAAGTCGATGGGTGAGGTCAGCGCCACCGCGTTTGCTGACATCGATGTCACCCCGGCGAGTGTTGAGGTGATTAGGCGGGTCGAAACCGGCAGTATCCCCATTTTGAGCGAAGAGGAACTGGGTGAGCTGGGAGAGAACGAGAGCCCGGTCGTGATTCGGCGAAAGGTCTTTCCCGCTTCGCAAATGAAGGCCGAAGATGCTGTCGACCAGATGGAACTGGTCGGACACGACTTCTTTCTCTTCGTCGATACCGAAACCGACCGCCCGAGTGTGGTCTACCGGCGTAAGGGATGGCAGTACGGAGTGATTGCGCTCGAGGACAGCTAGGGCTGGCTTGATAGCATTGCCGTTTGGAGCGGGCCCGCTCCGGAATCTGGGGCGAGGTAGGTTACGTGGCTAACGTTTTCGAGCGTGTTCTTCGAGTCGGTGAAGGGCGTACCCTTCGTACGCTGAACCAGAGCGTCAAAACCGTCAACCACCTTGAGGAAGACTTCATCCACCTCAGTGACGATGATCTCCGAGCGGAAACTGACGAACTGAGAGAGCGCTACGCCTCAGGCGAGTCGCTCGACGACCTGCTTCCTGAAGCCTTTGCCGCGGTTCGAGAGGCCGCGAAGCGCACGATTGGCCTTCGCCACTTCGACGTTCAGATCATGGGTGGTGCCGCGCTACACAAGGGCAACATCGCCGAAATGAAGACCGGTGAGGGAAAGACGCTGGTGGCGACCCTCGCTGCGTACCTGAACGCCATCCCGGCCCGTGGAGTTCACATCGTCACGGTGAACGATTATCTGGCGAAGTATCAATCAGAGCTCATGGGTCGCGTATTCCGCGCCCTCGGAATGACGACCGGCTGCATTCTTTCGGGCCAAACCCCGGAGGAGCGTCGAGTCCAATATCAGGCTGACATCACCTACGGCACGAACAACGAGTTTGGTTTTGACTACCTTCGCGACAACATGGCGCTGAGCAAGGCAGATCTGGTCCAACGCGGGCACTTCTTTGCCATCGTCGACGAGGTTGACTCAATCCTCATCGATGAGGCTCGAACCCCTCTGATTATTTCGGGACCTGCCTCCGGTGAAGCCAACCGGTGGTTTAGCGAATTCGCGAAACTCGCTGAGCGGCTCAACCCCGGCCAGGACTACGAGGTCGACGAGAAGAAACGCACGGTTGGCGTTCTCGAGACCGGAATCGAAAAAGTCGAAGACTACCTCGGAATCGACAACCTCTACGAGTCAGCCAACACTCCACTGATTTCCTTCCTGAACAACGCCATCAAGGCGAAGGCGCTGTTCAGGAAAGACAAGGACTACGTCGTCATCAACGAGGAAGTCCTGATTGTTGACGAGCACACCGGCCGTATCCTCTCGGGTCGTCGCTACAACGAGGGAATCCACCAGGCCATCGAGGCAAAAGAGGGCGTGCCGATTAAGGCCGAGAACCAAACCCTCGCTACGGTGACCCTGCAGAACTACTTCCGCCTCTACCGAAAGCTCTCCGGTATGACCGGTACGGCTCAGACCGAAGCGGGCGAGCTGATGTCCACCTACAAGCTCGGTGTCGTTCCCATTCCGACCAACAGGCCCATGATTCGGATGGACAAGCCTGACCTGATTTACCGCGATGAAGAGGCCAAGTATCGCCAGGTCGTGCGCGACATCGTCGAGCGCCACAAGAAAGGCCAGCCCGTCCTCGTGGGAACCACCAGCGTGGAGAAGAGTGAGCGAATCTCGCAGGCGCTGTCGAAAGAAGGCGTGCGTCACGAGGTTCTCAACGCCAAGAACCACGCCCGTGAAGCGGCAATCGTCTCGCAGGCGGGACGTCTGGGCGCGGTCACCGTTGCCACCAATATGGCGGGCCGTGGAACCGACATCATGCTCGGTGGCAATGCGGAGTTCATGGCGGTACAGACCCTCGCCGAGCGCGGATTGAGCCCCGTCGACACCCCTGATGAGTACGAGGCGGCGTGGGACCAGGTCTTCCACGACATGCAGGTGAGCTGCGAGGAAGAAGGCGCGAAGGTTCGTGAACTTGGCGGCCTCTATGTCCTCGGCACGGAGCGCCACGAGTCTCGACGTATCGACAACCAGCTGCGCGGACGTTCTGGCCGCCAGGGGGACCCCGGTGAGAGTCGCTTCTACCTCTCGCTCCAAGATGACCTGATGCGCCTGTTCAACGCCGGCGCGGCACAGGCTCTGATGGCCCGCACCTCACCCGATGAGGACGACCTCGCCATTGAATCGAAGGTGGTGTCGCGCGCGATTCAATCCGCCCAGTCGCAGGTGGAGGCGCGTAACGCAGAGATTCGTAAGAACGTTCTGAAATATGACGATGTGCTCAATCGTCAGCGGCAAGCCATTTATGACGATCGTCGCCACATCCTCGAGGGTGACAACATCTCTGAGCAGGTTCACGATTTCATCGAAAAGACCATCCGCACCGTCATCACTGAGAAGCTCGGCGACCTCCCCCCGGAAGATTGGGATTTAGAAGTCCTGTGGACGGAGCTCAAGACCCTCTATCCCGTCAGCATCACCGTGGACGAGTTGATGGCACAGCTCGGGTCACGCCCGAGCGTCGATGAGGTTCTTTTCGAAGTGCTTTCCGATGTCAACATCGCTTATGGCAAGCGCGAATCGACCCTCGGCGAGGCCGTCATGCGCGAGCTGGAGCGTCGGGTCGTGTTGAGTGTGATTGACCGTCGCTGGCGAGACCACCTCTATGAGATGGACTACCTGAAGGACGGTATTGGCCTGCGTGCGATGGCACAGCGTGACCCGCTCGTCGAATACCAGCGTGAGGGTTACTCCTTGTTCCAGGGAATGATGGGCCAGATCCGCGAGGACACCACCGGCTACATCTTCAATCTAGACGTACAGATTCAACAGCCCACGGCTCAGGTCGGCCCGATCGTTTCGGCAAAAGGCTTGATGGAACAGGCCCCGCAGCAGGGTTTGAGCTACTCGGCACCCACTGC
>JAYODB010000070.1:0-3985 GCA_038106075.1 Cellulomonadaceae bacterium | reverse complement strand
GACGAGTCGACGGGGCTCTATAGCTACCAAGAGAAATACCTCTCGGGTTCTGGCGGTGGAGCAGGTCTCACCCACGCCCCCCGCGAGTTCCCCGCTCAGGTGCCGGCAACGGTCAATGAGCAGGCCGTGGCGCTCGCGACGAAGGTGGCCGAGGTGACAAGGCTCAGTGGAATCGTTCGCGTTGACCTGCTGTGGGACCACAAAGATGACACGGTGTATGTCAACGAGGTCAACACGATTCCCGGTGCCATGTCGCTGTATCTGTGGAGCCCAAAGCGACCACCGGCCGAGGTCCTCGCCGACGCGCTGCGCGAGGCGGTTCAACGCCGCCTTCGCTGGCCACAGGCCGGGTTCTCTCAAGGAGTCGCGCTCAAAGCTGCCGGCGGTATTGCCGGCAAGCTTCTGGGAATGAGTGGTTCTTAGCCGAGAACGTCGGTGGCGTCGAGACATTGCGCGACCGGAGCCGATTGGCTCGCCACGGCCGACGAAAGCTCCTGCAGGACTTGAGTGCCCGACACCACAGACGAATCGACGATGACCTCGGTGGAAGGGTCGAGGCCGTAGCTGCGGAAGACGTAGCTTGGGCGGTCGCTCTCATCGATCAACCAGTCGACCCCGTCGACCGTGGCGCAGGGAAGCACCGAAGGGTCTGGCAGGGGCAAGCCGCAGCGCACGATCACTGCTACCGGATCACCCCAGGCGGCCGTCGACTGGGCGTTCACGCTTCTGCGGGAAAGACCAGCCAGGATTTCTGGAAGGCGGACCATCATGTTGGCGCATTCGGGAGCATTCGCATCGGCCGCAGGTTCCAAGCGGACAGTCGGCGCACACGCACTCAGCGTGGAGAGTGTGACCACGGCAGCGGCCAGAATGGGCAATCCTCGAATCATCAGCTTCAGGCTAGCGTGGGCGTATGAGCTCTAAGTCGTCGCCCACGGTAGGCGAGCTGGGTGAGCGAGGGACCCTCGCACGGATTCTTCCTCTTCTTCCTCTCGCACAGTCGGCGACGGTGCCCCCGGGCGACGATTCGGCCGTGTCTACCATCCAGGGCAGTCAGGTGGTCACCACCTGCGACATGATGATCGAAGGCCCCGACTTCCGTTTCGACTGGTCCACCCCGCACGACATCGGCTGGAAGGCGATGGCAAGTAACCTCGCCGACGTGGCGGCTATGGGCGCCCGACCCACGGGCGTCATCGTGGCACTCGCCTGTCCCGAGAGCACCTCGATTGATGTCTTGGAGGGAATCGCTGGGGGAATCTCCGACGGGTTAGAGGCGATGGCTCCGGGTTGTGGTGTGCTGGGAGGGGACTTGTCTCGGGCTTCGGGGTTGTGCCTATCGGTCACGGTGTTGGGGGAGCTCGGCGATATCGAGCCCGTATTGCGCTCGGGTGCCAGGGTCGGTGACCTTGTCGCCGTCGTGGGCGAACTCGGTCGATCCGAGAGGGGCCTTCGGGAGCTCCAGCGCGCGACGAAACTGGCCGGGGGCTCTCTGCCCACGGCGGAGCGCGACCAACTCAAGGCGAGTAGCTCAGACGTGTCTCACCATCTCGCACCCCTGGCGCCGATCACCGCTGGTCCCCTCGCCGCTCGAGCGGGCGCAACAGCAATGATGGACATCAGCGATGGGCTGGTGCTTGATGCGACGCGAATGGCGGAGGCCAGTGGCGTCAGCATCGACCTCGACGAGTCATTGCTCGACCAAGAGGAGGCGTTGATGGGCGGGGAAGACCATGGCCTTCTCGCCTGCTTCCCTCACAACACCCCTCTTCCCGAGGGTTTTCGTCCTGTCGGGCGCGTCGTCGAGAGGGGCGAGGGGCCGGTGACCGTAGGCGGCGAAGCAGCCCCGGTGTCGCGGGGAGGGTGGGACCCTTACCGGGATTTCTCGAGCGTGAATACCGACGTATCGCCGTAGGTTTTTTCCGCCACGCACTCCCAGCTCTCTGGCCAGGACGGTGCGGGGTCTTTTGCAGAACGCTCGAGAATGATGAGAGCATCCGGGCCGAGGAGGCCATCGAGAGTCGTCAGAAGATTTTCTACGTCGTCATTTGTCACGCTGTAGGGAGGGTCAATAAACACCACGTCGACGGTCTCGAGACGGCCTGCCGAGCTCAGAAAAGACGCCACGCTTTGTGGACGCACACTGATTGACACCTCGCGTGTCAGCGCCGATTGGATGGTCGCCTGGTTGGCTTTGAGGGCGGCCGCGGCGGAGCGGTCCTGGTCGACGGCAATCAGTGACGCCGCTCCCCGAGAGAGCGCCTCAAAGCCAAGAGCACCCGAGCCGGCGTAGAGGTCGAGCACCGAAGAGCCGTCAAGGTCGATGCGGTGGGAGAGAGCAGAAAAGATTGCCTCGCGCACCCGGTCACTCGTGGGACGGGTCGCCCCCTGAGGAACTTTGAGGGTGAGGGAGCCCGCTTCTCCCGCAATGATTCTCGCCACCAGGCCACGTTATACCGCCCACACTGCCCAGGTGCCGGGTAGCGTGTGGAAGGTGGTGGCACTGGAGAGCCCGCTGAAGGGCCTATTGGGTGAAAAAACCGAACGGGCACTCAAACGCGCCTTCGGCTACACCACCGTGTCCCAGCTGATTCAGCATTTCCCTCGTCGGTATGCGACCCGCGGTGAACTCACGTCACTTCAGGGAGTGCCGGTGGGTGAGCCCGTCACGATTGTCGCGGAAGTGGTTTCGACCTCAGAGCGCCCCATGCAGAAGCGTCGTGGTTCTCTGCTCGAAGTGACGCTGACCGATGGAACAGGACTACTCACCCTCACCTTCTTTAACCAGGCGTGGAGAGCGAGAGACCTGCGCCCCGGGGTTCGCGGCATTTTTGCCGGAAAAGTGAGCCATTACCTAGGTGGAAAGCAACTCGCCCACCCCGATTATGAGCTTTTTGACGAGGAACCCGGCGAAGCAGCCTCAAAGGCGTGGGCGGAAACCCCCATTCCGATTTATCCCGCGAAGCAATCCCTCGCGAGCTGGCAACTCCAGAAAACCATCGGGATCGTTCTCGACCAACTAGACACACTCGAGGAGCCGCTCCCTGAAGACCTCATCACCCAAAATGCCCTGATCAGCTACGACCAGGCGATGAGAATGATTCACCGGCCCCAGGTGGTCGATGACTGGCGCAAGGCCCGAGAAACACTTCGATTTCACGAGGCGCTATTGATGCAGCTTGCCCTCGTGCAGCAGCGGGAGAGCGTGCGGTCTGCCGGTTCACCTCTGAGGACGGCAGGGGAGTTGGCCGCCGAGTTCGAGGCGCACCTGCCATTCCGGTTTACCCCCGACCAGGCCGAAGTGAATGCCGAGATCGAAGCGGATTTAGCCTCGGGGCACCCCATGCATCGGCTCGTCCAGGGTGAAGTGGGTTCGGGTAAAACCGTTGTCGCCTTGAGGGCGATGGTCATTGTGGCCGAAGACGGTGGCCAGGCTGCGCTTCTCGCCCCCACCGAGGTGCTCGCCGCCCAGCATCTGCGATCCATCGTCGCCACACTCGGCCCGGATATGTCTGCTCGTCTCATGCCGACGCTTCTTACCGGGGGAATGCCAGCCGATGCGCGCAAGCGCGCGGAATTGAGTGTTGCCTCGGGTCACGCACGCATTGTGGTGGGAACCCACGCGCTGCTGAGCGAATCGGTCCAGTTCCATGACTTAGGCCTCGTGGTCGTGGACGAACAGCACCGCTTCGGAGTGAACCAGCGAGACATCCTTCGCCACAAAGGCACTAACCCGCACGTCCTCGTCCTCACAGCCACCCCCATTCCACGCACGGTGGCGATGACGGTGTTCGGGGATGTCGACACCTCCACCATCAGGGGCGTGCCCGAGGGTCGCCAGCCCATCGACACCCACCTCGTCGCGCTCGCCGAACACCCCGACTGGTATCCGCGCATTTGGCAGCGCGCAGAAGAAGAAATCGACAAGGGCCACCAAGTGTTTGTGGTCTGCCCCTCCATCGAGCCCGGGGCGAGTGAAGAGCCT
>JAYODB010000069.1:0-4001 GCA_038106075.1 Cellulomonadaceae bacterium | reverse complement strand
CACGTGCGTCTTTACGGCTCGCTTGAGCGACGTGGGCAAGGTGCTCGCCGGAAGCTGAGGTGATGGGCATGGTGTAGCCGCTCTCGCTGCGGGGGAACTTTCCGCCGATGTAGAGCTTGTAGGTCTTCATCACGTCGAGACGTTTGCTCATTTCGCCACCGCCTTCGTCGAGCCGGTTGTTTTGACATAGGCGAGCAGTCCAGCCACTCCACCTTCCCGGCCGTAGCCGGATTCTTGGTATCCGCCGAAGGGACTCGTGGGGTCAAATTTGTTGAAGGTATTCGCCCACACCACACCGGCCTGGAGCTTGTCGACAATCGAGAGCATTCGGCTTGCTTTCTCCGTCCACACCCCCGCGCTCAGGCCGTAGGGCGTGTTGTTGGCTTTTTCGACGGCCTCGTCGGGCGTGCGGAAGGTGAGCACGGAGAGAACCGGTCCGAAGATTTCTTCCTGGGCGATGCGGTTACTCGCCGATACCCCGGTGAACACGGTCGGCGGGAACCAGAAGCCTTTGGCGGGAAGTTCACAGTTCGCACTCCAGCGGCTCGCGCCCTCCGCGTCTCCAGAGTTGGCGAGCTCGGTGATGGTCTGAAGCTGTTGCTTGGAGTTAATCGCCCCAATGTCGGTGTTCTTGTCGAGCGGGTCTCCCAAGCGGAGGGTCTCGATTCGACGGGTGAGGCGACCCACGAGTTCGTCGTGGGCGCTTTCTTGCACGAGAAGGCGCGAACCCGCGCAGCAGACGTGGCCCTGGTTGAAGAAAATGCCCTGAATGATGCCTTCCACGGCTTCATCCATCGCGGCATCGTCAAAGACGATGTTCGCTCCCTTGCCGCCCAATTCCAGGGTGAGCGCGGTGGACCGGCCCGCTAGAGCGCGCGCAATCTGGCGGCCCACGCCGGTGGAGCCGGTGAAGGCGACCTTGTCGATGCCCCGGTGTTCCACCAGAGCCTTACCCGTCGCACCGGCACCAGTGATGATGTTCACGACACCGTTGGGAAGCCCGGCCTCTTGGCAGATTTCGGCGAAGAGGAGGGCTGTGAGCGGGGTGGTCTCGGCGGGTTTGAGCACAACCGTGTTGCCTGCGGCGAGCGCAGGGGCAATCTTCCACGCCAGCATCATCAGTGGGAAGTTCCACGGGATCACCTGCCCGACGACTCCGTGCGCCGTGGGGGTGGCCCCTCCGGTCGCGTACTCGAGCTTGTCGGCCCACCCTGCGTAGTAGAAGAACCAGGCTGCGACGAGGGGAATGTCGACGTCGCGGGTTTCTTTGATGGGTTTTCCGTTATCGAGGGTTTCCGCGACGGCGAGTTCGCGCGAGCGCTCTTGGATGATGCGGGCAATACGGAAAAGGTACTTGGCGCGCTCCGCCCCGGGCATTCGCGACCACACCTTGTCGTAGGCAATCCGAGCGGCCTTGACAGCTTTGTCGACGTCTGCGGCGGTGGCCTCGGTCACTTTCGTAATGGGCTTTTCGGTTGCCGGGGAGATTGTGTTGAAGGTCTTGCCCCGCGAGGACTGGAACTTTCCGTCGATGAACAGGCCGTAGCGGTCTTTGATGTTGAGAATCGTCGTCGATTCGGGTGCAGGTGAATAGTCAAGGAATCCCATGGTCAGTCCACGCTCACGTAGTCGGGGCCACTGTAGTGACCGGTGGCCATCTTCTGTCGTTGCATCACGATGTCGTTGAGGAGGCTGGAGGCTCCAAAACGGAAGAGGTCTGGGGTGAGCCATTTCTCGCCCGCAATTTCCGCCACAGCAACCAGGTAGCGAAGGGCGTCCTTGGCGGCACGAATTCCTCCCGCGGGTTTGTAACCCACGGTCTCCCCGGTGGCGAGATACCAGTCGCGCACCGCTTCCAGCATGACCACCGATACAGGCAGTGTGGCGGCGGGTTGCACTTTTCCGGTTGAGGTTTTGATGAAGTCAGCCCCGGCCAAAATCGCGAGCGAACTCGCCTCTCTGACGTTGTCGAGGGTTTTGAGCTCACCGGTTTCCAAAATGACTTTGAGGTGGGCGTGGCTGCCATCCGCGCGCTTGCAGGCCTCTTTCACCTGGACAATCTGGTCAAAGACTTCACCGATTCGACCGGAGAGGAACGCGCCACGGTCAATCACCATGTCGATTTCGTCGGCACCGGCCGCGACCGCGTCGCGGGTGTCTTGGAGTTTCACTCGCACACTCGCACGACCGCTAGGGAATGCGGTTGCTACGGCGGCGACGGCAATACCGTCGGGGCGCTTACTCACGTGCCACTCCCCCAATGCCTCGACGGCGTGGGGAACCATGTCTCCGTAAACACACACCGCCGCGACGGTGGGGGCGGAGCGGTCCGTGGGGTCGGTGCGAATCGCGTGGCTCACCAGCGAGCGCACCTTGCCAGGAGTGTCAGCCCCTTCAAGGGTGGTCAGGTCGACCATCGAAATGGCGAGGTCGAGTCCAAATCGCTTCGATTCGGTCTTGATGGAGCGGGTCTGGAAGTGTCCCGCTCGGGCATTGGCGCCAACAGCGTCGACTCGGGGCAATCCGCGAAGGTAGCGGGTGAGGGCGCGTTCGCTTATTTCTCCGCCAATCACCCTGATGGCACGCTCAGTAGGGGCGAGGGCCTTCGATGCTGCCATTGCGCTCCCCTGTATCTGTCGGCTGCAAAGTTTGAGCGTACCGGTTTTCTGGCCTAGGGCCCCGAAATCAGCGGTCGCTTGCCTCAAGTTCCTCTTCGATGGTGCTCTCTCGAGCCAATACCGCTCCAGCGGGAAGCAAGACGGTCGCAAATAAGGCGAGCACGAGAAGGGGAATAAACCAACTATCGGTGAGCTCGTGCACGGCACCCACCACAATTGGACCCGCCGCAGCGATCAAGTACCCGACGGTGTTGACATAGCCACTGAGCTCGGTCGCCATCTGATGGGTCGCCGTTCGAGCACCAATGAGCGCGAGCGACATCGAGAAGGTGAGGGTGTTCAGCGCGATCAGCACTGTCCAGACAATCGTCCACACTCCGGGAAGGAGCGCGATGCCGAGAAAACCCGTCGCGCCGCTGACGGCGGCGAAAACAATCAGGCGGCCCGACCAGCCCGGCCTCACGGCGAGGTTCGGAATGATGAGCGACATCGGCATCCCCATGATGGAAAACACGGTGAGGGCGATCGCTGCCAGCTCCGCTGTCACTCCCACGTAGTCGATGAGGATCGCGGGCAGCACACCAAAGACGGTGTAGGCGGTGAAGCCAGACACCGCGAAAGCGAGCATGATGGCCCGGGCGGTAGCCGAGCGTCCCACGTTTGCTTGTGTTGTGCTCGGAAATGCCAACGAGGCTTGTTTCTCAGCCGCGGTTCTCGTGAGCGCAAGAGGTAAAAGGACGATGTACGGCGCAATCGCGAGAAGGCTAATGAGCCCCCAGCTGGCCAGGGAGAGTCGCCAGCCAAATTCGGAGGCCAGCAGGAGCCCCACGGCCGGAGGAACCGCGGTAGAAATCGCCATCATCGTCGAATACAGCGACGTCATCAGTCCAATGCGCTCGGGCGCGTAGAGCTTCACGAGCCCCGGCAGAATCACGTTCAGCACACCCACGCCGAGCATGAGAATCACGGTGCCGAGGAACAGTCCCCAGTAGGCCGGTGCGTAACCGCGGCCGATGTGTGCGAGACCCGTCACCACAGCGACTCCGATGGCCACCACTTCGAGGTTGTACCGGCGTACGACGCGCGGAGTCAACCAAGCTGAGACGGCATAGGCAATCGGAGGAATGGCCCCCAAAAGGGCGAGCCAGATGCCATCGAGCGGAAGGTCTAGCTCAACTTCGTCGGCAATGGGCGAGAGCGCGGCGACTCCGGAGCGGCCACCCAGCGCCAAAATCAGCACTCCTGCGACGCCGAGTGCAGCAACCGCTCTCGGATTGAGAGCGTCACGAACCTGCGTCACGAGAGGATCTCTTGAATGCGCTGGGCATCGCGATCCATTTGGGCCGCGAGCTGATCAGCGTCAGAGAACTGATTCATCGGGCG
>JAYODB010000014.1:6671-28393 GCA_038106075.1 Cellulomonadaceae bacterium | reverse complement strand
GCCGAACTCTCCGCTACGGAACCGGTGTTGCAGTCGGTTCTGCGAGACGGACTTCCCGTGGTCGGTCAGAGAAGCATGCTCAACACGCTTTTGGGGCAATCATGAATCCCAGAGTGACCGACAGCACCTATGTGTCAGGTCGCCTCAGGAAAGCACTCGAGTTTGCCCAAGCAGCGTCCATCTTCTTCGACGACACGGACTCGAGTGCGGAACTTCGAGACGCCTACGTGACGCTTGCCATCCACTCGGGTATCGCGTCGAGTGACGTCATCTGCGCTAAGCGGCTGGGCGAGTACTCAACCGGTGACTCCCACCACGCTGCAATCGCATTGCTGAAGAAAGCTGAGCCTCGTGCTGCCCTTAGCCTCGGTCGATTACTTGATCTGAAAACCAAGGCCGGATACGGACACAACAGTGTGTCCGCGCGGGACGTCAAGATGGCGCACTCGTCCCACCTATCGCTTCTCGAGCTGGCGCGAAAGGCCTCGCCCTAGGCGCGGATTCAGTGTCGATAAGCGCGAAGAATTCGGCCCGTCGAAATAAGCGCCCCACCGAGCACTGCGGGGATGCCGCCACCTGGGTGAACCGATGCCCCCACTCGCCAGAGCCAGCGATGTTTGAGCGAGTGGTAGCCAGGGGTGTGGAAGGGACCACTGCGCCACCACGCGCGTCCCGCCCCATACAGCGCGCCGCCAGTGGCACCGAAGGACGCGAAATATTCGGGGTGGAGCACCTGGTAATCCTCGACAAGGTCAGACCATTTCGCATCGAGGCCCATGGCGTCGACCGAGCGTTGTAGTTCCGACTGCACCCACTCATCAGAGACCGAAGCCGGGTTCCCCGTGGCGGGAGCGGCTAGCAAGAAGGCGGCGGTGGCTTTCTCGTTCGGATAGATGTGGCCTTTTCGGTAGTAGTTCACAAACGACATGGTCTGTTTCGGAAAACGGCGTGAGAGCACGCTGTCAAACAAGTCTTCGGGGTCGTCGGGCAGGACCACCGAGTGGGTCACGGTGTCTTTCGGCAGCTCCTCTCGAAGGGCCGTGAAGACGGCAATTCCCGAACACGACAAGTTTGAGGGGTCGGGTGACCTGTGGCCCATCAGGCGCTCGAGGACTCCCGCGTCCAAGGCACTCACCACCAGGTCGGCCTCGTATCGCCCCTGGTCGGTGACCACGACACGCTTGCTGACGCTCGTTACGGTTTCTTCGGTGTGGATACTCGCTCCGGCGAGCAGGGCCAGTCGATGGAGTGCGCGAGCGATTTCATAGACGCCTCCCGTGGGAACAAAGACTCCCTCATCCGCCATCACGGCCGCCATGGTGGCGTAGAGGGCGAGGGTTTGATCGGGGGCAACTCCCGCGTTCAGGGTGTGAATGGCGATGATGTCTTTGAGCCCCTCGGGCATCTCCTGGTGGTCGAGGTAGGAGCGGGTGCTGAGGTGCCTGCCATACGTCCCCACGAGCTTCGATGCGGCACCCATCATGGCGGGGTTCATCGGATCCGTCGTGAGCAGTTCGGTGATGGCGGGTCCAAGTGGAGCGTGTGTGTCCTCAAAGGCCTTCCACGTCGCATACCAGGGATGGTCAGGCGCCACTGGCAAGTCGGTGACGTCACCGCGATAGAAATAGCGACCCACCTCCGGCAGGCGCTCAAGATTCACTGGCGCGAGCTCGCGGGCCGGGTCGCCCGAACCTAATGAGTCGTAGCGATCAAAGAAGCGCTCCAACACTTGGGGGAAGGTCACCAGCGAGGGGCCCGTGTCAATTCGCTGGCCCGCGACCTCGATACGGCGGGACTTTCCGCCGACCCACGAGTTCTTCTCTATGACCGTGACGTCGAAGCCTGCTTTGGCGAGCAATGCAGAGGCGGCGAGCCCACCCAAGCCAGCCCCCAAGACAATGACCGAGGTCATGAGGGGTAGAGACCGAAGGAGATACCGGCGACCAGTTGAACACCGGCGACCGCACCCGCCACGTAGGGGAAGGTGACCGAGAAGCGGTAGAGGTCGCGGGCTTTTGAAGTCGTGGGGTCGCGCCACAGCGCGATCACGAGCCACCCGGCGATTGCGGCGTTGACAATCGCCACCGGCCAGTTCACCATGGCAAAGAGCACGGTGGAGACGATCCACCAGAACCCTGACCAGATAAGGGCGCCCTTCGTGCCGAAGGCGACAGCGGTCGTGCGGATCCCGGCGGCCGAGTCTTCATCGATGTCTTGAATGGCGTCATAGACGTGCTTCGCCATACTCCACGCCATCAAACCCAGTGCCGCTGGCCACAGTGGCTCAGACCCTAGAGCGAAGGCGACAAAGACGAGCGGGTAGGCGTAGTCGGTGTTGGAAATCGAGTCCCACACCGGCCGGCCTTTGAAGCGCAGCGGTGTTGCCGAGTATTGCCAGAAGGAGAAGGTGTAGGCGAGCATCCACGCCCACGCCGGCCACGGCAGCGTGGCGATGAAGTAGATGAGGAAAGGGGCGTTCGTGAGGATAACGCCCCAGACAATAGGTTTCGTTTCCGAGTCGGTGATCTTGGCTCCGCCGTATCCGCCCTTTCGAGCATTGGGGTCGTCGGTGTCGCGGTCAAAGATGTCATTGATGCCATAAATCAAAAGATTGAAGGGGAACGTCACCCAGATCAGAATTGGCAGAATCCGCCAGTCCCACAGCGCTCCCGTAATCCACATCGCGATGACCGTCGTCCCAATGGTGTTGATCCAGAGGACCGGCCGAGAGATTTCAATCAGGCGCAGGAGCACTCTCTCAGCCTAACCGTCAGGCCTCCGTGACCTAATCGGATGGTTGTGGCGTGAGTGGTCCGCGGAAGGTCTTGTGCTGGGCGGCCTGAGCCACCGGCTTCAACGTGAGCAGATCCACATTGGCGTGGGGCGGTAGCTCGAGTGTCGCCACGATGGCTTCGGCGACGTCTTCGGCGGTGAGGGGCCGGTCGACGTTCTCGTAGAGCTTTTCCATCCGAGCGGCGTCACCGCCGTAGCGCTTGAGAGTGAATTCGTCAGTCTTGACCATGCCCGGGGCAATATCAATTACGCGGATGGGTTCGCCGTTCAACTCGAGGCGCAACACTTGCATCATCGCGTGCTCGGCGTATTTGGCGGCGTTGTAGCCGCCCCCGCCCTCATACGGCGTGAAGGCCGCTGTCGAAGTGACCGTGAGGATGTCGGACATGCCGGAGGCTTCGGCTGCTTTTCGAAGTGACGGTAGGAACGTGGAAATCATCCGCTTGGTTCCGATGACGTTCAGCTCGAACATTCCCCGCCAGTCCTCAATGGAGGAGTGTTCGACCGTCTCCAAGCCAAACGCCGCGCCGGCGTTGTTAATCAGCACGTCAATCGGGCCCATGTCCTGCACGGCCTCGGCCAGTGAAGCAACCTGTGCCTCGTCGGTGATGTCACAGCCAATGGCCACGATTCCCGGCGTCTGGGCGAGCTGCTCGAGTCGGTCAACACGCCTCGCTGTCGCAATCACCTCAGCGCCCTTCTTCGCGAGGAGGAGTGCCGTGGCACGACCGATGCCGGAGCTCGCCCCGGTAATCAGGACGCGTTTTCCGCCAACACCCATGTGTGAACCCTAGAGGGCTTTGACCGCGGTCAGCACCTTCGTCAGCGATTCCTTCGCGTCACCAAACAGCAGTGTCGTGTTGGGCTCATACAACAGGTCGTTCTCGATACCGGCAAAACCGGGGCGCATCGAGCGCTTCAAGAAGACGACCTGCTGGGCTTCGCCCGCATCCAAGATGGGCATGCCGTAGATGGGCGAGCCCTGGGTGGTCTTCGCCGCGGGGTTCACCACGTCGTTTGCTCCCACCACCAACGCCACATCGGCGTTCTTGAATTGCGGGTTGACTTCGTCCATCTCCAACAGCGCCTCGTAGGGCACGTTGGCTTCGGCAAGAAGCACGTTCATGTGACCGGGCATACGGCCCGCCACCGGGTGGATAGCGAAGTCCACTTCGATGCCCTTTGATTCGAGCGCGGTGCGAAGCTCGGCAATCGTGTGCTGAGCCTGGGCAACGGCGAGACCGTAACCGGGGACGATGATGACCTTGTTGGCGTAGCCAAGAAGAATCGCGACGTCCTCGGCGGAGCCGGAGCGCACGGGTCGATCAGACACCTCGGTGGAGCCGGCGGTGGAGCCGCCCTTGAAAGCGCCGAAGATGATGTTCGACACCGAGCGACCCATGGCGTTGGCCATTTCGAGGGTGAGGATGGTTCCCGAGGCCCCCACGAGCGTTCCACCCACGAGAAGCAGAGTGTTGCCGAGCACGAGACCAGACGCGGCCACGGCCAAACCGGTAAGAGCGTTGAGCAGCGAGATGACAATCGGCACGTCGGCACCACCCACCGGGAGCACCACCAAGACACCGGTCGCGAGACCGAGAATCATGAGTGCCACAGCCCAGTTCATGGCGCCATCGGTGATGACGAGGTAGGCCTGGACCAGCGCGACCAGAACGACGGCACCCATCACAAACTGCTGTCCGGGGAAGGTTACCGGGCGCGAGGTCATGAGCTCTTGGAGCTTCAGGAAGGTAATGACCGAACCAGAGAATGACACCGAACCGACGAACACCGTGAAGGCGACAGCGATCAAATAGCCGAGGCTGTCGGCGTGGATGAGCTCGAGGAGTGCCACGACCGCGGCTGCTCCACCACCCACACCGTTGAATAGTGCGACGAGCTGAGGCATCTGGGTCATCTGCACCATTCGCGCAGCGGGGACAGAAATCAGCGCACCGACGGCAATCACGCCGAGAATCCAGCCGATGTTGTCAAGCTGGTTCGAGAGGAACACGACGGCGAGACCGATGACGGCACCGAGAGCACCGAGGAGGTTGCCTCCGCGAGCGGACTTCGGTGAGCTCAAGCCTTTCAGGGCAAGGATGAAGAAGACGGCGGCGACGAGGTAGGCGAGCGCCGTGATTTCTGGGCTCAGGATGTTCACTTGGCCTCCTCCTTAGCGGGCTTCTTCTTGCCCGAGAACATCTCCAGCATGCGGTCGGTCACCACGAAGCCTCCGACGAGGTTGACCGTGGCAAGGAGGACCGCGAAGAGCGCGAGCCCCAGAGTGAAAGGGTCTTCCGCCTGGCCGGCCACGATGATGGCTCCGACCAGGATGATGCCGTGGATGGCGTTTGCGCCCGACATCAGCGGGGTGTGCAGGGTGCTCGAGACTTTCGAGACCACCTCGAAGCCGACGAACACGCTCAACACAAAGAACGTGAGCAGGGTGATCGAATCCATTTACTTGGCCCCCTTCTTGGCAGGCGCGAGGGCCTCTCGGGTGGGTTCGTGTCGAATCTCACCCGCGTGGGTGAGGCAGGCCCCAGCGACGACTTCGTCGTCGAAGTCGGGTGAGACTTTGCCCTTCTCGGTCATCAGTGCGAGAAGGTTGGAAATGTTCTTGGCGAAAAGGCGTGACGCGTCATAGGCCATCGTCGAGGGCACATCTTTCATGCCCACGAGCGTGACCGCTCCGCCGGGAACCTTCACCGCGGTGTCTTTTCCGGCCACTGACCCTTCAACGTTTCCGCCGGTTTCCGCGGCGAGGTCGATGATGACGGAACCGGGCTTCATTTGAGCCATCATCTTCTTCGTAATCAACCTGGGGGCGGGCCGTCCGGGGATGGCCGCCGTGGTGATGATGATGTCGGCTGCGGTGATGTAGGGGGTGAGAAGCTCCTGCTGACGCGCCTGGCGGTCTTTGGTGAGCTCTTTGGCGTAGCCACCCTGTCCGTCAGCCTGGGTGTCCAACTCGAGCTCGATGAAGGTTCCACCCATCGACTTCACTTCGTCAGCTGAGGCGGAGCGGACGTCGTAGGCCTGGAGCTTCGCACCCAGACGCTTCGCGGTGGCAATTGCCTGCAATCCCGCAACGCCGGCGCCCAACACCAGCACGTTTGCCGGAGGGATTGTGCCGGCGGCGGTCATATAGAGGGGCAGGAAGCGGGGAAAGCGCATGGCAGCCTCGAGCACACAGCGATAGCCGGCAACAAGTGCTTGCGAAGTGAGCGCATCCATCGACTGGGCGCGAGAAATACGGGGCACCAGCTCGAGCGCAAACGAGGTGACCTTCTTGGCAGCGAGTGCTTTGACGGTGGGGCCCTCGGAGGCGGGGGAGGCGAGACCCACCGTGATGGTGCCCGCTTTGAGCTTGCCCACTGTCGCGGTGCTCAACGGTCGAACGTGCGCGAGCACGTCAATTGAGCCATAGGCGATCGACGCGACGAGCTTGGCTCCGGCCTTCTGGTAGGACGAATCGTCGTAGCCTGCCGCCTCACCCGCGCCCTTTTGCACCTGGACGGTGAGACCGAGGTCGACGAGCTGTTTCGTGGTTTCGGGAGTTTGCGCGACGCGCTTTTCTCCCGTGAGTGGTTCTTTGGGGACACCGACAATCATGGTGTGATACCCGACCTTCTAAAGATGTGAACGATGTGGTCGTGTGCCGTCAATGGCACGAGGGAAACGCTATCAGGTGGCTATGGCGTGATTCCCTGGGAGTTTGCGTCAAAATTCTCAGTTTTCGACCCGCGGCGAACGGTCTCTTTCGGGTTGTTCTCCCACCACGCCATAGCGAGACCAGCTACTGCTGTCAGCACGGCAGCGACGGCAACAACAATGGCAAGGACGAACACGAGGTTGATTCCGCCATTGGACATAGCCCGAGGCTAAGAAAAACTAAAGCGAATTAAGCCCAACGCTCGCGATGACGCGCCGGATATGAGCAGTGATGAGATCGTCGGAAAGCGCCCACAGTTCTGGGATCTTCGAGGACGGGACGTGTTGACCCGCGAGCCAGGTTGCCGAACCCATGGTCGACCACGCGACAGATGCCGTCGGACCCGCAAGCTCAATCTCACTCAGCAGAGCAGCTCGCTCCTCAGACGTAAACGCGCTCGGCGGATCTGTGACTGTTCCTTGTTGGACGTCACGAATCAGGTAGCCCAGGCGGCGAAGGTTGAATTCGAAGAGCTTCTGCACTTCTTCGCGATACTCCTGTTGAAACACCTCGGCGACCTGAAGAGCCGCCATCGGAGAGTTCAACATGGTCGCCCACCCGCCCATTTCGGAGGTTCGGTTGATTTGCTCCCTCATCCACGCCTCGAGGCGGGCTTTCGGCTCGCGTGGTGCGCCTGCGACAGCCTCTCCTAAGTGGTCGATGTAACGGCGGTAGACCTCAAACAGCCCGGCGGCGAGAAGGCCGTCACGGTTGCCGAAGTAGTGGTTCACCATCGGGTTGGTCACTCCAAGACGCTGGCAAATCGCCGCTGAGTTGAAGTCCCACGGGCCTTTTTCCTTCACCTGCTCGATGGTGAGGTAGATGATTTTGTCCTGCATCGACGGTTGAGGGTTATCGCCAAACCGCAGCCAGAAGGCATCGGTGAGGGTCTCGTCTGGGTGCGATGTATCGGTGAGTTTGCGCCTCACTATCGCCTCCGCAGGACTGCTCTAGTCACGAATCATGCCCACCCCGGGGACGAAACGGCCCACCCGAGCGGCATAAGAAGCATAGCCCTGAAACTTCTTCAGCAACATGGCCTCTTCCGCTCGCGCTTTCAGCTGCAATAGAACAAGGAGTCCGGCCAAGACCAGGGCATGCCAGAGCGACGCCCCGCGAATGGCCAATCCCAGACCAACGAGGAGCAACGCTGAATAAATCGGGTGGCGAACCACTCGATACACCCCCGATGTGGCGAGCTCCCCCGAAGCGCGAGGTATCGGACTCGGGGTCAGAGAGCCACCCAGTCGAGCCCCGGCAATCATTGCCAGCAGGATTCCTCCCCCGACCAGAACCCATGACACCACCGTCAGAGTCGAACCCACCGGATACAGAGAACCATCGGGAAGAAGAATCAACAGAGCGAGGAGGACAAATTGAATAGCGACGAGGGACCACGCCTGCCAGCTACGCATGCGCCCAGGCTAGACCCGTTCGCTCGCAGCGTGAGAAAAGGGCCCCATGAATATACCTAGGGGGGTATAGTGACAGTGATCGAAAAGGAAGTGAAACCCATGGCAACCGTTGACCTCACCGCGGCAGATTTTGAAGACACCATCACCAAAGACGGCATCACGCTCGTCGACTTTTGGGCAGAGTGGTGTGGCCCCTGCCGCGCCTTCGCACCCGTCTACGAAGAGGCCAGCAATAAATACCCCGACATTCGATTCGGCAAGGTCGACACCGAAGCGGAAAAAGGGCTCGCTCGTGCTGCCAACATTCGCTCCATTCCCACGCTGATGGCGTTTCGCGACGGCATCCTCGTCTTCGCCCAACCCGGCGCGCTTCCGGCTCCCGCTCTCGAGCAGGTCATCACCGCGGTGAAAGACCTCGACATGGAAGACGTGCGCAAGCAGCTCGCTGAGGCTGAGGCCGAGCAGGCCCAAAACTCTTAGAGCGGGGAGCGACCAAACAGACGGCGGCGAACCTTCTCCACCAGACCCTTCGCGGGCGGCTCGTTGTAGTGGTCGGCCATTTTTTGTCCGGAAAGTTTCTGAATGGCCGCCATGACCTCGTCGGTGGCGTGACGCCTCGCACCACCCGACTCGGCTTTGCCGTGTCGGGACAGGTCAAGGGGTGCACCGAAGCTGATGGAAATCTTGGCCAATCGAATACCGTTTGACCCCGGGGGCTGGACGTTATTGGTTCCCCTAAGCCCCACAGGAACAACGGGTGCTCCCGATTTCAACGCCAGCCAGGCCACACCCGTCTTGCCTCGATAGAGCCGACCATCGAGCGAGCGGGTTCCTTCGGGATAGATCGCGAAGGCTTTCTCGTCCTCCAATAGTTCCAGCCCGGCGTTGAGGGCATCCTGCGCGGCCTGGCCGACACCGCGCTTAACCGGAATGGCTCCAATCGATTGGAAGAACCAGCGAGAAAGAGCTCCTTTGACGCCCTTACCCGTGAAGTAGGAATCCTTCGCCAAGAAGGACACGGTCCTCGGCGCGAGGAGGGTAATCACCACGCTGTCGATAAAGGAAAGGTGGTTGCTCGCCAAAATCACCGGGCCCTCGAGGGGCACGTTCTTCTTGCCGGTCACTTTTGCGCGAAACAGGATTCGCACGAGCGGTGTCAGGGTTGCCCTCGACACCTGCTTCAACATGGCTACGCCTTTCCGGGAAGAATCTTCGCTGGCACCCCCACAGCGAGGGCCCCGGCGGGGACGTCAGTCACGACAACCGCCTGGGCGGCAATTCGAGCGCCGTCACCAACGGTAACCGAGCCTAGAACAATTGCTCCCGCTCCGATGGTCACGCCGTGACCGACGCTCGGGTGCCTCCGGCCCTCGGAGTGGTCGCGGTCGCCTGGCTTCTTTCCCCCGAGGGTGACACCGTGATAAATCAGGCAGTCATCTCCGATGGTTGCCGTCTCGCCGACGACCACTCCCATGCCGTGGTCGATGACGAGGCGGCGGCCAATAGTGGCGCCCGGGTGAATCTCGATACCGGTCACTTTTCTGGAGCGATAAGCGATCTGGCGAGCGAGAAGCTTCCAGCCTGAATGCCAGAGCCTGTTTGCCACCCTGTGCCACCACAGCGCCCTGATACCAGGGGAAGTGAGCAACACCTCAAAGGCCGAACGGGCGGCAGGATCACGCTGCAGGACCGCCTGGATATCTTCGCCAAGGCGTGTTCGGGGAGTCATCGACTAGTCGCCAAGTCCCTCATACAGCGGTGTGGAGAGGTAGCGCTCACCGTAGCTCGCCAAAATCACGACAATGGTGGCTCCCTGAAAATCGGGGCGCGACGCCAACTCGACCGCAGCGTGGGCGGTCGCCCCGGACGAGATTCCACCCAGGATTCCCTCCTCGGCGCCGAGGCGGCGAGCCATCGCGAACGCCTGCTCCGCCGAGACATCGATAATTTCGTCGTAAATCTCACGGTCCAACACCGGAGGCACAAAGTTGGCCCCGATGCCCTGAATCTTGTGCGGGCCGGGGTCGCCACCGTTCAAAATGGGTGATTCAAGAGGCTCGACGCCGACGACCTTGATGGCATCCTTCTTCGCCTTGAGCGCCTGGCCGGTTCCGGTGAGTGTGCCGCCGGTGCCCACGCCAGAGACAAAGACGTCGACACTGCCGTCAGTGTCGCGCCAGATTTCCTCAGCCGTGGTCTTGCGGTGAATCTCGGGGTTCGCCTCGTTTTCGAACTGACGAGCCAGCACAGCTCCCGGGGTTTCCGCGGCAATCTTTTCGGCGGCCGCCACGGCCCCCTTCATGCCCTCGGGACCCGGGGTGAGAATCAACTGGGCGCCGTAGGCGCGCAGCAGCATACGGCGCTCCATGCTCATCGTCTCGGGCATCGTGAGGATGGCTTTGTATCCGCGGGCGGCAGCCACCATGGCGAGCGCGATACCCGTGTTTCCACTGGTGGCCTCGACGATGGTGCCACCGGGCTGCAATTCACCAGCTGCTTCGGCAGTGTTGACAACGGAGATGGCGAGGCGGTCTTTCACGCTCGCGGTCGGGTTATAAAACTCGAGTTTTGCCAACACCGTTGCCGTCGAGTCGCCTACGACTCGGTTGAGCCGCACCAGCGGCGTCTGGCCAAAAGCCTCGGTGATGTCGCCGTAAACGGCAGCCACGATAGTCCCCCTTACAGTGGTCTGATTCTGAGCTCACTAGCGTACGGGGGTTTGGTGGGAGAAGTCGTAGTGTTACATCTATGCGGGTTCCTTCGTGCTGACCGTCACGCTCGGTCTGCTCGGGGCACTGCTCTATGGCGCGGCCGATTTTGTGGGCGGATATGCCACCAAGCGTCTTCACGCTCTCGTGGTGACCGGCTTTGTCGCGCTCACCGGTCTGATCGTGATGGGCGCGATTTCTCTTGCGATGTCTGACCGGTGGAGCCTGGAATCCGCCATCTACGGGGGCATTTCCGGGGTGACCGGTTTGGCCGCGATTGGTTTGCTCTATGCCTGCCTCGCCCGCGGGCCGATGAGCATTCTCTCCCCGACGACAGCCATCCTGTCCGCGCTCGTACCGATGACGTGGGGTTTCGCGATGGGAGAGCAACTCTCCCCCTGGGCATACCCTGCTCTCGCACTCGCTTTGGTCGCCGTTGTGTTGGTCGGAATTGTCCCGGACGACAACGCCGCGCGACCCTCCCTGAGCGCTCTGCTGATGGCCATCGGCTCGGGAGTCCTGATTGGCGCGTTCTACATCTTTATCGACCTTGCTCCCGATGACTCGGGTATTACCTCACTCGTCGCGAACCGAATAGTTCAAACCGTCTTGGTCCTCGCCATCCTGCTGGTCTTCCTTCCCCTGCGTGGGAGAAAAGCACTCGTCAAAGACGCCGACTCGGGCGGGCTGCCATGGAAGAGGTTGGTGTGGGTGATGGTCGCCGGGGGCGTCTTCGACGCGCTGGCCAACGTTGCAGTCCTCGTAGGCCTTCGTGTGGGAGAAATCGCTGTGGTGTCGGTGTTGACCGCGCTCTACCCTGCGGGGACCATCGCCCTCGCCTCAATCCTGTTGCGCGAGCGCATTCAGAAGGTTCAGTGGGTGGGCCTCGTTCTGGCGCTCGTCGCAAGTGGAATGCTGGCGGTGTGAACATGACACCGCGTCGCTTCGGCCACATTATTTATCGCCTCGTGAGCCTCTACTTCGGCCTGTTCATGTTCGGCTGGGCAGCGGCGATGATGCTCCGCGCCGGAGTCGGCGTCGACCCCTGGACGGTCTTTGCTGAAGGCCTCCACGTCACCACGGGAATCGGGATTGGCTGGTGGGTGGTAATCATTGGCCTCGCCGTGTTGCTGTTATGGATTCCCCTGGGGCAGCGGCCCGGATTTGGAACCGTCTTCAACGCTCTGCTTGTGGGGCCCTCGATGGAGGTCGGGCTGCTCTTCATTCAGACTCCCGACAGCCTGATTCAGAAGTGGGTGGTGTTCCTCACGGGCGTCCTCATGCTCGCGGTCGCAAGCGGCTTCTATATCGGGGCACGCTTTGGCCCGGGCCCACGAGACGGGCTCATGACGGGGGCAAACAAGAAGTTCGGTTGGCCGATTTGGGCGGTTCGAACCTCCATCGAACTGACCGTGTTGGTCATTGGAGTGATTTTGGGTGGCACCTTTGGTTTAGGAACCATCGTGTTTGCCCTCGCCATCGGTCCCCTCGTTCACCGCACAATCCCGGCGATGACGATTCCGGTTTACTCGGAGAAAGACAGCGGCAAGTAGAGGTCTTGAACCCGGTTCTCGAGCGCCGTGTGGTCGTTTCGGGTGTAAATCGCACAGCTGTCGACCACGCAGTCAACAAATTCGTCCGAGCTTTCTGGCAGGAGTAAATAGGCAGTGAATGTTCCCGCGTCGGGGTCGTCAAAGCTTCGAGCACCAAAGAGCCGCCACGCCCAGTCATCATTGATCCAGTTGGAGGCGGCCCACTGCACCTCACCCTCGGCTCCCGTTTGCTCAGCCTCAATATCGGGCACTCCCCCTAGGCAGGGGCCTGGCTTCAGGTCTACAGAGTCAGGAACCTTACACACCGCCACATAAATCCCCGTCGATGCATCAAAACCGGAGCCCGAAACCACCAGTCGATCACCCGCAGTCACCGAGGTGAGGTCGAGAGCCGAACCGTCTTCGGATCGGACGCTCAAGGTTCTGGTGCGCCCATCATCTCCGGTTGCTTCCGCGCTGAGCGGGAAGCCCTGAACACGCGCCTGGCCGGAAGAGCCTTGATCACCGCCGGTCAGGATGGGGATGAGGAGGTAGGCGGTGAACGCAAGCACGAGTGCAACGACCAGAGCGACGGCCCAGAGAACCACTCGCATCGGTCGTCGCCACGCGCGCGAAGACGACTCGTTGCTGGCCATACCGCCCAGTGTATGTCGGTCCGTACTAGCCTTCCGGTGTGCCCGCCCTCACCATCACTCTCGTTGCGATGGGCGGCGCCCTCGGAGCTCTCTCACGGACGGGACTGACCGAACTCTTTGGTGGCGACACCCTCGCTCCCGAGACTCTCGCGGTGACTCTCGCGATCAATACGCTCGGGGCCTTGCTGTTGAGTCTGCTGCGCCGCCACGCTCACCTCATTCCCTCGCCGGCGCTCCTCCACGCCATCAGTGTGGGTTTTCTCGGTTCCTTCACCACCTGGTCCGCGGTGATAGCGATCTCCGCCCTCTCCTATAGCGCGGGTCACAGCGTGATTGCTGTGGTCTATCTCGCCCTCACGGTGGTCTTGGGTGTGGGCATCTCTGTGCTTGCACGAGGCCCAAAGGCGGGTGCCTCGTGAACAGCGTTCTGTCGATAGTGGCCATTGCCGGGTTGGGGGCAGCCGGAGCCCTCATTCGGTTGGGTCTGCTGCATCTCTTCATCCGTTCGATGTGGCGCAGTGAATACGCAACCGTCGCAGCCAATATCGTCGGTTCGGCGGGTACGGGCTTTGTCATTGCCGCTGACTGGGGCATCTGGTCGTGGCTTCTCGCCGCGGGCCTCTTTGGAGCAATCACCACGCTGTCAACCCTCGCGGTGGATGTGGCTGAGGAATTTCGCAGCCGAATGCGAGGGGGATGGTCTCTTCTCGCCTGGCACATTTTCGGAGGTCTCGCAGGGTTCCTCATCGGCTACCTGATTGCCTCGCTGGCGCTCTAGCTCCTGAGGCGCGTAGAGGCTGGCGTGCTACACTCGCGCACAGCTTTTCGCCCCGAAAGAGGGCGTTCCCCGAAGTAGTTTCGAGTGGCCTTTCAAGGAGTTGGCATGGGTCGCGGACGTCAAAAAGCCAAACACACCAAGGTGGCTCGTGAGCTGAAGTATTTCAGCCCCGATACGGACCTTTCACAGCTCGAGAAGGAACTCGCGAGCGCGAACTCTCACGATGAAGACCTTTACGTCGACCGTTGGGCGACGGACGAGGACGACGAAGACTAGCCCCAGGCTCCCGTCAGTTCGACGTAACCTCCGCTGACGCCCTTGGCGGCTTCTGCTTGCTGGCCCGCCTGCGCTTCGGACACCACTCCGGCAATCCACGCCGAGTGGCCAGAAGCCTCAAACGAGGCCACAACGTCGGCGCCCCGACCGGCCTCGCAGACCACAGCAAGCCCGATACCCAAATTCCAGGTGTCTTCGACGTCGCTCAAGGTGAGACCGCCCTGGTGGGCGAGCCACGGGAATACCGGCGGCACCGGCCAGCTTCCCCGCTGAAGACTCAACGCCACACCCTGAGGTAGGACTCGAGCGATATTTTGAACGATTCCACCACCGGTGATGTGACTGGCCGAGTGAACAGCACCGGGAACATCACTCAGTACCCGCAACATGGCGGGGGTGTAGACGAGGGTGGGCTCGAGCAGGACCTCGCCCACGTTTTGGCTCACCCCGGGCACTGAATCGTGCAGGGATATCCCCGCCTCGGCGATGATGTGGCGAGCGAGGGAGTATCCGTTGCTGTGGAGACCGCTGGAGGCTACGGCGACGACTTCGTCTCCGACAACGACCCGTCCGGGCCCCAGCAGTTCGTCTTTTTCGACGACACCTGTGACCGCCGCGGCTACGTCATATTCGTCCTCCCCCAGCAAGCCCGGGTGTTCTGCGGTCTCACCTCCAACGACGGCGACGTTGCTCGCTTCACACGCTTTCGCAATACCGGACACAATCGCGGCGACGCGCTCGGGGTGAACTTTGCCGACCGCGATGTAGTCAGTGAGGAACAGAGGGGTTGCCCCCACGACGACGATGTCGTCGATGACCATCGCGACCAGGTCTTGGCCGATGGTGTCGTGGCGATCCAACGCCTGAGCAATCGCCAGTTTCGTTCCCACCCCGTCCGTCGAGGTCGCCAACACCGGGTGGCGATAGTCCTTGAGGACAGCCGCATCGAAGAGGCCGGCAAAACCCCCGACACCACCAATAACGCGGCCCTTGTGGGTGTTGAGAACGTCCTGGCGCATCAGCTCGATAGCGATATCGCCAGCTTTGGTGTCCACGCCCGCCCTTTGATAAGCGGTCTGATCGGTCACACAATCAGCCTACTCGAGCCGGGAAAGTTCAAAACTAAACAAATGTGTGGATAACTTCTGCGCGGGCCGGAGCCCTCTTCGTAACGTCTCTTCTGCGAACCCAACAAAGGAGCTCGGAGATGGCACGCACCCAACACCTGCGAACCTCCACGACGGTCCTCGCCGTCTCTGTGGTGATGGGTGCGGCGGTACTGCCTGTAGGGCCGGCTTTTGCCGATGACATCGGTGAGCTGGCAACCTCCACCTTCTCCTACAGCAGTGTCGACACCACCTCCGGCGTCATCGTGGGCGGGGTACCCCGGGTATTCGATCCCGCCCACGATGGTTGGCGCAGCGTTACCTTCACCGAATACGGGCGCTGGGGGTTAGAGCGCAAAATCGACACCGAGCTCCCTGAGCGCAACGAATTCTCCGCATGGAATGAGGCGGTCACCATCGAACAGGGCCAGACGAGCACCATGGTGCTCTCGAGCCAGATCATCACCGACTCCCTTACCCGCAACATCGTCCAATCAACCGTCACCTTTCAGGGCAACTCGATTCGCCACGAGGTCGCCTTACAAGAAATGTGGGCGGGTTCACTCCCGCGGATGCGCTTCTACCTCCACGCCACACTCGCCGCGGGTTCACATGTCGCGTATGAATACGTCTCGCCATCGGCCCTCATCGTTTCTGATACCTCCGGCTCGCACGCCAGCGTGCTGATGCACATCAGTGCCACAGATGGCGACGCGTTCTTTGCCTCACGAAACGACCACGAACAACTGGTCACCTCCGGTGATCCTGAGCTGACCGCGTATGTCGGGAACATTTCGGGCACCACATCTGACATCACCCTGCACACGTTTCTCATCGACAGCGACCCGTGTGCGGCTGCGGGAGTGAGAGAGCTCGCGCTCACCATCGCGGCAGACCCCGCCGCTCACTTCGGGACCGACCTCGCCACACCCTCCTCGTGTCTGGAGACCAATGCCTGGGAAATCCTCTCCGCCTCGGAGCAATCCCAAGAAGTCTCGATCACGGTTGACGACCGAGTAACGACGCCAGCGGGTTCTACTCGGCGCTTTAGCCTCGGCGGTCTGCCGAGCTTCCTCACCTCTCAGATCGACGAGTCACGCACTCCAGCGACCATCAGCTTTGACTACTCCACAGCTCCCACACTCGGGGACCACGCCCTCACCCTCTCGAGCTGGTTAGAAACCACTGAGGGCGGGGTCACCAGACGGTCTCAACCGATGACGCAGCTGGTCACCCTCACCATTTCTGAGCCTGCGCCAGAACCCGAACCAGAACCCGTGCCAGAGCCCGTCGACGTGGTCGACGAGAACCCAGAGGCTCCGGTCGTGGCCGTGGTGTCATCGTCACCCTCGCGTGCAAAGAAAGAACGAACCGATGTCATCGAGGTCACGCCAAGCCCCGCTCCACCGCTTACTCGTGTCGCCATCCCGGCCTTCCCAGAAGAATCGGAACCGGCCGACGCCCCAGAGCCCGACTTCCAACTTCAAGAGTCCTCCCCAGCCACGCCCCTCCCTGCGGATCCACCGCAGCCAGAGCCTCAGGCGGCCGAAATCCCGGCAGAACCCACCACGCAGATTTGGGCGACGTGGTGGCTCTGGGTTCTCGGGGGCCTGTCTCTCCTCTGGTGGGCGTGGTTGGGGTGGTCAGCTCGGAAAAATCCCTCACCGCAGGGGATGTGACAGACTTACCCCATAGCGCTCACCGCCGATAGGCGATGTCGAAGGGGAGTACCGCCGGGTCATGTGTGGCATCGTGGGCATCGTCTCCTCCAGCCCCGTCAACCAGCAGATTTATGACGCTCTGGGCCTGCTTCAGCACCGCGGTCAAGACTCGACCGGTATCGCCACGCTCAATGGCTCAAGCTTCCACATTCACAAAGCCAAAGGCCAGGTCCGGGAGGCGTATCGCACCCGTGATATGCGTGGCCTTTTGGGAACCACCGGCCTGGGTCACGTCCGCTATGCCACGAGAGGCAAGGCAAAGCGAGAGGAGGAGGCCCAGCCGTTCTACGTGAACTCGCCCTACGGCATCGTGCTGGTGCACAACGGCAACCTCACCAATACCCGTGAGCTCACCGCCCAGCTCGCGGAATCGGACCGGCGCCACCTGAACACCTCCTCCGACACGGAACTCTTGGTCAACGTTCTCGCCAGTGAACTCCAACACACCGGCCAAGGGCGCCCCTTCCACCCCGACCTCCTCTTCGACGCCATCTCACATCTTCACGAAAGAGTCGAGGGCTCCTACGCCGCGGTTGCCCTGATCGGCGGTCAAGGGCTCGTTGCTTTCCGCGACCCCTTCGGCATTCGACCGCTCGTGTTGGGGAAGCGGCAGGCCGGCCTGGTCGGAACCGAATGGGTGGTCGCCAGTGAATCTCTCGTGCTGGAGTCTGGTGAATACGAGTTTGTGAAGGACATTGCCCCCGGCGAGGCCGTCTTTATCGCCACAGATGGCACCATCAGCGAGCGCCAGTGCGCGAAGACACCGCAGCTCTACCCCTGCTCGTTTGAATACGTCTATTTGGCACGTCCCGACTCCACCCTCAACGGCATCTCGGTCTATGAGGCCCGGCTGCGCCTCGGTGACCGCCTCGCGGCGACCATCGCCAAGCACGCGCCGGTCGGAGACATCGACGTGGTCATGCCCATTCCCGACTCGGCGCGCCCCGCGGCGATGCAGGTGGCACGGCGACTGGGTATCGAATATCGCGAGGGTTTCTATAAGAACAAATACGTGGGCCGAACCTTCATCATGCCTGGCCAGGCCCAGCGGAAGAAGAGTGTGCGTCAAAAACTCAACGCCATGTCTCAAGAGTTCCAGGGCAAGAACATCCTGATTGTGGACGACTCGATTGTGCGCGGAACAACCTCGCGGGAGATCATCGAAATGGCCCGTCAGGCAGGGGCCAAAACGGTGACCTTCACCTCGGCAGCCCCTCCCGTTCGCTACCCCCACGTCTATGGGATCAACATGCCGACCCAGCACGAACTCGTGGCCGCCGGGAAGTCGATTCCTGAAATCACTCAAGAGATTGGCGCGGACTACCTCATCTATCAAGAAGTCGAGGACATGAAGGCGGCCATCCTCGAAGGCACCGACATCACTGATTTAGATATGAGCTGCTTCACTGGCGAATACTGCACCGGCACGGTCAGCGAGGAGTACTTGAGCTGGCTCGAGCTGAACCAGTCCAGCTAGTTCTGCTCCCGCTCCATCCGCACCTGCTTTTCGCGCTTACGCGAGCGCCGATCGAGAATGAGCCACCACAGAATGCCGATGGTCAAGCCTGCCGTCACACCAAAAATGGCGAAGTAGCCCGAAAGGGCGGCGAATCCAATGGTCGGGTCTGAGGGAAAGAGCGACGTCAGGGCCAAAGTGATGACGAGACCAAGCCCTGCACCCAACACCACAAACGGCGCGAGTTTAGGTGCTCTCCTGATGGAGACGAGCTCTCCGTCCTCTTTCTTCGCCACGGCGTCAGCTTAGGGGCCACAGCGGAAGAAAGCCTTGGAGGTCTGCCCGCACTCCCGACGCGGAAACAGAGCCATCCCGCTGTGCTTCGCTGAAGCTCGTTTTGCCCACTACCAGGTCAAGCCACACCTCGGCCGCCACCTCAATAACCGCTTTGGGAGTCCCACGGGTGTGCCGGGGACCCTCGATGATTTGGGTTGCTCCGAAAGGGGGAACCCGAAGCTCGACGCTATTGCCGGGCGCCTTCTGCCGGATGAGCTGCAAGCCGTAGCGAACGGCGAGGGCGAGCTCGGCAGCGTCGCCACGGATTGAGTCCGGGTCGCTCAACCAGGCGGAGAGAACACGGTCGCCGTCGGCGGCGGGAATGCTGCGAATTGCCACCCCCACACGCTAACAAGCTCGGGGGTATGGTGGCCTGGTGAAGATTTTGGTCCTCGGTTCGGGAGCACGCGAACACGCCATTGTCATGACTCTGGCTCGAGAGGGAGGGCACGAGCTGTTCGCCGCTCCGGGAAATGCGGGAACCGCTCAGGTCGCGGAGAATGTCGCCCTCGACCCCACAAATCCAAGCGTTGTGGCTCAGATTGCAAAAGACCTCGAGGCGGATCTGGTCGTTGTGGGGCCTGAAGCGCCCTTGGTCGCGGGAGTAGCCGACAAATTACGCAAAGAAGGCATCCCCGTCTTCGGCCCGGACCGGAAAGCAGCGGCCATCGAAGGGTCCAAGTCGTTTGCCAAAGACGTCATGGCAGCCGCTGGAGTGCCCACCGGTAAGGGAGTCACCGTCTCGACCATCGACGAATTGAACACTGCCCTCGATGACCTCGGCTCGCCCTACGTGGTGAAGGCGGATGGTCTCGCCGCCGGAAAGGGCGTGATCGTGACGGAGGACCGCGCGGCCGCCGTCGAACACGCCAGCTACTACCTCCAGGACGGCACGGTTGTCGTCGAAGAGTTCCTCTCCGGAGAGGAGGTGTCTCTGTTCTTCCTCTCCGACGGTGAACATGTTGTTCCCCTCGCCCCAGCACAGGACTACAAGCGCGCCTTCGATGGAGACCAAGGCCCAAACACGGGCGGGATGGGGGCGTACAGCCCTCTCGCCTGGCTACCCGAGGGATTTGTTGAGGACGTCACCAACACCGTTGCTCTGCCCACCATTCGAGAGCTTGCCTCCCGGAGAGTGCCATTCGTCGGCCTCCTCTACTGCGGTCTGATCGTGACACCTTCGGGGGTGAAGGTCATCGAATTCAACGCGCGCTTTGGTGACCCCGAAACCCAGGTCGTGCTCTCCCGCCTCGAAAGCCCACTGGCCCCCCTCCTGCTTCACGCGGCCAACGGCACACTCGCCGACGCCGAGCCCATCGTGTTCTCCGACGATGCGGTCATCACCGTCGTCCTGGCGAGCGAGGGGTACCCGGAAAAGCCCCTCACCGGTCGACCCATCACCGGACTTGACCTCGCGCAAGAGATTCCTGGAGTCAGCATTGCCCACGCCGCCACCGCAGAAACCGATGAGGGCTTGATCGCCACCGGAGGCCGTGTGCTGAGTGTGGTGGCGCACGGTGGAAGCTTCAGTGAAGCGCGAGAGCGGGCCTACACCGCTCTCTCCGCGATCTCTCTTGAGGGAAGTCACTATCGCAGTGACATTGCCGCGAAAGTGAGCGATGGCAACTCTGTTTGAGTGGACTTTGGCCTATCAGGGCAAGGTTCGAGACGTATATATTCCGCAAGGCGCATCTAGCCTCGAGGAGGCTTCCCGTCTCCTCATCGTCGCCACGGAAAGGGTGAGTGCGTTCGACGTCGTCCTCCAACCAGAAATCCCCGGTAAAGGGCAGATTCTGACTGAGATTAGTGGCTGGTGGATGGACCAACTCGACCATATTCCCAATCATTTACTCGGTGAGACCGTCCCCGACGAGGTTTCCGGCAGGGCAGTGATTGCACAGTCGCTGTCTATGCTTCCAGTGGAATGTGTTGTCCGCGGCTACCTGGCGGGCACCGGTTGGAGGGAATACCAGGCGAGCCAGAGCGTCTGCGGTATTCCGTTGCCTGCGGGTTTGAAGGAGGGAGACAAGCTTCCCGAACCGCTCTTCACACCGGCAACGAAAGCCGCCGTGGGAGACCACGACGAGAACATCTCCTTCGAGCAGGTCGTGGATCGTGTGGGCCGGGAGAGGGCTATCCAGCTTCGGGACTGGTCTCTGTCGATCTACCACACGGCATCCGAGCTCGCTGAGGCTCGGGGGCTGATTCTGGCGGACACCAAATTTGAGTTTGGCCTTGATCGCGACACTGCAGAAATGCGTTTGGGTGACGAAGCACTGACCCCGGACAGCTCGCGCTACTGGGATGGCAAGCTCTACCCGGCGGGTGGTCCGAACCGACTGGATTCTTTCGACAAACAAATCATTCGCAACTGGCTCGCCCACAATTGGGACAAGACCGGCACCCCTCCGTCCCTCCCTGACGAGATTGTCCAAAAGACCTCACAAAGATACGCAGAGCTCGCTACCCGCCTCATGGGGGCCGAATGAGCCTTGCTCTCAACCACGGCCCTCGTTACCCCGGCATTCGACCCTCACACCTGGTCGCCCGGCCTCTGGGCTATCTGATTTCGCCGCTTCTGGTGACCCAGGGACGGATGGTGAGAACCGGTCGGCCGCGATTGCCCAACGCGCCGATGCCGTGGTCGGGAACCATCAGTGGGCCCAAGCCCCTCCGACTCTTGGGACTGGGCGACTCCACCATTGCCGGAGTCGGCGTCGACAACCCCATGCTGGGGCTCACCGCCCAGCTCGCCCGGGCGCTCTATAAAGAGCTGGGTCGTGGTGTGGGCTGGGACAGTTTCGGCGAACGCGGTATCACAACCGGCCAGCTGCTCGAGGAATATCTGCCCGAAGCGCTCAACGAGTCAGAAGACGTTGACATCGCGATGGTGTCAATCGGAGCCAACGACGCCAAGAATCTCCAGCCCAGACGCCGCGCCGTCAATAACGTGGCCGAAATCGTCGACACTCTGCACGAGCGTTTTCCCAACGCTCTCGTGCTCGTGTCATCTCTCCCGGCGTTCCACAAGTTCACTTCCCTCCCCGAACCGTTGCGCACCGTAATGGCGAACCACGGCAAGGGCATCGAGGTGGGGATGCGCCGCGTGGTCGAAGCCAAACCGTATGCGCTGATGTCCCCGCCACCCCGTGACTACCCGCCTACCTTCTTCGCCGAGGACGGCTTCCATCCCGGAGCCGAGGGATACCGGGTGTGGGCGTCGTTTG
>JAYODB010000014.1:0-6571 GCA_038106075.1 Cellulomonadaceae bacterium | reverse complement strand
GCCGAGGACGGCTTCCATCCCGGAGCCGAGGGATACCGGGTGTGGGCGTCGTTTGCGGTCTCTGACGCGGTGGGTCGAGGGGCGCTTGAGCACCTTCGACCCCGATAGAATTGAAGCTGGATTTCAGCTTCTACGCGTCAGGGGACATCAGGTGGCGACCATCATCATTGAGGTCATGCCCAAACGGGAACTTCTCGATCCGGCAGGGAAAGCCGTGCACCGCTCGCTTCTGAGAGGCGGCACCACCGATTTCACCGATGCGAGAATCGGTAAGCGCTTCGAACTGAAAGTCGAGGGCGAGGTCACCGACGCCCACCTCTCGAAGGCCCGCACCATCGCCGATGAGCTTCTGTCCAACGGCGTAATTGAAGACGTCGTCGACATCCGCGTGGAGGACAACGACTGATGCGGGTTGGTGTTGTCACCTTCCCTGGTTCCCTCGATGACCGCGACGCGTTGCGCGCGGTTCGCCTCGCCGGACACACTCCGGTCGCACTGTGGCACGGCGAACACGACCTCAAAGATGTCGACGCCCTCGTTCTCCCCGGAGGCTTTAGCTATGGCGACTATCTCCGATGCGGGGCCATCGCCGCTCGCTCGCCGATCATGGCGGACATTGTGGAGGCCATCGGTAAGGGCCTCCCGGTATTGGGTATTTGCAATGGCTTCCAAATCCTGATGGAAGCGGGTGTTCTCCCCGGTGGCCTGATTGGCAACGACCACGGACAGTTCATTTGTCGCGACCAGGAACTCGTCGTCGAGAACACGTCGACCCGCTGGAGTGCGGGTTTTGAGGACAACCAGCACATCGTCATTCCGCTCAAGAACGGTGAAGGCGGATACATCGCCGACGAAGAAACCCTCAAGCGCGTCGAAGGTGAAGGGCTTGTCGTGTTTCGCTATGTCGGCGTAAACCCCAACGGCTCCCTCCACGACATCGCGGGCCTGCGCAATGAAGCAGGCACTGTCGTCGGCTTAATGCCCCACCCCGAGCACGCCGTCGAGGAAGGCTTCGGCCCCGACACCGATCAGGCCATGCGCAATGGCACTGACGGGCTCACCTTCTTCACCTCGCTCGCCCTCGAAGGGGTGCTTCGATGACGGTGAGCCCTAAGAACCTCTACGGCTTTGTCTCTGTGGCAGAAACCGCGACCTGGACAGGGCTCATCATCGCGATGATTGCTCGTTACGGCTTTGGTCAAGACGGTTCCTGGTTTTTTGTCGCCGGCATTTCCCACGGTGTCGTGTTCCTCACCTACTGTTCGGTTGCCGTGATTGTGGCGATGAACCAGCGCTGGAGTGTGGGGCGGGCCCTGGCCGCACTCGCCATCGCGATTCCTCCTTACGCGACCATCCCGTTTGATCGTGCGGTCGTGAAGAAGGGGCTTCTGGAGGGCGACTGGCGAACCGAGGCCGGTTCAGACCCCCGCGACGTTCGCTTCCCCGACCCCCTCTTTCGCTGGCTGGTCGCCCGACCCGCGCTCATGGTGATCACCGTTGTCGTGATCTTGGGCGCACTCCTCGGCATTCTCTTGTCCCTTGGTTCGCCCACGGAATGGGGCTCAAATGGCTGAACAAAAGCGGACCATCGATTCAGTCGAACACGCCCAGGCCACGCCTGAGGTGGAGCTTCCCTACCGGGAGCTTGGTGTCACCGACGACGAATACCACCACATCGTTGAGCTACTAGGGCGTCGACCCACTTCGGGCGAGCTCGCCATGTATTCGGTGATGTGGAGTGAGCACTGCTCCTACAAGTCATCCAAGGTCCACCTCAAACAATTCGGCCAGAAGATGACCGAGTCGATGAAGAAGAACCTCATGGTCGGCATGGGTCAAAACGCTGGCGTCGTGGACGTCGGTGAAGGCTGGGCCGTCACCTTCAAAATCGAAAGCCACAACCACCCGAGCTACATCGAACCCTTCCAGGGAGCCGCCACCGGTGTGGGCGGTATCGTCCGCGACATCATTTCGATGGGTGCGCGCCCCATTGGCGTGATGGACGCCCTACGCTTTGGAGCCATTGACCACCCCGACACGGCCCGCGTCGTTCCTGGTGTGGTCTCAGGAATTAGTTTTTACGGCAATTGCCTGGGGCTTCCCAATATTGGTGGCGAGACGTGGTTTGACCCCAGCTACCAAAAGAACCCCCTCGTGAACGCTCTCGCCGTGGGAGTCATGCGCCACGACGACATTCACCTGGCAAACGCCACCGGTAAGGGCAACAAGGTGGTGCTTTTCGGTGCCCGCACCGGCGGTGACGGCATCGGTGGGGCATCAATCCTCGCGAGTGAGACATTTGGGGACGACGGTCGGCCCGCAAAGCGCCCCGCGGTTCAGGTCGGCGACCCCTTTGCCGAAAAGGTCCTCATCGAATGCTGCATGGAGTTGTTTGAGAAAGAACTCGTCGAAGCGATCCAAGACTTGGGTGCTGCTGGGATTAGCTGTGCCACCAGCGAGCTCGCCGCCAACGGTGGAGCGGGTATGGCGGTCGAATTGGACCGAGTGCTCCTGCGCGATGACACCCTGACCCCTGAAGAGATTCTGATGTCTGAGAGTCAAGAGCGCATGATGGCGATTGTTCGCCCCGACCTGCTCGACAAGTTCCTCGAGGTCACCTCCAAATGGGAGGTCGACACCAGTGTTCTCGGTGAAGTCACCGATGACGGCCGCCTCGTCATCACCTGGCACGGTGAAACCATCGTCGACGTGGACCCCAAGACCGTGGCCATCGATTCGCCGGTTTACCACCGCCCGATGACTCGTCCAGAGTGGCTTGACGCTCTGCAACAAGACAGCGTCCATTCGAGAGAACGAGACAACACGGCGGCTGCCGTGATGGAACAAATCCGCGCCGTCCTGAGCCACCCCAACCTCCAAGCCGCCACCTGGATTACCAATCAATACGACCACTACGTGCTGGGCAACACGGCACTGGCCACGCCCGATGACGCCGGCATGCTTCGCGTCGACGAGGTATCAGGCCTGGGGGTTGCCCTCGCGACCGACGCGAACGGTCGGTATGGACAGCTCGACCCGCGCGCGGGGGCAGCTCTCTCGCTCGCAGAGGCCTACCGCAACGTTGCCGCCACGGGCGCGACCCCTGTCGCGGTCAGCGACTGCCTCAACTACGGCAGCCCCGAGAACCCCGAGGTGATGTGGCAGTTCGCCGAGGCCGTGGCTGGCCTCGCCGACGCCTGCGTCGAACTCGACGTTCCGGTGACCGGTGGGAATGTGAGCCTCTACAACCAAACCGGAGACACCCCCATCCACCCCACTCCGGTCGTGGCGGTAATGGGCGTGATTGATGACGTGGCCCGCAGGCTTCCCTCGGGCTGGCAAGACGACGGGGAAAACATCTATCTCCTGGGCTCCACCGCCCTCGAGCTCGACGGCTCCATCTGGGCCGACGCTATCCACTCTCACTTGGGTGGCCTGCCGCCAACTGTCGACTTTGACGAGGAGAAGGCTCTCGCGGGCCTGCTCAGCAGCGCGGCCCATCAGGGGCTCGTGACCTCAGCCCACGACCTCTCCACCGGTGGTCTGATCCAGTCCCTCACCGAAGCGGTGTTGCGAAGGGGCGTGGGGGCGCGGGTGTGGCTTGGCGAAGTGATGGAACGTGACGGAATCGATATGGTCACAGCGTTGTTTTCCGAGTCGCAGGGACGGGCGATTGTCTCCGTTGCCCGCGAGGATGATGTGAAATTCCAGGGCCTGTGTAAGGGACGTGGGGTTCCCGTCCTCCGCATCGGAGTGACCGACGCCGCCCAATCGTCTCTTGAGATAGCCGACGCAGGAACCTTCGGCCTGGACGAGCTGCACGCCCTCCACGAATCGAGACTCCCCGAGGCCTTCGGCGCCCTCGTCGGCGGTCGGGTCTAGCCTGAATCGGATGATCGAACAAGACCGCTTCCTCGTTCCCTCTCGAGAGAGGGAGAAGTGGTTGGAGGTCCGCCAAACAGGTGTCACCGCGACAGCTGTCGCCAAAGCGGTCACTCCAGACGGGTTCCAAGAAGTGCTCGACCAGATTCGACAGCCCGGCGAAATCCCCGATAACGACTACATGCGTTTTGGCCGTGAGCAAGAGGGCCCGATTATCGAAAAGCTTCAAACCGTCGTCGACATCGAAGCCAACGATTGGCTGATTGCCAAAGACGCAGCCGAAAAGAAGTGGATGATGGCCACCCCCGACGGCCTCTCCGCTGACCACCGTGTCATTGCCGAAGTGAAAACCACCGGGCGTGATTGGGGTCGCTGGTCACAGGTGCCGGGCAACTACCACCGGCAAGTGCAGTGGCAACTCTTTGTCACGGGAGCTGAGATGTGTGTTTTCGCCTGGATGCTCAGGGTCAATAAGGGTGGTGACATGGTCCCTGGCTGGCCCGGGCCCAAGTTTGTCGAAGTGGAGCGCGACGAGATCCTGATGGAGCGTCTGGAAGAGACCGCCCATCGTCTCTACGAAGAACTACTCGCTATCCGAGGCTAATTGCTCGTGGTGCTGGATGACCTCGGCGAGGATGAACTCTAAGAACTTCTCGGCAAACGCAGGATCTAAATCAGCATCGGCAGCGAGTTCCCTCAACCGCGCGATCTGCGACGCTTCGCGTGCAGGGTCGGACGGCGGCATCATCGCCTGAGCCTTCAAACGTCCCACGCGCTTCGTGTTCTTGAATCGCTCGGCGAGCAGGTGAACGAGCGCTGCATCGATATTGTCGATGCTCGCGCGCAGTTCAGCCAGTTCGTGCTGAGCGTCCGAATCCATGTCGAAAGCCTAACCGCCTAGCCAAGAAGGTCGTGGCGAACCACGACTTCGTCGCGGCCCGGGCCCACGCCAATCACCGAAATTCTCTGGTTGATCATCTGCTCGAGAGCGACGACATAGTCCTGGGCTGCCTGAGGCAGGTCGCTGAACTCTCGCGCTCCACGAATGTCTTCACTCCAGCCAGGAAGCTCCTCATAGATGGGCTTTGCGTGGTGGAAATCGGACTGCGACCACGGCACTTCATCGACGCGCTGACCGTCAACGTCATAGGCGACACAGACGGGAATTTTCTCGAGGCCGGTGAGCACGTCGAGTTTGGTGAGTACGTAGTCGGTGATGCCGTTGACGCGAGTGGCGTAGCGGGCGATAGGGGCGTCGAACCAGCCCGTGCGTCGGGGACGACCGGTGGTGGTGCCAAATTCGGCACCGCGCTCTCGAAGCCACTCACCCCATTCGTCCTCGAGCTCGGTGGGGAACGGGCCCGAACCCACGCGAGTCGTGTAGGCCTTGACGATGCCGACGACACGGTTGAGGCGCCACGGAGCAACACCCGAACCCGTCGCGGCACCACCCGAGGTGGCGTTTGACGAGGTCACAAACGGATAGGTGCCGTGGTCGACATCCAGCATGGTGGCCTGACCGCCCTCAAACAACACCGTTTCCTCGCGGTCGAGCGCTTGGTTCAGCAGAAGTGACGTGTCTGAGACCATCGGTCGGACGAGGTCTTGATAGTTGAGCAAATCATCGACAACTTCGTCGGCAGCAATCGCACGGCGGTTATAGACCTTCACCAAGAGGTGATTCTTGAGCTCGAGGGCGCCTTCCACCTTTTGGCGGAGAATGCCCTCGTCGAAGAGGTCTTGGATTCGGATGCCGACTCGGTTGATCTTGTCGGCGTAGGTCGGGCCGATGCCGCGACCGGTTGTCCCAATCTGACGCTTACCCAGGAAGCGCTCGGTCACCTTGTCGAGAGTGCGGTGATAGAGGGTAATCACGTGTGCATGAGAGCTCACCAGGAGCTTCGACACATCGAGCCCGCGAGCGGTGAGACCCTCGAGTTCTTCCGCGAGGACTTCCAGGTCGATGACGACGCCATTACCAATAACGGGGGTGACTCCTGGGGTCAAGATGCCGCTGGGCAGAAGGTGAAGGGCGTATTTTTCGTCCCCGATGACGACCGTGTGTCCCGCGTTGTTTCCGCCGTTGAACTTCACGACATAGTCGATACGCCCGGCGAGAAGGTCGGTCGCTTTACCCTTACCCTCATCGCCCCACTGGGCTCCCACAATCACAATTGCAGGCATAAGAGAAGTCCTCGAAATTGGCGGGAATGACCCCCAAAGTCTAGTCGTTTCGGCCCGGACCCACTCCGAAGCGGTGTTGCATGACCCACTGGTGCATCACGATAGCTGCCGCAGCCGAGGCGTTAATGGAGCGGGTCGACCCATACTGGGCGATATCCACGACGACATCGGCTGCGGCAATGGCTTCCGGGCTCAGGCCGGGGCCCTCTTGGCCAAAGAGAAGCACACACTTTTCGGGCAATGCGGTGGTTTCGACCGGAACCGAGCCCTCCACGTTGTCGACTGCCACAATCGGCACCCCAGCTCCCCGAGCCCAGCCGAGGAATGTCGCGACGTCGGCGTGGTGAACGACGTGTTGGTAGCGGTCAGTGACCATCGCCCCGCGCCGGTTCCACCGCCGCCTGCCGATGATGTGAACGGTGTCGGCGAGAAAGGCGTTCGCACTTCTCACGATTGAGCCGATGTTGAGGTCGTGCTGCCAGTTTTCGATGGCGACGTGGAACGG
>JAYODB010000068.1:0-4307 GCA_038106075.1 Cellulomonadaceae bacterium | reverse complement strand
CAGTCGTGGGAATCATCATGGGCTCCGATTCGGACTGGCCCACCATGAGGGATGCCGGAGAGCTTCTCAAAGACTTCAAAGTCGGTGTCGAAGCCAAAGTAGTCTCCGCTCACCGCACGCCACACGTGATGGTCGAATATGCCGAGTCCGCTGCCGAGCGTGGTATCAAAGTCATCATCGCGGGTGCGGGAGGAGCCGCTCACTTGCCGGGCATGGTGGCGTCGCTCACGACGCTTCCCGTGATTGGTGTTCCGATTCCGCTCAAATACCTCGATGGAATGGATTCGCTTCTCTCCATCGTTCAAATGCCAAACGGGATCCCCGTCGCCACCGTCGCCGTAGGAGCGGCGAAGAATGCAGCTCTTCTCGCGGTCAGGATGCTCGCAACGGAGGACAAGGGCCTCGCCGACCGCCTCGCGATTTACCAGGCGAAAATGCGCGACGAAGTTCAGGCGAAGACGCTCGACTGGTTCTAAGCCTCGAGGGCGCGGGAGCGGAGAATCCTCTCCCGCAAAGTGAGCCCGAGGCCTATCAATGCCCGAAGCGGCCACCACAGGGCGCCGGGGTAGCGCTTCGAAATAAACCGCATCGCCGAGTGGTGGTGCGCGGTAATCATCGCCTGGTGGTTTTTCTTCGTGGAGCGCCCTCCCAAATGGGTGGCCTGGGCTGTGGGAACGTAAACGTTCTCGTAACCAGCCTGTCCAAGCCGGGCACCGAGGTCGACGTCTTCGAAGAACATGAAGTACCCCTCGTCAAACCCACCGACGTCTTGGAAGGCCTTGCGGTTCAGAAGAAGGAATGACCCCGAGAGCCAACCAGAGACTCTCGTGGAGTTTGAGCGGTAGTCACCGCGGTAGGCGCGGGTCCACGGGTTCGATGGCCACACAATCCCCAGAAGCGCGTGGCCGATACCCACACCCAGAGAGGGCAAGGCCCGAGCCGAGGGGTATAGCGACCCGTCCTCATTGGTGATTGCCGGGCCCAACGAACCTGCTTTGGCTCGAGACTGTGCCTCACCAATTATTGCCCTGAGGGTGTCGGGCCCGACGACGATGTCCGGGTTACAGACCACAACCCATTCGCACGACTCTGACAGTCTTGCCACACCGATGTTCGCTGCCGCGCCGTAGCCCGGGTTATCGGCACGGTGAATTACCGACACCCGCGGGAGCCCAGTGATAGCGGGAATCTCGGATTGTTCGGGCGAGTTGTCGACGACGACGATTTCTCCCGGAACCACACTCGAGTGGCTCAGTGAGCTGAGAAAGTTCTGGAGCTCGTCTGATGAGCGGTAACTCACCACGACGAGTCCCAACGAATCGAGTGCGGTGCTCATCAGAGTTCTTCCCCAAAGCAGATCGGAAACGCTTCCGCGAGAGCATCGCGCCAGTCTCGAGGCTCTGGCAATCCGGCCTTCCCCCAGGCGTCGTGGCCGAGCACAGACCACGTAGGCCTTGGAGCGGGGCGGGGGAATTCATCGGAGGTGGTGGGCTGGATACGCTCGGGGTCCAACCCGCCGAGGCGATATACCTCTCTGGCGAATTCGAACCAGCTGGTCTGACCCGAGTTTGTCCCGTGGAAGACGCCCGCTTGAATATCGCTATTGACGAGCAGTCGAATCCACCCGGCGAGGTCTTTCGTCCACGTGGGTTGCCCCACCTGGTCGGTTACGACCTTCACTGAGTCATTTGATTGGGCAAGTCGCAACATGGTGCGGGGAAAGTTCGGTCCGTGCTCCCCATATAGCCACGCCGTGCGAATGATGATGGAGCCCTCTGGGTGTTCTGTCTCGATTGCCTCTTCACCGGCAGCTTTCGACTGGCCATACACGGAGGCAGGGTTTCGAGGGGTGTGCTCGAGGTAAGGGGTTGTGGCATTGCCATCGAAGACGTAGTCCGTCGAAACGTGAATTAACCGGGCTCCGTGTGCCTTGCAGGCCCGCGCGAGATTTCGCGGGCCCTCTGCATTAATGGCAAACGCCAGGTCACGCTCAGTTTGAGCATCGTCAACTCTCGTATACGCAGCCGCGTTGATGACAACGTCGACTCCTTCAACCGCGCTGGCGACGGCTGTAGCGTCGGTGATATCCAGCTCCCCGCGGGTCCTCGCGTCGAGGTCAGCGTCCGCGAAAATGGCGACCAGATCGTGGCCGAGCATGCCGCCCGCCCCAGTGAGGAGAATCCTCGTCATAGGGCAGCGCGTGCCTTCAGCGGTTCCCACCATTCGCGGTGGTCGCGATACCACTGCACCACATCGGCTAGGCCCTGGTCGAAGGGGACCTGGGGCGTGTAGCCAAGCTCACGAGAGATCTTGTCAATGCTCACGCAGTAGCGACGGTCGTGGCCTTTACGGTCTTCGACGTAATCGATGAAAGACTCGTCGCGGCCGGTGGCCTCGAGCAACATAGTGGTGAGCTCACGGTTGGTGAGTTCCGTGCCACCGCCGATGTTGTAAATCTCACCTGCGCGGCCACCCTGTAACACGAGCGCGATTCCTCGACAGTGGTCATCGACGTGCAACCAGTCGCGCTGGTTACCGCCGTCACCGTAGAGCGGAACATGGAGGCCGTCAATGAGGTTGGTCACAAACAGCGGAATCACTTTTTCGGGGAAGTGGTGGGGTCCGTAGTTGTTTGAACAGCGGGTAATCGAGGCGTTCAGGCCGTGGGTGCGGTGGTAGGCGCGCACGAGCAGGTCACTGCCCGCTTTTGACGCTGAATAGGGGGAGTTGGGCAGCAGCGGCTCTTCCTCATCCCAGGCACCCTCGTCAATCGAGCCATAGACCTCGTCGGTGGAGACGTGCACAAAACGGGGGATACCCAGTGCCATCGCCGCATCGAGCAGGCGTTGTGTTCCCACCACATTGGTTTCGACAAAGATGCCAGAGTCGGTGACCGAGCGGTCGACGTGGGATTCAGCGGCAAAGTGCACAATCGCGTCATGGCCGGGAAGGGCTGCTCGCACTGCTTCGGCGTCGCGGATATCACCCTGGATGAATCGGTAGCGGGGGTTGTCGGCCACGTCTTCGAGGTTGGTGAGCGTGCCTGAGTAGGTGAGGGCGTCAAATACCGTGACTTCGGCATTTTCCACACCGGGGAGGCGACCACTAAGCGCCATCCGGGTGAAGTTGGAGCCGATAAAGCCGGCCCCACCGGTGACAAACAATTTCACGGATTTCACTCTTCCCTCGAGGCGTCGTTCTGGTGGTCTCTAATCCGCTCCAAGTGTAGTTGGCGCCGTGTCCGAGCGAAGGGGCGTTGATAGAGTTCACGGGTGGAATGTCGACCGCTGGGAATCGCGGGCGCCTATGAGGTGCGAAATATTGTGCACGGCGACGACCGGGGCGAATTCGCCGAATGGTTCCGATTCGACACCATCGAACAGCAAACGGGATACCGCTTCCCGGTCAGGCAGGCCAATGTGTCGCGCTCTCAAAAGGGTGTTGTTCGCGGCATTCACTTCTGCCAGATTCCTCCGGGCCAAGCGAAGCTCGTGACCTGTATGACTGGCCGCATAGTCGACGTGGTGGTTGACGTGCGTGACGGCTCAGAAACGTTTGGTCAGTGGAAGGCCGTCGAGCTCACCGCCTCAGAGAGAAACGCCATCTTGTTGCCTGTGGGTGTGGGCCATGCCTTCGTCGCGCTCGAGGACAACACCACCGTGTGTTATCTGGTCTCTGACGCGTACACCCCCACTCGGGAGTTCGGTATTCACCCGCTCGACCCAGAGCTGGGCATTGACTACCACTTGCCCGTTGACCAGCTGTTACTCTCCCCGAAAGACCAAGAAGCCCCGAGTTTGCAGGAAGCACTCGAGCAGGGACTCTTGCCCCATATCGAGCAGAGGGAGCCGGTGAAGTGAAAGGCATCATTCTCGCTGGCGGTTCCGGCACCCGGTTGTGGCCCATCACGAGGGGCATCTCCAAGCAACTCATGCCGATTTATGACAAGCCGATGATTTACTACCCGCTTTCCACCTTGATGATGGCGGGCATCAAACAGGTCTTGGTCATCACAACCCCCGAGCACAACCAGTTCTTCAAAGACCTCCTTGGCGATGGCTCCCAGTTCGGGATGACCATCGACTACGCCGTCCAAGAAGAACCCCGCGGGCTGGCGGAAGCGTTCATCATCGGCGAGGACTTCATTGGTGACGACTCTGTCGCTCTTGTGCTCGGAGACAACATCTTCCACGGAACAGGCCTGGGCCGAGCACTCCAAGGAAACGCCGACCTCACAGGTGGGCTCATTTTCGCCTCCCACGTGGCCGAACCCCACCGTTACGGCGTCGTCGAATTCGACGAGAACA
>JAYODB010000067.1:0-4334 GCA_038106075.1 Cellulomonadaceae bacterium | reverse complement strand
TTATAGGCCGTGTCGACATCTGCTCCCGATGAGATGGGGGCGTGAGCGTAGACCTCTTCGGTGGCCGGATCGACCAAGTCCAAAGCGTCCTTCGCTTTCGCATCGACGTATGTGTTGTTGATGAAGTTCTTCAGCGTTGGAGTACTCATGGGGAATACCCTAAACCCGTTTTCCCGTAATTTCCAACCGAAATTTATGACGTTTTCATAAGTCTTTTTTCTTTTTCACTACTAATTCCCTTGCATTTGAGACATTTCACTGTCAGAATCCCCTTATGGCAGGCACAAAACGGCCCCGCGCGCTGGACGAGGTGAGCAAACTCATCATCGAGCAGCTGCAGCGCGACGGCCGTCGCTCCTACGCCGACATTGCTAAAGCGGTCGGCTTGAGCGAAGCGGCCGTAAGGCAGCGAGTTCAGAAACTCACCGAACAGGGAGTCCTGCAGATCGTCGCCGTGACCGACCCCCTCCAACTCGGTTTTCACCGTCAAGCGATGGTGGGAATCCGCGTTGAGGGAGACCCGCGAGAGGTCGCCAAGAAGCTCGAAGCCATCAAGGCCATCGACTACCTCGTGCTCTCGACCGGCCGCTTTGACATCCTCGCCGAGATGGTCGCGAGGGACGACGAGGAGATGACCGAACTCTTGTACGGCCAGATTCGCACCATCCCGGGCGTGATCGCCACCGAGACCTTTACCTATCTAGAACTGAGAAAACAGCACTACAACTGGGGGACCCCGTAATGAAACCGACACTGACCGACACCGTGAAGAAGCTCGTGGGGGCTGCAACCCCCACCCGTAGGGCCCGTGTGGCGAAGAAGCCCGCACTCGACCCGATTCAGCAGAAGGCCAAAGACCACCTGTGGATGCACTTCACCCGCCAGTCCGGCATGGAAGCCGGAAAGGGCGTTCCCGTCATCGTCCGTGGCGACGGCCACTACATCTATGACGACAAGGGCAAGCGCTACATCGACGGCCTGTCTGGGCTCTTTGTCGTACAGGTGGGACACGGTCGCGAGCGCCTCGCCGAAGTGGCAAAAAAGCAGGCCGAAGAACTCGCCTTCTTCCCGCTGTGGTCGTATGCCCACCCGAAAGCCGTGGAGCTCGCTGACCGCCTCGCCGACTACGCCCCGGGTGACCTCAACCGCGTCTTCTTCACCACCGGTGGTGGTGAAGCAGTGGAGAGTGCCTTCAAGCTCGCCAAGCAGTATTGGAAGCTCGTGGGCCGACCCACCAAGCACAAGGTGATTTCCCGCTTCGTCGCCTACCACGGCACCCCGCAGGGAGCTTTGGCGATTACCGGTATCCCGGCGATGAAGGAAATGTATGAACCGCTCACCCCGGGCGGGTTCCGCGTTCCCAACACCAACTACTATCGCGCTGAAGAAATGGGCTTCCCCGGTGGCACCGAGGAAGAGTTCGGTATTTGGGCCGCAAACCGCATTGAAGAAATGATCGAATTCGAAGGCCCCGAAACCGTGGCGGCCGTGTTCTTAGAGCCCGTGCAGAACTCGGGAGGGTGCTTCCCCCCGCCCCCCGGCTACTTCCAGCGGGTGCGCGAGATCTGTGACAAGCACGACGTGCTGCTCGTCTCCGATGAGGTCATTTGCGCGTTTGGCCGCATCGGCGAAATGTTTGCCTGCAATGCCTTCGACTACGTGCCCGACATCATCACCTGCGCAAAGGGAATGACCAGCGGTTATTCCCCGATCGGTGCGATGATCGCGAGCGAGAAGTTGTATGAGCCGTTTAAGACGGGAACCACCGCGTTCTACCACGGCTACACCTTCGGCGGACACCCCGTCTCGGCCGCCGTGGCGCTGGAGAACCTCGACATTTTCGAAGAGGAAAAAATCAACGAGCACGTTCGCGAGAACTCGCCGAAGTTCCGCGCGGCGCTCGAGCGCCTCCTCGACCTGCCCATTGTGGGTAACGTTCGCGGAGCCGGCTACTTCTTCGGAATCGAACTGGTGAAGAACAAGGAGACGAAGGAAACCTTCAACGACGAGGAATCGGAAGTGCTCCTTCGCGGATTCCTCTCCAAGGCACTGTTCGACGCGGGCCTCTACTGCCGCGCCGACGACCGTGGAGACCCCGTCATCCAGCTCGCCCCGCCGCTCACCATCGGCCCGAAGGAGTTCGACGAAATCGAAGGCATCCTTCGCGGTGTGCTGACCGAAGCGAGCGCGATGATGGCGAAGTTGGCCAAAAACTAAGTGCCCGACTACTCCTCGCTCTCACTCTGGCTCGACCAGGTGAGCCACGAGCTCGTCCCCCGAGCGGCACTCAACAGCTCCGACCTGGGCCGCGAGTGGGACGTGGTCATCGTCGGTGGCGGTTTTACTGGCCTGTGGACGGCACTCGGTGTCACCGAGAACGACCCCAATGCCTCGGTGTTGGTGCTCGAAAAAGAAATTGTCGGATTCGGCGCGTCGGGTCGAAACGGCGGCTGGGCGAGTGCCCTGTTTCCTACCGAAACCCACGCGTTGATTGAACGTCACGGCCGAGAGGCCGCGGTGGCGCTTCGAGACGCCATGCTCGATGCGGTCGACGGCGTGGGCCGATGGGCGAAGGCCCTGGGAATCGACGCGGAGTACATCAAGGCGGGGTCGACCACTCTCGCCCGAAGCGATATCGAATACTCGCGGGCGAGGGCCCACGTGGAGCACACGGCTTCTCTCGGCATTGACCGGCTGGAATGGCGTGATCCCGACGCCACCCTCGCGAGCGCGGGAGTGCAGGGCGCGACGTGGACGCCAGATTGTGCCCGCATTCACCCGGCAAAACTCGTTCGGGGCCTTGCGCGGGCACTTGAAGAGCGGGGCGTGACCATTCGTGAACTCTCGGAGGTGACGTCGATGAGTCCGGGGCGGGTGGAGACAATCCACGGAGCCCTCCGGGCAGCCTCCGTCCTCGAAGCAACCGAGGCCTACCGCAGTCTCCTCCCCGGCTCGAGGCGAGTGACCCTCCCGCTGTATTCGCTGATGATTGCCACCGAGCCAATCGAGGAGAGAATTCTCGACGACATTGGCTTGGCCCCGGGTGAGACCTTTGCCGACTACCGCCGACTGATCATCTACGGCCAGCGCACGGCCGATAACCGAATCGCTTTTGGTGGACGCGGAGCGCCCTACCACTCTGGCAGCCGCATCCAGCCGAGCTTTGACCGCGTCCCCCGGGTCTTTGAGCGTCTGCGCCACACCCTCACCGGCTTATTTCCCCAGCTTGAAAAAGTGTCCATCACCCACCGCTGGGGCGGGCCACTGGGCATTCCCCGCGACTGGCACGCTCGCGTGCAATTCGACCAGTCGACGCGAATGGGTCGAGCGGGCGGCTACGTCGGCGACGGAGTCGCGCTCTCCCAGCTCGCCGGTTTCACGCTCGCCGACCTGGCAACGGGTCGGACCACCGCGCGCACCACACTCCCCCTCGTTGATGACCGCTGGCCCAGGTGGGAACCAGAACCACTTCGCTACCTCGGTGCCACCGCAGGAATTTGGGGAACCGCACTGGCTGATTCGATTGAGGCGAGGACGGGCAGAGATTCCCTGATTGGCCGACTCATCGACCCTCTCACTGGGGGCTAATTAGCTAGACGAGCCGGGAAGCTCCACGTCGACATAGGGCATACGGGAGCGAATCACGACGACGAGGTCGCTCACCAGGGCAGCGAGTAGCGACGCGACAATCGTGAGAAACAGCGTTTCGCGGTGGAACGCTGTCACGTCACCGAGCAAGAAGATGATGGCGACGAAGGCGATGAACTTCACCATCCAGACACCCAATACGACCGCGAAAAAGCCCGGAGCCAACACGCTGCCGTTACCCGCGCGGAACCCCCACATGATGCTGAGCGGGGTCAACGCCAGCAGGGCAAAGCCGATGGCGCCTCCCACCAAAGCGGCGAGCATGCCTGAGAGCTCGGCGACCAGCGCCCCCGCGACCGACGCCACAATCACCACAATCGCCGTGCTGACCACACCCCAAAACAGGGCGCGACGAATCACCTGCTGAACGTTCACACTCACACCGTCCTTCGAGGCGCGTCGATGGCTATGGGGTCGTCCTCGACAAGGTTGTCGGGTGAGAGCGTAATCACCGTAGATCCCAAAAGTCCGATAGCGATGATGCCCACCGCGTAATACCACTCGACGAAGAGGAACAACAGGGTCCCCACGGCTAAGACTGCCGTCCAGGCGTAGAGAATGAGCACGGCCTGCAGGTGGGTGTGACCCATGTCGAGGAGCCTGTGGTGGAGGTGTTGCCGGTCTGCCTCGAACGGGCTCATTCCGGCGCGGAGGCGCCGGAGCACCGCGAGCAGGAAGTCAAGCAG
>JAYODB010000066.1:0-4395 GCA_038106075.1 Cellulomonadaceae bacterium | reverse complement strand
CCAAACTCACCAGACTCCAACTCGGGGATGCGCTGCTTGCCCCCCAAGGGTGACCACGGCAGGAACGCGATGCCGGTGCGCTCACAAATTTCGAGGACATCCAGGTCGTTTCGGTAGAAGGGTGAGAACTCGTTCTGAATGGAAATCACTCCCCCGTCGTCGGGCCCTCCCAGGATGTCGATGGCGACCTCGAGCTGTTCCGCCGAATAGTTGGAGAGACCGATTTCTTGAATGAGACCGCGCTTTTTCAACTCCCCGAAGTTCTCGATTTGGGTGTCCAAGTCGATGGTGGGGTCTTGGCGGTGGTGCTGGTAGAGCTGGATCGAATCCACCCCGAGGTTGGCGATAGACTTCTCCACGGCAACTAAGAGGTGGTCAAGTGAGCCGTCGCGGCCCCACTTCTCACCTTCACTGCGGGTGATGCCACCCTTTGTGGCAACGACGAGGTTCGCTTTCTGTTCGGCGGTTCCCTCCCACATGTCAATCGCCTCTTTGACGACGAGTTCGTTGTGGCCGATGGTGTCCCAAAACGGGGCATAGATGTTCGCGGTGTCCAAGAACGTGACTCCGGCGTCGAGGGCCGCGTGCATCCCGGGAATAGCGTGGCTGTAACGACGCTCCGGGTCAGTCGCAGCCCGGCCTTTCCAGGACACATTCATGCAGCCCAGTCCGATGGCGCTGACCTGCCAGGGTCCGAGTCTGTGTGTGCGCATACGTTCTCCCTTGATCGTTTACCACGCTACTGCAGGAAAAATACCTGCTCTAACTGCTTGAAACCTTCGTCAGGTCCCACCCCGTCGAGATCGTCAAAGTAGGGACCCATCATCTCTTGCCAGCGAGCATTCACCTCTCGCGCTGCCATTCCGGCCCGAGCCGCGTCCAAATCGGGCGTTTCGAAATAGCCAAACAGGGCCGCGTCATCGCGGTCAAGAAAGAGCGAGTAGTTGGTCCATCCTGTGTCACGCAGCGCCTGAAGCATGTCGGGCCAGACGTTCTTGTGGTGCTCGACGTACTCGTCGAGAAGGTGTTTCTTCAACTGAAGACGAAAACCAATTCGTTGCATGGGTATCCCTTTCAAAAAACGCACCGGGTGGCAGACACTAGCCTGCCACCCGGTGTGTTGTCAGCTACCTAAGCCAGGGAGATTAGTAAATCTCCTTGAAGGTGGCGATGTTGTCGATGGTGAAGGTGAACGGGTCACCGAGGTAGGCAATGCCACCCTCAACCACCTCGTAGGTGGTTTCACCGGCGGTGAAGGAAGCGCCCACGGCGCCGTCGAATTCACCGTTGTGACCGAGGACTGCGGCGTAGACGGCCACGTATCCGAGGTCAATCGGGTTCCACAGACCCACCTTGGCGATGGTTCCGTCTTCGATGTACGGAGCCATCTCGGAGGGCAGACCCAGACCGGTCACAGCCACGTCAACACCCTTAGCCTTCTTCTCCTGGGCAGCGGCCAAAACACCAACGGTGGTCGGTGCGATGATGCCGGCTACGTCAGGGTACTGAGACAGGATGGCGTTGAACTGCTCAACCGACTTGGTTGCGTCGTCGTCACCGTAGAACACGGCCGAGTCAAGGCTTCCGCCAACCCAGGACATGTTCGGGTAGGTGGCCTCGAGGTACGGTCCCATGGCAGCAATCCAGACGTTCTGGTTTGCAGCGGTGGCCGCAGCGGAGAGGATCGCAACGGAGCCCTCTTCACCAACCTCTTCAGCAACCCAGTCAACCTCAGCGGTACCAATGCGGTCAGCGGCCGAAGGAAGGATGGACACGAGACGCGCCGAAGCGGACTCGGCGGCCACGTCAGCGTCGGAGGTCACAATGGTGATTCCGGCCGCAGCGGCTTCCTCAAGGGCAGGCACGATCGCGTTCTGGTCAGCAGCCGAGATCACCAAAGCGTCGTAGCCCTCCTGGATGACCTGGTTGATGAACTGAACCTGAGCGGGGCCAGTAGCCTCGTTCGGTCCGATGTAGTCACACGAAGCGCCGAGCTCTTCACAGGCGGCCTGTGCACCCTCGTCCCATGCAGCGAAGTAACCAATGTTGATGGCCTTCGGCATGATGGCGATGCGCAGACCCTCCGAAGCAGCTTCGGTCGTCTCTTCAGCAGCCGGAGTCTCTTCCTCAGTGGAAGCGGACTCAGTGGTGCCGCTCGCGCAGCCGGCAATGCCGAGCGCGAGCACCGAGGTCAAAGCGAATGCCTTGATCCCGGACTTAATGAGCCGGTTATTCATTTCCCACCTCTCGTAGGGTTTTCTTGGTGTTGGTCTTCGCGGCCGCAGGTTTGCGGTTGCGAAGTGCTTCAGTCACACGCGGTGCGATGACTGAAATCAGCAGCAAACCGCCACTCACCATGAGTAGCGAGTTCGCTGAGAAACCTGATAGTTGGAGCGCTGAGCGAATCACTCCGAGGGAGAAGACCGCGGCGAGAACCCCCCAAATTGTGCCGACACCGCCGGCAATCGACACACCCCCGAAGAGGGTGGCGGCAATGATGCTGAGCTCGAAGCCGACCGCTCCATCGGGTGAGGCGCTGGCGAACCGCAGCGTGTAGACAATGCCCGCAACTCCCGACATCAAGCCGGTCATGGCGAAGAGGGTCATCTTGGTTCGCTGAACCGGGATGCCGCTGAATTTCGCAGCTTCGGCGTTCACGCCGATGGCGAAGGTCCACCGGCCGAAACGGGTGTGGTGAAGGATAAACCAAGCGATGGCCGCCAGGATGACCAGAACAATGGTCGACCAGGGAAGGAATGTCCCGGGGATTTTGCCGTAGCCAATCGAAATCCAGAAGTCCGGCAACTGGTTGACCGGCTGATTACCGAGCAGGGCAAAACTGAGCCCACGATAGAGAGCCAAGGTCGCAATCGTGACCGCTAAGGATGGTAAGCCGAGCTTTGTCACGAGGAACCCGTTGAACAGGCCGCAGGCGAGACCCACCAAAAGGCCGCCCACCATCGCTACCTCAAAGGGCAGCCCCTCACGGAACAGGAATCCTGTTGACGCGCTCGCGAGGTTGAGGGTCGAGGCCACCGACAAGTCAATTTCGCCTGAGATGATGAGGAAGGTCATCGCCAGGGCGATAATCGCGAACTCAGTGACGTCGCGTAGAACGAAGGCGAGGTTCGACGTGTTGGCAAAATTGTCAGCGACGAGGGTGCCCCACATCACCGCGAGCACCAGAAACAGTGCGACGCCCTTGTCCCAGGAAAAGCTGAGCCTACTCATCTTTTGACCCCATAATCGTCGTCGTCTTGACCCTCGAGTTGAGGTACTTATCAAAGGCAATCGCGAGGATGATGAGGCCTCCGTTGAAGGCCTGCTGCCAGAACTGAGGAATCCCGAGAGCGCCAATCGCTCGGGTGATGGATTGCAGCAGGATGGCACCGAGGAATGCGCCCCATACCGAGCCCGACCCTCCCGCAATGGTTACGCCTCCGACCACGCAGGCAGCGACAACAAACAGTTCCAAGGCGAGTCCCGAGTTGGCGTTGGCCTGGCTGAAACGGCCCAGCATGACCGCACCCGCAAGACCCGCGATGGCTCCGTTGATGACAAACGCCCCGAAGACCCGCCTCGCCACGGGAATACCCGCGAGTTCAGCGGCTTGAGGGTTTGAGCCGATGGCGTAGAGGTCACGGCCCTGTCGCAATCGACGCATCGCGACGCCACTCACGGCAACCAACAGCAGGCCGATGAGGAACAGGTAGGGAATGCCGAAGAGCCGGTTAAGCCCAATCCAGCTCACCTCGGGCGGCACCATGGCGGCGGTCACGGTGCGGCCAAACGCGTAGTCACTGAAGATTCCTCGCACGATGTAGAGCGATCCGAGCGTCACCACGAGGCTCGGGAGCTTCATGTAGGCGACGAGGAAGCCGTTGGCGGCGCCCACGATGAGACCGATGGCGAGGGCGCCGGCGAGCGCGCCGACGGTGCCGTAACCCTTGTCATAGAGGTCTCCGATGACAAACGACGTAAAGCCAATAAGTGACCCGACGGACAGGTCGATGTGCCGCATGACGATGACGAAGGTCTGGCCGATGGCCAGGATGGCAACAATCGAAACGCCAAGGAGGATGTCAATGACCCCGGTCGCGGAGAAGAAGGTGGGCTTCGCTACCCCCGTCGCGATAACGACGACCAGGATGGCGATAAACACCGGCATCTCTCGGGCGGTGAGGAGCTGTTTCAGAGACGTCACGCGGCTACCACCCCTCCAGTCGCGAGGGTGATGATCTTCTCCGAGTCCGCGTCGGCGCGATCGAGAATGCCCATCTGCTCTCCCTCACGCATCACCACGATGCGATCGGACATGCCCAACACTTCTGGAAGCTCAGAGGAGACCATGATGACGGCCATCCCCTGCTGCGCACGCTCAGAGAGCAAGCGGTG
>JAYODB010000065.1:0-4408 GCA_038106075.1 Cellulomonadaceae bacterium | reverse complement strand
CTTTTCCGCGCAGGCTCGGCACGATGCAGAAGGTGCAGGTGTTGTTACACCCCACCGAGATACTCACCCAGCCGGCGTAACTGCTCTCACGTTTCGTCGGAAGGGTGGAGGGAAAGGTCTCGAGCGCTTCGAGCAGCTCCACTTGGGCTTCCCCGTTGTGACGCGCCCGCTCCAGCAGTGTGGGCAGCGAGCCCATGTTGTGGGTTCCAAACACCACATCGACCCAGGGGGCGCGATCGACGATGGTGGATTGGTCTTTTTGGGCTAAACAGCCGCCGACCGCAATTTGCAGGCCCTCGTGCTCGCGCTTCGTTTCGGCCAGGTGGCCGAGCGTGCCGTAGAGCTTGTTATCCGCGTTCTCCCGCACCGCACAGGTGTTGATGACCACGACGTCGGCTTGCTCACCCTCGAGCGCCTGGCGGTAGCCTGCGGCTTCCAACGCGCCCGACATCCGCTCCGAGTCGTGCACGTTCATTTGGCACCCGAACGTGCGCACCTCATAGCTACGGCCCTCACCAGAGTGCTTGGTGGACTCGGCGAGGGACCAGGTGGATTCGAGCATGGTCACACGACAGAGTCTAAAAGACTTCGGTGGGGCGAGGCTCGGCGCCTACGCCTCACCGACGGCACGGTCAACCGCCCGGTAGACCTCTGAGCCCGAATATCCGCGCCGTGCGAGGAACCCCACCAGTCGACGCTTCTGCACCTCGGGCTCGAGCCCCGACATGCTGCGGATCCGGTCGCGAGCGAGCTGCTCGATGACGTCGGGTTCGACATCTGAAGCCTGAGGTATCACTCGGTCGATGATGGCTGAGGGTATTTTGCGCTTGATGAGAGCGTGGCGAATCGCCACGGGCCCGAGCTTTTTGTGCTCTTGCAAAGACCAGACGAGCTGTTCGGCGAGGTCAAAATCATTCAGCAGCGCCTCGGTTACAAGGCGAGAGACTTCCTCCTCGACCACACTCTCCTCGATGCCGCGGTCGCGCAGCTTCTGCTTCACCTCAGCGACTGATCGGCCGCGCACGGCGAGGGTGCGCAAGGCAATCTGCCTCGCCGGTGTGATCTCCGAGGTTGGCTCACTCTCGACGAGTTCATCTCCAAGGTTGGGCTCGTCGATACTCACACCGGCCATTTCGCGGGCCTGGGCTAAGTCGATGAGCTTTCCCGGCCACTCCTGCACGGGCTTCTCTGTGGTGGACTCTGATACGGGGAAGGAGATGACTTCCGCCATCTCCTCCCCCTCCGTCGGGGTGTGAGAAGCCACTTAGGCTCCTGCGGCCTGCCGTTCGGCCCGCTTGTCTTCGAGCGATTCGACTGGCGCGGTGTCCTCGTCAGCGACGTTCTCGCTCTTGATGGGGTTCACACCGAGTGCGTCGAGGATTTTCTGCTCTATTTCCTTCGCGAGGTCGGGGTTTTCGATCAGGAACTTCCTGGCGTTTTCTTTACCCTGACCGAGCTGCTCTGATTCGTAGGTGAACCAGGCGCCGGACTTGCGAACGATATTGTGCTCGACACCGAAGTCGATGAGCGAGCCTTCACGGGAGATGCCGGTGCCGTAGAGGATGTCGAACTCGGCCTGCTTGAACGGCGGGGCCATCTTGTTCTTGACCACCTTGACCCGGGTACGGTTACCCACGGCGTCGGTGCCCTCCTTGAGGGTTTCGATGCGGCGGATGTCCAGTCGGACCGAGGCGTAGAACTTGAGCGCCTTACCACCTGAAGTGGTTTCGGGGCTTCCGAAGAACACGCCGATTTTTTCGCGAAGCTGGTTGATGAAAATCATCGTCGTGCCGGTTGCGTTGAGGCCACCGGTGAGCTTGCGAAGCGCCTGGCTCATGAGGCGAGCCTGCAGACCCACGTGACTGTCGCCCATCTCGCCTTCGATTTCGGCGCGGGGCACCAGTGCGGCAACCGAGTCGATGACGACGAGGTCGACCGAGCCCGAGCGCACGAGCATGTCGGCGATTTCGAGGGCCTGCTCACCCGTGTCAGGCTGGCTGACGAGAAGTTCGTCGATGTTGACGCCGAGCTTCTTCGCGTATTCGGGGTCGAGTGCGTGTTCCGCGTCGACGAAGGCGGCGATGCCACCCTGCTTTTGCACGTTCGCAATGGCGTGCAGGGTCAGTGTGGTCTTACCGGAGGATTCGGGGCCGTAGATCTCGATGATGCGGCCTCGGGGAAGCCCACCCACGCCGAGTGCGACGTCGAGGGCAATAGAACCGGTCGGGATGACGGCGACGGGGGCGCGCTCTTCACTACCAAGACGCATCACCGAGCCTTTACCGAACTGGCGGTCGATCTGCGCGAGGGCCGCTTCGAGGGCTTTTTCGCGCTCAGGTGACTGAGACATCAACTTCTCCTTTGTATTCGTGGGTGGCTGCCTATCGGCTGTCGTCCTCCGCGAGGCCCCGTAAGGCCCGTGGTCTCTCGACAAGGCGGTGGGTTTCTCCGCGGAGTTCCACACGCTAGGTGCCACCTCTGACCCTGGAGCCTCAGTCCCACCAATTGTGTGAAAACACCTACGTGTCTTCCCTGTGGACGAGGCTATACCGATTCGAACGAATATTCGAACAGCCGATTTGCGGCGTGTCGGTCAGTTCTTCGGCGGGTGCGCCAAACCCACGCCGTGACGGCGGGAGGTGGGGACGTCCATCGCCTCACACAGCGCCGTCCACACCGTCTTCGCCGGCAGACCACGGTCGAGGGCGTCTTGGGCGGTGAGGCCGCCGAGGCTACCCAGAACAAGATCGCGCATCAGGGCGCGGCCTTGGACATCACCAAACTCATCGCGCACGGCGATGAGGAACTCGCTTCTGGTCACGCTCTAGGAGCGCTTGGCCAAGTGCGCGTCGAGGTCGCGGTAGAACTCGTCAGGCAGAGTGTCGGGAACACTCGACACGGGGGTCAGCTCCTCGAATACCGAGAGACGCTCGCCCACCTCGATCAAAATCAGTGAGAGCGGCTCGTTCAAGGCATCCGCAATCGACGCCAACACTTCCGAGCTCGCTTCTTTCTGGCCACGCTCAATTTCGCTCAAGTACCCAAGAGCAACGCTGGCCCTCCCCGCTACCTGGCGCAGGGTCATCCCTTTCTGCAGACGCAAGTCACGCAGAACATCGCCGATTTCGTGTCTCATCAGCACCATGGGGAACACCTCCTTCGCGTTTCCAGTAGGGATACTTTATCCACAACCCCTGCGCTTCCGCTGGGAAATTGGCTGGGCATACACTTAGCACCTGCTGTGACTCGCTGTGGACAGTATTTAGGCGGAAATGCCCAGAGCGTCTTCGAGTAAACCGAGGGCTAACGCGACTGTGGCCTCTCGAATCTGGCTTCGATCTCCCACCAAACCGAGCCGCTCACTCCACACCTGTCCATCTGGCCCCGCGACGGCAATAAACACGAGCCCTGGGGGTTGCCCCGTCTGCGGGTCAGGGTCAGGGCCCGCAACACCGGTGGTGGCGACACCAAAGGTGGCCTCAGCCGAGGCCTCGAGCGCGGTGCGCGCCCCCTGTGCCATGGCAATCGCCACCGATTCCGTCACCGGGCCGAGGGCGTCGAGCTCCTGCGAGTCGACACCCAGCAGATGGCTCTTGACCTCGTTTTGGTAGGCGACGACGCCTCCCATCAAGACCGCTGAGGCTCCAGGGACCCCAACCAACGCCGCTGTGAGCGCTCCCCCGGACAGCGATTCAGCGACGGCCAGGGTGTGACCGCGCTTCACCAGCTCAGTGATGACGGCCTGAGCACTACCGGGATGCGGCATCAGTACTCCTTGGCGCTCTCACTCCGCGAATGAGGTAGTCCACACCCGTCACCACGGTGAGCGCCACCGCGACACCCATTAGGTAGTCGTTGAGAACAAACACCCACTCCCCGAGCAAAAGCCAGGTAGGTGTCAGCCAGGAGCCAAGCGCAACCGCTTGGCTCACGGTTTTGAGCTTTCCCCCGCGTGAGGCGGGGATAACGCGCTTGGGCAACATGACCAGACGGAAGATCGTGATCAACATTTCGCGACCCAACACCACGATGACGACCCACCAGGGCAACTCCGCCACAAGAGCGAGGCCGATGAAGGCGGCGCCTGTCAAGGCCTTATCGGCAACGGGATCGAGGATGATCCCGGCGTTGGTAATGAGGTTGCGCCGTCTCGCGAGTGCGCCATCGACCCCGTCGGTCGAAATGGCGAGCAAGAACAGTGCGGCAGCGACGATCCGCCAGGTTCCCCACTCCCCCGCATCGACCAGCATGAGCCACAACACCACGGGTGCCACGGCGATGCGCAGAACGGTAATCAGGTTGGCGAGGTTTCCCGCACTCACGGGGCCGTCGCCCCCGGCCACGACGCGGCCGCGGAAGCTCGATTCTCGGGACGACGTGGACTTCGTCATCGTCCCACCCCCTGAAT
>JAYODB010000064.1:0-4478 GCA_038106075.1 Cellulomonadaceae bacterium | reverse complement strand
CGCTTGAGGTGTGGGCGAAGACGCAAAATACGGAAGAGTAGAGGCCGTGAGCGACTCCATCTCGATTACCGGCCTGCGGCTTACCGGCTATCACGGGGTGTTCGAGCACGAAAAAATCGACGGCCAGGTTTTTATCGTTGACCTCACCATTGAGCTCAACACGCAGCATGCGGGCCAGTCGGATGACCTGGCAGACACCCTCGACTACTCGGTCGTTGTTGACGAGGTGGCCGCACGAGTCACGGGCCAAAGTGTTGATCTGATTGAAACCCTCGCCGAGGACATCTCACGCATCGTTCTCGGACACCCACAACCACAAGCCGTGACGGTCACCGTTCACAAACCAGACGCCCCGGTCGGACACCCCGTGTCCGACATTGCCGTCACCATCAGGCGGGAGAAGTAGGGACATGTTGCCTGAGAGAGAAGAAGGGTGGCACCGCGTCGTCGTGGCCTTGGGAAGCAACCTCGGTGAGCGAGACGAAGAGCTGTTTCGCGCGCTCGCCGACCTCAACGCCACCGAAGGTGTTCGGGTGCTGGCCCAATCCTCGGTTCACGAAACCACGGCGCTCACCGAGGGTGGTTACGACGAGTCGGCGCCCAAGTATCTGAACCAGGTGGCAATCGTCGACACGGTGTGGGCTCCACAGGCGCTCTTAGAGATTGTGCTGGGTATTGAAGCTCGGCACGGGCGGGTGCGCACGGATGAGCGCTACACCTCACGCACCCTCGATATTGACCTCATCGACTTCGACGGTGAAGTACTCGAAACAGACACACTCACCGTTCCCCACCCCAGGGCGCACGAGCGACTGTTTGTGTTGAACCCCTGGCTCGAGGTTGACCCCGCTGCGTCGATTCCTGGTCACGGCCCGGTGGCCGCACTGGTCGCCACGCTCTCAAAGGACTAACGCGTGGGAACCACTAAGGCGTCAACGCTCGTAGGGCTGTTTCTGGCCGGAGCCATCGTGATGTTCTTCGGCGAGGTGCTTTTGGTTCGGGTTGGGGAACCCCAGTTCACCCCACCAATCACTCTCGGGGCGGCACTGTTCTTCATCGGCCTGATTCTTCCAACACTCGCCTGGCCAATTCGAGCAGTTACGAAACCGTCGGACCTCCAAGAACCTCGTGAGCCGGTGAATCCGTTTTACGCCACGAGAGTTCTGTTGCTCGCGAAAGCGGGGGCCCTCACGGGCGCTCTCCTCACGGGGGCAGCTGTGGGAATTGTGGTGTTTATTGCGAGCCGAGCCGTCATCGCAATAGGTCCCCTTGTGCTTGCTGCGAGTGCCGTCGTGGGTGGGGTGGTACTTACCGTAGGCAGTGTGCTCGCTGAGCAGTGGTGCCGCATTCCTCCCTCTTCTGCCGATAGTGAGCTTTCCGGAGAGGGGGAGCCGGCGTGAGTGAGAGTGCGCGGATGGGAATCGGGCTGATTGGTGACTCCCCAGCGGGAGTCGTTGTCGCACGCTCCCTCGCGGGCGCAGGCCATGCCTTGATCGGACGCACCCCGCCGCCAGAAGACCGCGCCGAACAAGTCGATGTTGCTTTGAGTGGTGTGGCCGTGATGGATATCCCAGAGATTGTCCGTCGAAGTGAAATGGTCATTCTTGCCTCACACAGTGATGCTTTGGAAGCGGTGGTGAAGCGACTGGCTGAGGAGGGGTGGTGTCAGTCGGGCCAGCTTGTGCTTCACCTGGCCATTGACCACTCACTCGAGGTGCTTAGTCCCCTCGTGGCACAGGGGGTTATTCCCCTCTGGCTGTATCCGATGGTCCCCCTGACAGGGAGCAGCCTCGATAGCGCGGTGTTGAGAGACGGATGGTGCGCGGTGAGTGCCCCCACACCCGTCCTTACCATTGCCCAGGCACTCGCGATCGAGATGGGCTTTGAACCCTTTGTTCTCAGTGCAAATCAGCACGGAGTCTTCAGCCAGGTGGTTCAGTCGCTCAGCGCCGAGAGCATGGGTTTTGTGACGAGCGCTATCGACCAGCTGGAATCAGCCGGTGTCGACCAGGCGGGTGCGGCGTTGGGGGCGTTGACTCGCTCCGCTGTGGAGGCGGTGCTTCGAGCCAAAACTCGAGACCTCGACCTCTACTCGGACGTCGAAGCGCTTTTTGAGGACGGGGAATCCCATGACTAGCCCGGTCCTCATCACCACAGCCTCAGAGCTAGAAGCATGGGCCCAAGAAAGTCACGCTGCAGGGGACTCCATCGGCCTCGTTCCCACGATGGGAAACCTTCACGCAGGACACCTTTCCCTCGTTGAGCTGGCGCACTCGGAGGCCTCGAGAGTAGTGGTCAGTGTGTTTGTGAACCCCACCCAGTTCTCCCCAGGTGAGGATTTCGAGCGCTACCCCCGCTCGCTCGACGCCGACATCGAATTGCTCTCAAGTACCTCTGCAGATGTCGTCTTCGCGCCAAGCGTGTATGAGGTTTACCCGCCGGGCTCTGATGAGGGTCGCGTTGGCCCCGGACCCATCGGCGACGTCCTTGAGGGAGCGGTTCGACCAGGACACTTCGAGGGAGTTCTTAGGGTGTGTAAGCGCCTCTTTGAGCTCTCCCACGCGGACGTGGCGATATTCGGCGAGAAAGACGCGCAGCAGCTCTTCCTCGTCTCCCAAATGGTCGACACAATGAACCTGCCGATCCGCATTTTGCCCGCTCCCACCATCCGAGCCGAAGACGGTCTCGCGCTTTCCAGCCGCAACTCCTATCTCTCCATAGAGGACCGCGCCTCGGCAGTGGCCCTCCCACAGGCATTGATGGGTGTCGCCCGGGATCTCGAAGCTGGAGAAGAGCCGGCCACTGCTGTGTCGGCCGCACAGATTTCTCTATCGCGTGAGTCAGAGATTGAGTGTGACTACCTCGAGGTGGTCTCAGCCCTCAACTTCCAGGCCCTCAGAGCAGGTGACACCGAGGCCATTGTGGTGGGTGCAATTACGGTTGGTGGCACGAGGCTGATTGACAACGTTCGAGTGCACCTGCCTGGCTAGTGGCTCACTAGGCTGGTGAGGTCATTTCTTGGAGTCATAAGGGTGAGATGAGCGAGCAGCCACAGGTGGCGGGCGAAGAGCCCACCGGCGAAGACATCGTCGAACAACAGCGCGTGCGAATGGATAAGCGCGACGCGATGCTCGCGGCAGGAGTCTCGCCCTACCCCGTTGGGGTCCCCATCACCCACAGCATTACTGATGTGCGGGCCCGGTACAGCGAGCTCGGCCCCGAAGCCAAAACAGGCGATGTGGTCGGTATTTCTGGCCGGGTTATGCACCTTCGCGTCACCGGAAAACTTGCCTTCGTCGCGCTCCAAGACGGAGCAGGCAACCCCCTCCAGGCCATGGTGTCCTTTGGCGAAGTCGGCGAAGAGTCCTTCGAGCTCTTGCGCGACTGGGTCGACCTCGGTGACCACCTGTTTGTTTCCGGTGAGGTCATCACCTCGAAGCGGGGAGAGCTCTCGGTGTGGGTGTCACAGTGGCAGATTGCCTCCAAGGCGCTCATGCCCCTTCCTAACCTGCACAACGAACTCAACGAAGAAACCCGGGTGCGCCAGCGCTACCTCGACCTCATTGTCCGTGAGCAAGCGCGCGTCAACGTGAAGACGAGGGCGCAAGCGATGGGCTCGCTGCGCGACACCTTCGCAAGCCGTGACTTCATCGAGGTCGAAACCCCGATGCTGCAAACCCTCCACGGAGGGGCCAGTGCCAGGCCTTTTGTGACCCGCTCCAACGCTTTCGACATGGAGTTGTATCTGCGCATCGCGCCAGAGCTGTTTTTGAAGCGGGCCGCGGTGGGTGGCATTGAAAGAGTCTTTGAAATTAACCGCAACTTCCGCAATGAAGGCGCCGACTCCACCCACTCGCCAGAGTTTTCAATGCTCGAGGCGTATTGGGCGTATGCCGACTACAACGACATGGCCGACCTCACCCAAGAGCTCGTCCAAAACGCGGCCATGGCCGTTTCTGGATCACATCAAGTGACTTGGGCTGATGGCACGGAATATGACTTAGGCGGCCAGTGGGAGCGCCTTTCGCTCTACGGCTCACTGTCCGAAGCGTGTGGGGAAGAGATCACCCCGCAGACTGACGAGAAGACCCTCGCTTCGATGGCGAAAAAGCTCGAGATCGAAGTTGACCACCCCACACACGGGAAACTCGTCGAAGAGTTGTGGGAGCACTTCGTGAAACCTTCGCTTGAGAAGCCGACCTTCGTCATGGACTTCCCCGTGGACACTTCACCCCTCACCCGTGACCACCGTGAGATTGAGGGTGTTGTGGAGAAGTGGGACCTCTATGTTCGTGGGTTTGAGCTCGCCACGGGGTATTCCGAGCTCATTGACCCAGTCATTCAGCGCGAGCGATTCCTCATGCAGGCGAAGCTTGCGGCGAAGGGTGACCACGAAGCCATGCGCCTCGATGAGGACTTCCTTCGCGCGCTCGAGCACGGGATGCCTCCCAGCGGAGGAATCGGAATGGGCATCGACC
>JAYODB010000063.1:0-4661 GCA_038106075.1 Cellulomonadaceae bacterium | reverse complement strand
GTCCGGCCCGTTCAAACTGCCAATCTCCGAGCTTCACCCCGGTCTCACTAAACGGAGCTGTCGGGTGCGGGGACGAGAGGCTCATCGCCATATCCAGATAGTGAGCTCCAGCGTCGAAGGAGCCCTGGAACACGCCCTGAACAAACGACGGCTCGACCGCGTTCACGACAATGTTTGCCTGCGCACTCTCGGCAACCTGCTGAACCGAGGCGGCGTGAGATGCGTCCACGTTGGCGGCGCTAAAGAGTCCTGCTTTGTCGGGGTGGCGTTGTTCTAGCCAGCTCACAGCGGCTTTTGCACGCTCGATGTCGTAATCGCAGATAGTGACGTGGATAGCAAAGTCTCGAGTGGCGACGATCCGCGCCAGCGCGTTACCGACCCCGCCAGCTCCGATAATGACGATTCTCATAGGACTCACGCTACTGGGCATTAGTTCCTGTCGCGTCGCCACTAGCCTGGAATGGTGAGCGTTCACAAACTTCTCGACATCGCCATGCAAGTTGCTCAAGTCTCTGGTGAAATGGTGTGGGAGCGGCGACAAGGACACGTCGAAGTGGCTGACACAAAATCCACCCTCAACGACGTCGTCACGCAGGTCGACCGGGACTCCGAGCAGTTGATCAAAGACATGTTGCACTCGGCGCGGCCCCAAGACGGTTTTCTTGGGGAAGAAGGCGGCAGCGGCGAGAGCAGCTCGGGCATCACCTGGGTCGTTGACCCTATCGATGGCACCGTCAATTTCTTGTATGGAATCCCCCACTACGCGGTGAGTATTGCTGCGGTCGAAGGTGAGCCTGAACCAGATCAATGGAACGTTTTGGCGGGGGTCGTTCTCAACCCCGCCACCGGCGAGATGTTCCACGCTGCTCAGGGGATGGGGGCGCAGCTCGGCAAACGCGCATTGGGGGTTTCTCCGGCTGTTCCCATTGAGAACGCATTGTTGTTGACGGGTTTTGCCTACGCTGAGCGCTACCGGCGCGCGCAAGGGGAGCTAATGCGAGAGATTCTTCCTCGGGTTCGCGATATTCGGCGCTTGGGCACCGCTTCTCTTGATTTGGCTTATATTGCGGCGGGGCGAGCCAATGTCTACTTTGAGCGCACGCTGAGCCCCTGGGATCACGCGGCCGGTGAGCTGCTTGTCCGAGAGGCGGGGGGTGTGGTTACGGGCTTTGGAGAAACGGCTCCCGGCCGGGAGGCAATATTTGCTGGACAGCGCGACATGGTGGTTCGATTGAAAGATCTAGTGTCTGAGTTTGAAGGTGACCTGCCGCTTTCGAGCTACGACTCGTAGGACGCCTCTAAGGGAAACCCCGCTAAGCTTTACCAATCCGTTACAAAGCTCGGTGGCGCTATTCCCGTCTGGGTTAGTCAAGCAATCGCGTGTAATGGGGAGAGAAGGGAGTCGGGTAACGCATATGAATGACCCCCTGTCTTCCTCGCTTTCCTCGCGACGGGAGCTCAGGCGCCAACAGAACAGCAGCATCCAACCAGAAATGTCATCGGTTCAGTCGCCCCCGACTGTCTCCCTTCAGCTTCAGCCCACGAAGCGGGCCGAGCGACTCACCCACAAGCCGTTGGGGCAGCGTGTTCTCTCCATCGCCACGCTCATTGCCGCCCCACTTCTCTTCGTTGGGGTCTCGCTTCCCGCCAACATCTTCTACACCAACAATCAGCCAACGCCGGCCATCGCAAATGAAGCGGAATCTTTCGATGCGGCTGCAGATGCTGGGCAGGCGTTTGTGGCCAGTGGCTCCAAGGCCAGTGTCGAAGGAATTCAACGCGAGTCGTGGAGTGTGACCTCCTACGCGGAGGTCCTCCGCGCTCGCTACGGCGGCCGGACCCTGAGTTACAACACCACCGGCCAAGGGCCAGTGCGATGGCCATTCCCCGTGGCCGTTCCGATTAGTTCTGGTTTCGGGGCTCGTGTCGCTCCCTGTCGCTACTGCTCGAGCTACCACCGAGGTGTGGACTTTACCCCTGGACGGGGAACACCCATCTACGCGATTTCCGATGGGGTTGTGACTCAGCAGGAGTACTCAGGCGGTTACGGCGAGCACGCCTACATCGAGCACGACATCAACGGACAAACGGTTCTCTCCGTCTACGCCCACATGATTGGCGGCTCGAGTCCACTTGAGCCGGGTGACCGTGTGCAAGTAGGAGATTTTGTAGGACTTGTGGGAAACACCGGAACATCGACGGGGCCGCACTTGCACTTTGAGATCCGCATCGACGGGGTGTATCTCGACCCGTTCACTTGGCTCCAAGAGAACGCTCAGTAGCTTCTTTAGCCATCCTCGGGCCAAGTACTCTTGGCGCCTGTTTTGGTTTGCCCGGGCTCGGAGTGAGGTGCTAACCTCAAGCGTTGTTTCGCCTATATGGCGCGCCCCGATAGCTCAGTGGTAGAGCACTTCCATGGTAAGGAAGGGGTCGCGAGTTCAATCCTCGCTCGGGGCTCGGATGAAATCATCCGTCGCGGCGGGGTAGCTCAGCTGGTCAGAGCGCACGGCTCATAATCGTGAGGTCGCGGGTTCGAGCCCCGCCCCCGCTACGACTTCAGGAAGCCTCGGTCTCTTTGCGCTGGTGGGCTGAACCACCTAAACTCTTCGTGGGTAGTTGACTTCTGCCATGATGTGGCGTGTCTGAAATTCAGACTCGACGTTCGTGTCAGTCCCCCTATCCCTAGGGCGGTGGCTCAATTGGTAGAGCAGCGGTCTCCAAAACCGCAGGTTGCAGGTTCGAGTCCTGTCCGCCCTGCGAACACCCCAAGTTACGACAGTAAAGGCGAGTGAGTACTACATGGCAACAAACCTGCCAGACCCTGATCGCTCGGTTGATTCGTCTTCCCGTTCGAATGAACGGCCGAGCGGCATCGTCGCACGCGTCGGCCTTTTCATGCGCCAGGTGGTCGACGAGCTCAGAAAGGTAGTGACGCCGACTCGGAGCGAGCTCGTCAACTACACCTTGGTCGTGCTTGTCTTTGTCGTGATCGTGATGGGAATCATCACCCTTCTCGACCTTCTCTTTGGCTGGGGAGTGTCATGGGTATTCGGCGACGGTTCCGCTTTATTTGGATAACTCAGGCCTAGAAATCAACAGAAAGCACAGATCGTGACAGAAGACCACCTCAAAGACATCGACACGGCTCCTGCGGCTGAGCAATCTTCGGAGGAAGACGAGGCCCAAGAAGGCAACATCCTCGCCGAAGAGGCCCACAGCTCGGATTCGGCGGAAACCGCCGCTATTCACGTCGTCGATGACGAAGCCGTTGACTATGAAGCGGCAGCGTCTTCGCTGGAAGCAGTCGCAGACGAGGAAGCTGATGCTGTTGTTGAGGACGCACTCGATATCGATTCGATGGAAGAGGCCAACGCGGCTGTCGAAGCCACCGAAGACGAAGCTGATGTCGCCAGCGAGTCTGCTGGGAGTGTCTCCTCCGAAGACGACCCCTACGCAGACTTCCGCAAAGAGCTTCGTCGCAAGCCCGGCAAGTGGTATGTCGTGCACTCCTACGCAGGTTTTGAAAAGCGGGTCAAGCAGAACATCGAGAACCGAAAGATTTCTCTGGGCATGGAGGAATACATCTTCGAGGTTCAGGTTCCCATGGAAGACGTGGTCGAAATCAAAAATGGCCAGCGCAAACTTGTGACCCGGGTTCGTATTCCAAGCTATGTATTGGTCCGAATGGACTTGAACGAAGACTCATGGTCAGCGGTTCGTCACACCCCGGGAGTCACCGGCTTCGTGGGAAATGCTCACAACCCGACTCCGCTGCGGTTTGAAGAGGCCTTCGACATGCTGAAATCAACTGTCCAGGTCGCTGAAGCGCCTGTGGCCAAGGGCGCAGCGGTGAGTGCCGGGGGCGCAGTTTCGCGCATGCTGCCCGCAGAGATTGATTTTGAAATCGGAGAGACCATCACCATCAAGGAAGGTTCGTTTGCTGGTCTTCCCGGGACGATTAGCGAAATCAAGCCGGAGAGCGGTAAACTAACGGCTTTGGTATCGCTGTTTGAGCGTGAGACACCAGTTGAACTCGGCTTCGACCAAGTCGCCAAGCTTTAGTCACAAAGTCACCGCGGTGGGGACACGCCTCATCGTCGGGAGCGTGTGAGCAATCACACACGAAAGGTAAGAGAGAACACTATGGCAAGCAAGAAGGTCATTGGTCTGATTAAGCTTCAGATCCAAGCCGGTCAAGCAAACCCTGCACCTCCCGTTGGTCCCGCATTGGGTCAGCACGGTGTCAACATCATGGAGTTTTGCAAGGCCTACAACGACGCGACTGAAGGTCAGCGCGGAAACGTTATTCCCGTAGAAATCACGGTGTATGAAGACCGCTCCTTCACGTTCATCACGAAGACCCCCCCAGCGGCAGAACTTATCAAGAAGGCGGCCGGTGTGAAGAAGGGTTCATCGACCCCCCACACCGACAAGGTGGCCAACCTCACTCCTGCTCAGGTTCGTGAAATTGCGGAAATGAAGCAGCAGGATCTCAACGCGAACGACATTGACGCTGCGGCGAAAATCATCGAAGGTACCGCCCGCAGCATGGGCATCACTGTCGGCTAATCATTATTAATCCGCGGAAGAGCCAGCCAGGCTCGCATGACCGCACTTTCAGCAAAGGAAAGACAACATGGCACAACGATCCAAGCAATATA
>JAYODB010000013.1:0-30682 GCA_038106075.1 Cellulomonadaceae bacterium | reverse complement strand
TCTTCCAGCAGGCCGTGACCGAACAGGGTCTGATGACCCTGGGTCGCCCCGAAGCCGACGTCACCACCTGGCCTAAAGAAGACGATTTCTCGGGCGACCTCGTGGTGTCGGTCGAGGTGGACGTACGTCCCGAATTCGACCTGCCCGACTATTCGAAATACACCCTCGAGGTCGAGGCGATTTCGGTAGACAAGAAAGCGGTTGAAGAGGAACTCGATAGTCTCCGTGAGCGCTTCGCCGCTCTGGTGGGTGTGGACCGTCCGATTAAGACAGGCGACTTTGTCCAAATCGACCTCGTCGCGAAAATCGGTGACAACACCATCGACACTGCCAATTCCATCAGCTACGAAGTGGGCTCGGGCCAATTGATCGACGGCATCGACGAAGCCCTCGACACCCTGACCGCCGGTGAGGCCACCACCTTTACCTCGGAGCTTCTTGGAGGCGACCACGCGGGAGAGAAAGCTGAAATCGAGGTCACCGTTCTTTCCGTGAAGGAGCGTGAGCTCCCCGAAGCCGACGACGAGTTCGCTCAAATTGCCAGCTCGTTCGACACCATCGACGAGTTGCGCGAAGACCTGAAGAAAGAGGTCGAGCGCAAGGGTCGTCTCGCTCAGGCTCAGGAGGCGCGCGACAAGCTCGTGGAGAAGTTGCTCGGTGACGCAAAACTCCCCGTTCCAGAAGGCGTGGTTGAAGCCGAAGTGCACCGCCACCTCGAGCAGGAGGGCCGTCTGAAAGACGACGAGCACCGCAAGGAGGTCACCGAGTCGACCGAGAAGTCGCTTCGCACCCAGTTCGTCCTCGACGCGCTGATCGCGAAGTTGGAGGTGAGCCCCACCCAGGAGGAGCTCTCCGCCTACCTCGTGCAGTCGGCTTCCCAATACGGAATGGAGCCCGCCGAGTTCATCCAGGCGCTGAGCCAAGGCAACCAGCTGGGTTCGGTCGCGAATGAGGTCTCCCGCTCGAAGGCGCTTTCCGAGGCACTCAAAGAAGTCACGGTGAAGGACTCGAAGGGCAAGAAGGTTGACCTTTCTGAGTTCCTCGGCCAGGCCGCTGAAGCGCCGGTCGAGACCGACACCCACGACCACGACTAGCCGTGCCCTCTGCCCAGGGCGAACAGCGCCCTGGGAGTGTCGAGTGGCTGACTACGCTCGTCATAACGACGTCCTGTGAACCTGTGAGGAGATCATGCCCGAACCGATGATGCAGCAGAGTGTGTTTGACCGCCTGCTCAAAGACCGGATTATTTGGCTGGGCTCCGAGGTCCGCGACGATAATGCCAACGAGATTGCCGCAAAGCTTCTTCTTTTGGCCGCTGAGGACCCTGAAAAGGATATCTACCTCTACATCAACTCTCCGGGTGGTTCGATCACTGCGGGTATGGCGATATACGACACCATGCAGTTTGTGCCCAACGACATCGTCACCGTGGGTATCGGTATGGCGGCCTCGATGGGGCAGCTTCTGCTCACTTCGGGAACGAAGGGCAAGCGTTACATCACCCCCAACGCCCGCGTGCTGTTGCACCAGCCCCACGGTGGCTTTGGTGGAACCGCGAGCGACATTCAGACCCAGGCGCAGCTGATCAACGACATGAAGCGCTCTCTCGCGCAGATCACCGCCGAGGCCACAGGTAAGACCGTTGAGCAAATCATCGCCGACGGTGACCGTGACCGCTGGTTCAACGCCGATGAGGCACTCGAGTACGGCTTTGTCGATCACATCCGCGCCTCGGCCAGCGACGTCGTCGGTGGCGGCGGAACCGAGCAGGGAAAGAAGTAGGAGACCACGATGAACAACATCTCTATGCCCGAGTCTCGCTACATCCTGCCGAGCTTTGAAGAGCGCACCAGCTACGGCTTCAAGCGTCAAGACCCCTACGCCAAGCTTTTCGAAGACCGCATCGTCTTCCTCGGTGTCCAGGTGGACGACGCCTCGGCCGATGACGTCATGGCTCAGCTGTTGGTGCTCGAAAGCCAAGACCCCGACCGTGACATCGTGATGTACATCAACTCACCCGGTGGTTCTTTCACGGCAATGACCGCGATTTACGACACCATGCAGTACATCCGCCCCGAAATTCAGACGGTGGTTCTGGGCCAAGCGGCCTCCGCGGCTGCCGTGATTCTCGCCGGGGGAACTCCCGGTAAGCGCCTGGCGCTGCCGAACGCTCGAGTGCTCATTCACCAGCCGATGATGGGTGAGGCCGGCCGCGGTCAGGCCTCCGACATCGAGATTCAAGCGAAGGAAATCGCTCGGTTGCGTGAGTGGCTCGAGCAGACCCTCTCCAAGCACTCGAAGAAATCGGTCGAGGAAGTCAGTACCGATATTGACCGCGACAAGATTCTCACTGCCGACGAAGCGTTGGAATACGGCCTCATTGACCAGGTGTTGACCTCGCGCAAGGGTGCGGTCGTTCCCGGGCCGAAGCCGGTCTCTGCGAGCTAGCGCCGCCGCCTTAGGGCGAGGAAAGTAATCACCGCGAGAGCGGCAAGGGTTCCGATTGTCCCGGCAATGATGCTTCCGACCCCTGGCCCTGAGGGTTCTGCTGGGGCCGAGATCGGCTCCACGGCCACCTCAGCTGGGGTGGTAGGGGGCTCTATCGGTTCACTGGATTCGGGCACTTCTTCGGCTGCTTCGCCACACACGGGGGTCTCGGGATATCCCGGGGCAGGGGAGTGGCCGGGCTGCGGCACAAAGGTGAAGACAAAGCGGTCCGAAATGGTGTGGCCGTCTTCGCTGACGAACTGGTAAGTCACCTCGTAGCTCCCGCCCTCACCGAGTTCCACGGTTGTCGAGAGGACACGGTCGCTCAGTTCCACACACCCCGTGCCATAAAACAGGCCTTGCTGATCGGTCACCACAATCGCGAATCCGGCCTGGTTTCCACCCAGGTCCAGCAGGTTCTCCACTGTTTGGACACTGACGAGAACGGGCGATACGTTCACGATCTCACCGGCACTCGGGGTGGTGGCGGCCACTTGATTGTGTCCCCAGGCGGCCGGCGCAGTAGCGACGCTGAATCCGAGTAGGAGAGATGCGAACAGCGCACGGGTATTCCACAAGGTCACCTCTTCAGTGTAGGCAGGCTGTCTTGGCGACACTCACGGACTTTGTTTTGCCCAGAAATGCCTGCGGTTGCGGGTAGGCTTCCGATGAATTGGGCACCACGAGATGAGCGGGGGCGGTCCACCATGGCGCGTGCCGGTGATACAGGCGAGCTGCTGAAGTGTTCTTTCTGTGGAAAGAGTCAAAAGCAGGTCCAACAGCTCATCGCAGGACCCGGGGTGTACATCTGCGACGAGTGTGTCGAGCTGTGCAACGAAATCATCGAAGAGCGCCAGGCGGAGAAAGCCGCCGAGGGCGTGGCCGAGTTTGATCTGCCCAAGCCCAAAGAAATCTATGACTTCCTCGAGGAATACGTCATCGGTCAAGAGGCCGCGAAAAAAGCCCTCTCCGTTGCGGTTTACAACCACTACAAGCGGGTTCGTGCCGAAGCCCACTCGAAGTCCGACGACGAGGTCGAAATCCAAAAGAGCAATATTTTGCTCATCGGACCCACGGGGTGTGGCAAGACCTACCTCGCCCAGACCCTCGCCAAGCGTCTCAATGTCCCCTTTGCGGTCGCCGACGCGACCGCACTGACTGAAGCGGGCTACGTCGGTGAGGATGTCGAGAACATCCTGCTCAAGCTGATCCAGGCTGCCGACTATGACGTCAAGCGCGCTGAGACCGGCATTATCTACATCGACGAGGTCGACAAGATTGCCAGAAAGGCCGAAAACCCCTCGATTACCCGCGACGTGTCCGGTGAGGGTGTGCAGCAGGCGCTACTGAAGATTTTGGAAGGAACCGTCGCTTCGGTCCCCCCGCAGGGTGGTCGTAAACACCCTCAGCAAGACTTCATCCAAATCGACACCACAAACGTTTTGTTCATCGTTGCCGGTGCGTTTGCGGGCTTGGAAGACATCGTGTCCCAGCGTGTGGGCCGCCACGGTATCGGCTTTGGTGCACCCCTGCACACCAAGGGAGCGGTGGAAGACCTCTTTAGTGAGGTGTTGCCCGAAGATTTGCACAAGTTTGGCCTCATCCCCGAGTTCATCGGCCGTCTCCCCGTGGTGACGACGGTTTCACCGCTCGATCGCGAATCGCTGATGGACATCCTGCAGACCCCGAAGAACGCCCTCACCAAGCAGTACAAACGCATGTTCGCGATTGACGACGTCGAGTTGGAGTTCGAGCAAGGAGCATTGGAAGAGATTGCCGATTTGGCCGCCCTGCGTCAAACAGGTGCGCGTGGGCTTCGAGCGATTCTCGAAGAGGTTCTGGGCCCTGTGATGTTCGATGTGCCCTCGTCAGACACCATTGGCCGGGTGGTCATCACCCGAGACGTGGTGTTGAAGAACGCGTCGCCGACGATTGTGCCGAAGCAAGCCAAGCGCCAAGAAAAGTCCGCTTAGTCGCGAAGATTCGGTCCGTCATCGAGGGTGACGGTGGCGCGGCCTTCCAGCCAGGTCAACGTCCAGCGCTTACGGGTGCGCTCTTCGGCCGACAGAGACTCTTCGGCCTTACGCATTTGGGCTAAGAGAGACTCACTCAACCCTTTCGGCGTCGCTCCCACGTCGAAGCGGCCGCCCACCATCACGAGGGCGACTCCGTGTCTAACTCGTACATCACCCAACTCGTTTTGGTCGCAAGGGTGTCGTAAAGCCGCTGAGCAGAAGTGTTATCGGCCGCAGTAATCCAGCGCAGGTCGCCTCCACCGTGGGCTCGGGCGTAATCCGATAGCGCCGTCATCAGGGCCCGAGCGACTCCTTTGCCGCGGTGATCAGGCTCGACGTAGAGGTCGTCGAGGAACCAGCCGGTCCCGGCTCGGAACGTGTCGACCTGCTGTTGGAGGTGGGCGAATCCGACCACGCGACCGTCCCATTCGGCGACGAAACACCGCTCGGGGTGATCGCTATCCATCAACCATGCCCACACCCCATCGAGTACCTCGGGGCTGAATTTCGTGAGGTAAAACTCGCCATAGGCGAGGAATAACTCTCGCCACGATGCCTCATCGCCTTGAGCGACGGGGCGAACGGTGACGGACACGGTTTATTCCCCCTCTGCGGGCACAAACTCGACGAGCTCGATGGTCTCCGAGGGCTTCAGCTCGAGCTCATCGATGTGCCCCAGTGCCATGAGATCGGCTTTGACCTGTTCCAGAAGTTCAGGAGCGCTCATCGTGACAGTTGCCACGGGGTGACGCTGTGAAAGCTGACGGTCAGTCTTGGCACGGCGGATTTGAACCAGCGCCTCCGAAGCTAGCTCGAACACGCCGCCGTGCGGGTTTGCGGGCAGGTTGAGCTCAGTTGATGTGGGCCATGCCGCCTGGTGAATCGAGCCCTCGTGGCGCCAGCTCCACACTTCCTCTGTGGCGAAGGGGATGACCGGGGCGAGCAGGCGAAGCATCGCGTCGAGGGCGAGACGCAGTGCGGTCACGGCGCTCTGCTGGCCGGGGTCTGCTTGGTCGCGGTAGGCACGCTCTTTCACCAGCTCGAGATAGTCGTCACAAAACGTCCAGAAGAACGATTCGGTGGTCTCGAGTGCGCGGGCGTGATCGAAGGCCTCATAGGCTTTCGTGGCTTCGTCGATGACCTGGCCCAGGCGGGCGAGCATGTCGATATCGAGCGGCTCAGTCACCTCACCCCCGTCACCGGTGAAGGAGTAGGCGAACTTCGAGGCGTTGAGGACCTTGATGGCGAGACGCCGCCCAATCTTGATGAGTTTGGGGTTTTGCGGGTCGAATGCCGCGTCAGTACCCAAGCGGGACGAAGCCGCCCAGTAGCGGACCGCGTCCGAGCCGTGCTCGTCGAGCATGCCCTGCGGGGTCACCACGTTGCCCTTCGACTTCGACATCTTCTTGCGATCGGGGTCGACGATAAAGCCCGAGATTCCCGCGTTTTTCCACGGCACGGTGCCGTGTTCGAGCTCCGAACGCAACACGGTGGAGAACAGCCAGGTCCGAATGATGTCTTGACCCTGGCTGCGCAGGTCGTAGGGGAAGACCAGACCAAAGAGCTCGGGGTCACTCACCCAACCACCCGCAATTTGCGGGGTCAGGCAGGAGGTCGCCCAGGTGTCCATGATGTCGGCTTCGCCGACAAAGCCTCCGGGGACGCCTCTCTGGTCTTCGGTGAAACCCGGTGCCGGCTGAGACGCCGGGTCAACCGGCAGCATCGCCTCGTCGGGCACGATGACCTCGTCGCGGTTGACCTCGCCCGACTCGCCCACCTGGTACCACACCGGGATGGGGACGCCGAAGAAACGCTGTCGTGAGATGAGCCAATCACCGCTCAAGCCGCCGACCCAGTTGTCGTAACGCACCCGCATGAAATCGGGGTGGAACGCGACGTCTTGTCCGCGCTGGAGCAGGCGGTTCTTGAGATCCTCGTCTCGGGAGCCGTTGGTGATGTACCACTGGCGGGTGGTCACGATTTCGAGCGGTTTGTCTCCTTTTTCGAAGAACTTGACCGGGTGGGTGATTTTTTCGGGCTCACCAATGAGATCGCCTGATTCGGCCAACATCTCGACGATCTGCGCCTTTGCCGAAAACACCGTCTTGCCGACGAGCTCCGCATAGCGCTCGCTGGCGCCGGGAGCGTTGAATTCGGTGGGAGGAGTCTCCGAGACGCGGCCGTCTTCGCCCAACATGGGACGGGTGGGAAGGTCGAGCTCGCGCCACCAGATCACGTCGGTAACGTCACCGAAGGTACACACCATGGCGATACCCGTTCCCTTGTCCTGTTGGGCAAGGTGGTGGGCTTTGACGGGGACCTCGACACCAAAGAGGGGGGTGCGAACGGTTTTTCCGAAGAGGTGCTGGTAGCGGGTGTCGTCGGGATGGGCGACGAGAGCGACACAGGCGGGAATCAGCTCGGGCCTGGTGGTCACAATGATGACCGTCTCGTCATCGGCGGGGCCGTGGAAGGTGACCTTGTGGTACGCGGCGGGCTGGTCGCGGTCCTCCAATTCCGCCTGGGCTACCGCCGTGCGGAACGTGATGTCCCACAGAGTGGGAGCGTCAGACTGGTAGGCCTCGCCGCGGGCGAGATTGCGCAAAAAAGCGGTCTGCGCGGTGCGCTGAGAGTGGTCGTCGATGGTCCGGTAGGTGAGACTCCAGTCGACGCTGAGTCCCAGGGTGCGCCAGAGGTCCTCAAACTGCTTTTCGTCTTCGACGGTGAGTTTTTCGCACAGCTCGACGAAGTTTCGACGACTAATCGGAACCTGCTGCTGGTCTTTCGCGCCCTCGCCTCGCTCAAAGGGGGGTGTGAAGCCCTCTTCGTAGGGCAGTGAGGGGTCGCAGCGAACGCCGTAGTAGTTCTGAACGCGTCGCTCGGTCGGCAAACCGTTGTCGTCCCAGCCCATCGGGTAGAAGATTTCCTGGCCGCGCATGCGTTGGTAGCGCGCCTGAAGATCCATGTGGGTGTAACTAAAAACGTGACCAATATGAAGGCTTCCCGACGCCGTCGGCGGGGGAGTGTCGACGGCAAAGACGCCGTCTGACCCGCGAGAGAGACCACGTGCGCGGTCAAAGCGGTAGGTGCCGTCGGTTTCCCACGATTGCGCCCATTTTGCTTCCAGTCCCTCAAGCTGCGGTTTGTCAGGAATCGACCCGGCCATGGGACCTGCTTTCTATGGGCGGCACTGAGTCCAATGTGCCTGATGGAAGAGTACGACCTATCGTACAAAACCTGTGCCACCCCGCGCTCTCAACGGGGTGGCACAGGTACTGCCTCCTTAGGAGCGGGGCTCGCTAATGCGCATCCGTCCGGCCTGCGCTGCGGCGAGCAGGGTCACCAGGGAGAGGGCTGCCAACACGACTCCCGGGTGCCACCACGCGTTGTTGGTGGCTTCCCTCATTAGGACGAGGAGGAACGGCAGCGTCGCCGCAACAGACGCGCCCACGTTGTAGGCCACGGCTAACGCGGTGTAGCGGGCCTTCTCGTCAAAGATGTCACTCATCATTCCTCCGAGTGCCGCCCACGAGGCCGTCGGAAGGATTCCTCCGACGACCATGATGAGGACGAGGGTGACGAATTGAGCGTCGAGGATGATCCAATACAGCGGGAAGCTCACGAGCATGGTTCCCAGCGCCCCCCACGCGACGACGCGGGCCGAGCCCACTTTGTTCGCGAGCCAACCGAAGGTCGGAATGGTCACCAGCTGGAGAAGGCTTCCGATGGTGAGAGCCATCGTGAATTCCATCGGCTGATAACCCAGAACCTCGACACCGTAGTTGGTCGTGTACGTGTTCATAAGAGTGTAGGAACCGTGTCCCAGCAAGGCACCACCAATAGCAATCAGCAACGCGAAGGGCGAGCGCTTCAAGACCTCGATAAACGGGTACCGCACGCGCGCACCTCGCTCGACCAGGGACTTGAACGCTGGGGTTTCATCGATGGACCACCGAAGCCACAGCGCGATGAGCAGCAGCGGGAAGGCGCTGAGCAGAGGCAGGCGCCACCATCCGTCGGTCACGATGTTCTCGTAGGGGACGAGAAGGAAGATGGCCAGCCATACGGCGTTGGAGAGGATGGAGCCGACCGGAGATCCCAGCTGAACGAGAGAGGCAAAGAATCCCCTGTTTTCGGGTGAGGCGTGCTCGGTCGTCAGTGCAACGGCGCCACCCCACTCGCCGCCGAGCGATACACCCTGGGCGAGACGGAGGATCACGATGGCGATTGCCCCGAGCCAGCCTGCTTGCTCGTAGGTGGGCAATACGCCGATCAAGCCGGTCGCCACTCCCATCAGGGTGATGGTGATGATGAGGGTCGTCCTGCGTCCGATGCGGTCTCCCAGGTGGCCGAAGTAGATCGCACCGAGAGGGCGGACGAAGAAGGTGACCGCGAAGGTCGCGAAGGAGGCCAGAACGCCTCCAACGGGGCCGAGGGGCTCAAAGAAGAGCGGCCCGACAAATAGGGCCGCCAGCCAGGCATACACGTATTGGTCGTAGGACTCCAGCGCGGTCCCGACAAACGATGCGACGGCGATTTTGCGGGATTGTTTTGATTGGAGTGGACTCGCAGGAGCGGTCATGGGGTTCCTTTCGGCAGTCTCTATGGAAAAATAGACTGAGTCTAAAAATACAGGTCTTCAGTATAGGAGAGGACATGGCCAAGGTGGGTCGACCCCGCGCGTCGTCACAAGACGTGTTGGAAGAGGCTGCCAGCGAACTCTTCTTGGAGAAGGGGTATCTCGCCACCTCCATCGATGACATCGCCCAGAGGGCAGGGGTCTCGCGGGCGACATTCTTCAACTACTTCCCCCAAAAAGTCGACGTCCTCCTCGTCTCGGTGGACCGTGCCCTCGACGCCTTTGGCCAGGCCATTGACCAAGGGGAAGGCCTCGGTCAGGCCATCGAGATGGTGACCCGGGGAGTTACTCGGTCCGACATTCCCCTGCTGGTGAGTCAAGCCGACACGATGGGGGCGTCGAGTGAGGTGAGCGACGCGCTTGCTGGAAGGATGCTGCGCCTCACTCAGATTCTCGCCAAACGCATACCGAACCAGACATGGCAATGGGCCATCGCCGGGGCCATCGCTGAGGGAGCCATTCGCTGGGCTCGGGGCGGTGCGGAGAGTTCGTCACTTGTGGTTGAGATTCGAGAAGCCTTGGCTCTCCTGCGGCACCCCAACGAGGCAGATTTTCAGGGAATACTGCCCTAGACTCGTGCACGCAGCGATGAACCGGCGATCACCGGTGAGCTAGCGGAAGAAAGCCCCTCGGGGTGAGTAGAACCGCTCGGGAGGGCCCGATATCGCCCAACAACGAGAGGTGTGCCCAGCACACAAGCGGGGTGGTACCGCGCCTCACCGGGCGTCCCCGTAGAGCACACGAATTCCGTTGTTGGGAGCGCCATGACTTACCCCCGCCACCGCCAGGACGCTGGAGTCGTCCCCTCGCCGTCATTCCCGGCTATCGAGCACGAGGTGTTGGCCTACTGGGCCGAACACGACACGTTCCAGCGTTCCATTTCCCAGCGCGAAGGCTGTGAAGAGTGGGTGTTCTACGACGGCCCGCCTTTCGCGAACGGTCTACCCCACTATGGCCACCTGCTCACCGGCTACGCCAAAGACATCTTCCCCCGCTTCCACACCATGCGTGGAAAGCAGGTCCACCGTCGATTTGGCTGGGACACCCACGGCCTCCCCGCCGAGCTCGAGGCCGAGCGCCAACTGGGAATTACCGATAAATCTCAGATCGAAGCGATGGGTATCGCGGAGTTCAACAAGGCAGCCAAAGAGTCCGTTCTTCGCTACACCCGCGAATGGCGTGACTATGTCACCCGTCAGGCGCGCTGGGTCGACTTCGATAACGACTATAAGACCCTCGACATCACGTTCATGGAGAGCGTCATCTGGGCGTTCAAGACGCTGCACGACAAGGGCCTCGCTTATGAGGGTTACCGGGTATTGCCCTATTGCTGGCGCGATCAAACGCCACTGTCGAACCACGAACTGCGGATGGACGACGACGTCTACCAGCCGCGCCAGGACCAATCGGTCACCGTCGCCTTCCCCTTTTATGGTGAAAAAGCTAAGAAACTCGGGCTCGAGGCAGTACGGGCGCTCGCCTGGACGACGACCCCGTGGACCCTCCCCACGAACGCGGCGCTCGCTGTCGGACCTGAGATCAGCTACGTCGTCGTTCCGTCCGGCCCCAACGGGGCCTCAGATGGCGACGAGGGAGCCCGAAGGATGGATGGGCGCTACCTCCTCGCCAAGGACACCGTGTCCTCATACGCCAAAGATCTCGGTTATGAATCCGCAGAAGACGCACTCGCTGCTGTTCACAGGGAACTGCTCGGGCAGGAGTTGGACGGTGTGCTCTACCACCGCCTGTTCGACTACTACGCCGACACGGAGCGCTTCGGGATGGAAAATGCTTGGCAGATTCTCGTTGCCGATTATGTGGCGACCGGTGAGGGCACCGGAATCGTGCACCAGGCACCCGCCTACGGTGAAGACGACCAAATCACCTGTGAACAGGCGGGTATCCCCGTCATCATTTCGGTCAATGATGCGGGCGTCTTCCTCTCAGAAGTGTCAGACGTTGCGGGAATGCAGGTGTTTGACGCGAATAAGCCGCTCACCAAGCTCGTCCAGGCGCAGGGACGGCTGCTTCAACAGCGCAGCTACGACCACTCGTATCCGCACTGTTGGCGATGCCGTAACCCGCTGATTTATCGCGCCGTGTCGAGTTGGTTCGTGCGGGTCACCGAATTCCGCGACCGCATGGTCGAGCTCAACCAGGACATCACCTGGGTGCCGGGCAACGTGAAAGACGGACAGTTCGGCAAGTGGTTGCAGGGCGCCCGCGACTGGTCGATTAGCCGCAACCGCTACTGGGGCTCGCCGATTCCCGTGTGGAAGTCCGACAACCCTGACTACCCACGAATCGACGTGTACGGCTCGCTCGACGAGCTCGAAGCCGACTTTGGCCTGAGGCCGGATGATCTCCACCGCCCCGCGATAGACGAGCTCGTGAGACCAAACCCCGATGACCCGACGGGGAAGTCGATGATGCGCCGCATCCCCGACGTGCTCGATGTGTGGTTTGACTCGGGTTCGATGCCATTCGCGCAAGTGCACTACCCATTTGAGAACCGCGACTGGTTCGACTCACACAACCCCGCGGACTTCATCGTGGAGTACATCGGGCAAACCCGAGGCTGGTTCTACACGATGCACGTGTTGGCCACCGCACTGTTCGACCGACCCGCTTTCTCGCAAGTGATTAGCCACGGCATCGTTCTGGGCTCAGACGGCCAAAAAATGTCGAAATCGTTGCGCAATTACCCCGACGTGTCGGAAGTGTTCGAGCGCGACGGAGCCGATGCGATGCGCTGGTTCCTCATGTCGAGCCCCGTGATTCGTGGCGGAAACCTCATCGTCACCGAAGAGGGCATCCGTGAGGGTGTGCGTCAATTCCTGCTTCCACTGTGGAGCACCTACTACTTCTTCACGCTCTATGCCGGTGACGTCGAACCGACGTGGCGCACCGATTCGACCCACCTGCTCGACCGGTACCTCATCGCCAAGATGCGCGACACTATCGACGAGGTGACCGAGCACCTCGAAGCGCTCGATAGCCCTCTGGCAGCGGCTTCGATCCGCGACTTCGCTGACGTGCTCACGAACTGGTACGTCCGCCGCAGCCGTGAGCGTTTTTGGGACGGAAATGACCACGACGCGATCGACACCCTCTACACCGTCTTGGAGACTCTCTGTCGGGTCGCGGCACCCCTCGCACCCCTGATTACCGAGGAAGTGTGGCGCGGTCTCTCCGGAGGCGAGAGCGTTCATCTCACTGACTGGCCCCGGGCTGAGGATTTCGCCCGAGACGACGCCCTCGTCGCGCAGATGGATATGGTGCGCGCCATCGCCCGTGCCGGTCTCTCACTGCGCAAAGCCCATCAACTACGGGTGCGCCTTCCCCTGTCACAACTCACCGTGGTCGTTGATGACCCCGACTCACTCGAGCCCTATCGCGACATCATCGCTGAAGAGCTCAACGTGAAACAGGTTGAGCTTGTTCAGCGCTCTGACGACACCACCGGAGCATTCGGTGTGACCAGCAAAGTCGTCGTCAATGCTCGGGCCCTGGGACCCCGAATCGGGAAAGATGTTCAGTCGGTGATTCAGGCAACCAAAGCCGGTGACTACGAGATCACCGCCGGGGGAGTGGTTGCTGCGGGCCATACCCTTGTTGAAGGCGAATATGAGCTCGCCCTCGAGGTGGCTGATGAGAGCCGCGCGGTTGAATTCATCGGCTCGGAGGGTTTTGTCCTTTTGCACACCGAGGTCACCCCAGAGCTCGAGCGTGAGGGACTCGCTCGCGACATCATTCGCGTGATTCAGCAGGAGCGGAAGAACGCCGACCTCGACGTCTCAGACCGAATCGCCCTCACTCTCTCTGGTGACAGCGCTGTGGCGGATGCCTTCGACGCTCATCGAGAGCTCATCATGGCCGAAACACTGGCCACGTCGGCGACTATCGCTGATGTCGATGGTGAGGCTCACACGGTGGGAAGCGACTCCAGTGTTCGGGTAGGAGTCGAGCGGGCTTAATAATGTCTGAAGATTTCAGGGAGCAAGCAGACGCGGTGATTGACGCCCTATACGGGCGAATCGGCGAAGCGTCACCACAGCCACGGCTCGCTCCGACGAGACGGGCCTGTGAGCTTCTCGGTGACCCGCAGAGGATGTACGGCATCGTCCACATCACCGGCTCGAACGGGAAAACCTCGACGGCTCGGATGATTGATTCGCTTCTTCGAGCTCACGGTTTGAGAACCGGAATGATGACGAGCCCACACCTGAAGCGACTTAACGAGCGCATCGTCATTGACGGAGAATCCATCTCTGACGAAGCTCTGGTTGCTAACTACAACGACATCGAACCCTTCCTGGTCATGGTCGATACCGAGCTCGAGGCCAGCAACGAACCACCGTTGACCTTCTTCGAAGCGCTGACCGTCCTCGCCTTCGCCTGTTTCGCTGACGCCCCCGTCGACGTCGCCGTAGTTGAGGTCGGCATGGGTGGCGAATGGGACTCCACCAATGTTGCCAACGCAGACGTCGCGGTCTTTACCCCCATCGGCATGGAACACGTGGACAAGCTCGGTCCGACACTCGTCGACATTGCGCGGACCAAGTCGGGAATCATCAAACCCGCGAGCAGGGTGGTGTCAGCCCCTCAGCGGGCCGAAGTCATCGAGGTTCTCCGGGGTGCCTGCGAGCACAACGAAGCCCCGCTCACTCTTCTCGGCCGAGACATCCAGCTCACTGACATCACTCCCGGGGTTGGCGGGCAATTAATAGACGTGGAGATGCGCTCAGGGGTATACAGCGGACTCGCCGTGCCGCTCCTCGGCCCCCACCAGGCCGAAAACGCGACGGTCGCCCTCGCCGCTGTGGAACAGTTCTTGGGAGGCGGTGAGTATCACCTCGACCGCGACGTCGTCGAAGAGGGCCTCGCTCAAGCCAAAAGCCCCGGCCGTCTCCAAGTGGTCAGAACAGAACCGACCATTATCGTTGACGCCGCGCATAACCCCCACGGGGCCGAGGCGCTCAGTCGAGCGGTCATGTCGTCGTTCCAGTTCTCTACCCTCGTGGTCGTCTTCGGTGTCCTGGCCGATAAGGATGCGCGCGGCATCGTCGAAGCGCTCGACCCCATCGCGGACTACTTCGTCATCACCCAGCCCCAATCCGAGCGAGCGCGGGCGGTGGAAGACCTCGCTGATACCGTCGTCCAATTTGCGGGACCCGACCGCACGTCCTGGCGCGGGTCATTGCCCGAAGCCATCGACCTCGCCGTCGAACAGGCGGGCGACGACGGAGGCGTTCTGATCACCGGCTCGGTCGCAATGGTGGGCGAGGCAATGGAATTGCTCGGCGAGGAGAGTGAGCAGTGAGTAGAAAACAACCGTCCGCGACCGCGTCGCTGATGCGAATCGCACTGGGTATTGACCTCGCCATCATTTTCTTTGGCGCGCTCGCCCTGCGGGGTATCGACGCATTCCCAGCGGTGTGGCTATGGAGCGGGGTAGTTGGTGCAGTCCTCGCCGTCTTGGTGCTCATCCGCCTGGTCGCTACCCCTTTAGCGGTGTGGTTCGGACACCTATTTCACGCGGCGCTCCTGGGCCTGTTCCTAGTTGACACGGCAGTGGGCTTGAGCGTCCTCGTTCCGATTGGTTTTTGGCTTTATGCCACTATTCGCGGTCCCCAGCTCGATCGCCTGGCGGGAACCAATAGCTAGGTGCCCTTCTACACTGGAACCATCAACGCAGAGAGGTTCGATGCTCGTGAGTGAAATCGAAGAAACACTGGTGCTCGTCAAGCCCGACGGGGTTGCTCGAAACCTGACGGGAGAAATCCTGCGTCGAATTGAGGCCAAGGGTTACCAGCTGGTCGATATTCGACTGGTTCACGCCGACCGCGAACTGCTCGCCAAACACTACGCCGAGCACGAGGGAAAACCCTTCTACGAACCGCTCATTCAGTTCATGGAGTCAGGGCCCGTCGTGGCTATCCGCGTTACTGGCCACCGGGCCATCGAGGGCTTCCGCTCACTCGCAGGAACCACAGACCCCACGACGGCAGCTCCGGGAACCATTCGTGGTGATCTGGGTCGCGATTGGGGTCTCGCGGTTCAACAAAACCTCGTCCACGGCAGTGATTCGCCGGAAACCGCAGCGCGCGAGCTCGCGCTGTGGTTTGGCTAAAGCGCGAACAGAAGCGGGAACTGCACCCAAATCGAGAGCCCGATGACGGCGAAGTTCGCTACGACGGCCACCCAGCTGAAGGGCAACAGTGCCGTTCCGGCGCGCCGAATCCAGTTCGCTCCGCCGAGTAGGCCGTGTTGGGCTGCCCACGGGAGATAGATCCACCACAGGATTGAGTGCGACACCCACACCACCATGCAGTAGAGGCAGAGATAACCGATGTTGAAGACGGCCTCATAGAACAACCACATGAGGAAGAACCAGGCGGCAAAGAGGCCGAGAGTGAACACCGCCCAGAACCAGCGGGGAAACTTGGCACCTTGAAGCAGTGCGACGGCGACCGTCACGACCACGGCAAACCCGGCAATTCCGGTGAGCTGGTTGGGGGCGTCGAGAAAAATGCGCGCCTGCCAACTCTCCATCACGCTGCCGCAGGAGAAGAACGGGTTGATGTCACAGCTGGGTTGGCGGCCTTCTGACGCTAGCAGATAACCCTCACGAGACAGAGCCCAGGACGAGACCAGCGAAATAGCGCCCGAAATGAGCATGAGCCAGGCAAAACCGAGGGGGGTGTGACGAGGAAGTTTCACGCCCCACAGTATGACAGCTGACGCGACAGCGACAGCTGTGCGATACTGGGGGCAGGGAACTAATCCGCGACCGCGCTCCGGAGAGACCCGACAAGCTTTTTGAAGTGGCGAGCTACGGCCCCGCTTCGCATAACCACACAGAAGTGATGAGGCTCCGAGGGAGCATCTCACCATATGGGTCCACGCCACGCGCGGGCGGCCAGGGCCACCAAGGAGTCCACCAGCGATGGTGAAGAAAAAAGAAGAAAATCCCAACGAGGACGCGGCGTCAAAACCCGCCAGCAAGCCTCGGGCCACGGTCAAGAAGTCTGCAGAGACGGCCGCCCCAAAGAAGGCGCCCGCAAAAAAGAGCGCTGCGGCTGATAAATCCAGCAAGCCTGCGGCCAAGAAGCTGGCCGCGAGGAAGCCGGCCGCGCCCGCCATTGAAGCGCCCCAGTCACCCCGGCAGCTCGTCTTCGCCGGGCCTGACCCCGAGTTGTTTGCCAAGTTTTCTCAGGCAGAGGAGCCCGGTGAGCGCCAGGTGCGCCGGCGTCAACGGAATCGTGGTGCCGACGGCGAGCAGACCACGACCGAGAAGCGCCGGAGCGCTAAAGAGCAGGAAGAAACTCCCAGCAAGCCCCAGCGGGTTCGCGGTTCGACCCGGCTTGAGGCGAAACGACAGCGTCGCCGGGAGGGGCGCGACCAGGGGCGTCGTCGTGCCGTCGTCACCGAGTCGGAATTTCTCGCCCGCCGCGAAAGCGTTGAGCGCATCATGGTCGTGCGAGAAAAGACGGGACGGACCCAGATCGCTGTCTTGGAAGATGGCATCACCGTCGAGCATTACGTTGCCCGAAGCGAAGAAGCGAGCCTCATCGGCAATGTGTATCTGGGCCGCGTGCAGAACGTGTTGCCCAGCATGGAGGCCGCATTCGTCGACATCGGACGCGGACGCAACGCCGTGTTGTACTCGGGTGAAGTGGACTGGGACGCCGCCACTGAGGAGGGTGGCGAACGGCCCAAGAAGATTGAGGCGGCTCTGAAGACGGGAGACAGCGTTCTCGTCCAGGTCACGAAAGACCCTGTGGGGCACAAGGGTGCCCGCCTGACCAGCCAGATCAGTCTCCCCGGCCGCTACCTCGTATATGTCCCCGGCGGCGGAATGAACGGAATTTCGCGGAAGCTTCCCGACACCGAACGCACGCGACTCAAGGCCATCTTGAAGACCCTCGTGCCCGAGTCGGCAGGGGTTATTGTCCGCACGGCCGCTGAGGGTGCCACCGAAGAGCAACTCACTCGCGACGTCGAGCGCCTTCAGGCGCAGTGGGAGGCACTGCAAAAGGCCGCATCGAGCGAGAAGGCTCCAGCACTCCTGCACAGCGAGCCCGACCTACTGATCAAGATCATTCGTGACGTGTTCAACGAAGATTTCCAGAAAATCGTGATCTCTGGTGACGACCAGCACAAAGTCATCTCCGAATATCTCTCACAGGTGGCCCCCGATTTGATGGACCGCATTGAGGTGTATTCGGAAGACGGCGACGCCTTCGACCACTTCCGGGTGTCCGAAGCCATTCACAAAGCACTCGAGCGGAAAGTCTGGTTGCCCAGTGGAGGCTCACTGGTCATTGACCGCACCGAAGCGATGACGGTGGTCGACGTGAACACCGGAAAATTTGTGGGATCGGGCGGAAACCTCGAAGAGACCGTGACCAAGAACAACCTGGAGGCAGCCGAAGAGATTGTCCGCCAGCTTCGCCTGCGCGACATCGGCGGAATCATCGTGATCGACTTCATCGACATGGTCCTCGAGTCGAACCGTGATCTCGTCTTGCGGCGTCTCGTAGAGACGCTCTCTCGCGACCGCACCAAACACCAGGTTGCTGAAGTGACCAGCCTCGGCTTGGTGCAAATGACGCGAAAGCGCCTGGGCTTGGGACTGCTCGAGACCTTCAGCGAAACCTGCGAACACTGCCAGGGCCGAGGTGTCATCGTTCACCAGGAACCCGTGGGAAAAGCAAAAACGGTAGGAACTGAGAGCCCTCGTAAGCGCCGTGGCTCTCAGAAAGAGACACCCAAAGTCGCGCCTCACGCCATCACCGATGACACGCGCAACGCACTCGCAAAAATCGCGGCGTCGACCGTGGGAAGCGGAAACACGGAAGCCATTCCGGTGATCACCGACGCCGACCTCGCTCAGGCAGAAAAAGAAGAGGGCAATCCGAAGGAAGACCTTCTGGAATCCGTCTTGAGCGCCCTACCCGAGCCTCCGGCACCCGGAGCGGGTCGACGACGTCGTCGCGCGAGCAGCAAAGGTGTCGTCACACCCGAGGCAGCGCCGGAAGGGTAGCTCTGTGCGATGAGAACGATGCGGGGAGTGGTTTTCAGCATTGTTCTGCTGATTGCTGTCTTCGTCGCCAAGGGGTATTCGGCCGGGCTGAATGCTGACATTGTGCCTCCCGCGCTTCGCGACGGGTTCACTCTCGCCTTCAGCGTTCTCATTGAATCCGTTCCGTTCATCATTTTGGGCATCGCGCTCTCGGTATTGGTGCAGGTGTGGCTACCGGAGGAGTGGCTCTTCCGCATTCTTCCCTCGAGGCCGGTACCGCGCCGGCTTGTGATCAGCCTGCTGGGAATGTTTCTTCCCGTCTGTGAATGCGGGAACGTGCCCCTCGCGAGAGGGCTCGTGGCGAAGGGCTACTCCGTCTCCGACTCGATGACGTTCTTGATTGCGGCCCCAATCATCAACCCCGTCACCATCATCACCACCCACCAGGCTTTTGGCTGGGATAACGGAATACTCGTGGCCCGAATTCTCGGCGCCATCGTCATTGCCAACATCCTCGGCTGGCTCTTTTCCAAACATTCAGAGCCCTTCTCTCTCCTAACGCCGCGGTTTGCGGCGCAGTGCGAACGGCCTGACGTGCCCGTATCAACCGGTTGGGTGGGGCGAAGCGTGGACATGTTCGCCCGTGAAGCTGCCGTCTTGATGCCGGCGCTGATTGTGGGGTCGATGGTGGCGGGAGCCATTCAGGTTCTCGTGAGTCGTGATCAGTTGGTTGCGCTGGGATCTGACCCGCTTCTCTCTGTTCTCGCCATGATGGCATTAGCATTCGTGATTTCCATTTGTGCCAACGTCGATTCGTTCTTCATCCTTCCTTTTGCTGACACGTTCCTTCCCGGGTCTCTCGTCGCCTTCCTCCTCCTCGGCCCGATTGTGGACATCAAAATGCTTGCTCTGATGAGAACGACGTATCGGTCCTCGACGCTGCTGCGCCTGACCGTACTCGTGGTGTCATTGACCGCCGCGATTGGCATGGGGGTGAACCTCGTTGCCTAGAAGGAGCGTGGTGCGCGGGCCCCTGTTTATCGGGGTGACCGTCGCTGTGGTGCTGTGGTTGTGGTGGAGCGGAAACCTGTCGCTTTACATTCACCCCCGCTACCACGTGTTCACTGCGGTGATGGCGGCAATTGCCGTAATTGCTCTCGTGGTGTTTGGCGCCCTTCGTGTCGCGCGAGGCAAGGCCCTGCACGAGCATGTGCACGACCACGACACGAAGGCCACCCCCGCCGAATGGGCGTCAACGGCGATCGCCGGGCTGGCCCTGATCGCGCTTGTGGTGTTGCCGCCCGCAACGCTGACGACTCAAACGGTGGACAATCGCTCGATTAATCAATCGGGCCTGGGTGATGCGAGTGCGGTCTTTTACGAAGCCACAGCCGGACAGAGCGACACGTTCGCCTCCTTCACAGTGCGGGAGTGGGCGGCCATCCTCAGTCAAACCTCAGACCCCTCCTTCTACGCCGGAAAGCCGGTTGACGTGATTGGGTTCGTGAGCGAAGACCCCGAAGACTCCGAGCAGTTCTTCCTGACCCGTTTTGTCGTGAGCTGTTGCTCGGTCGACGCACAACCCATCGGCATCCCGGTTCGGCTTCCGGGGTGGAGGGAGCTCTATGCCGAAGAGCAGTGGCTGACGATTTCGGGCCAGTTTGTGCTCAACCCCTCCGGTGAGTCCACTGAACCGATTGTCTTATCGCCGGCAAACGTCGAACCCTCGGAGAGGCCCAATGAGCCCTACCTCTTCTAGACGCGAACGGCGCGACGAATTGGGCAGAAATCGCCCCTTCGAGAGGGCCGTATGGTCCACGGTGGCCATCGCCTTGGCGCTCGCACTGGTCGCTCTACTGGTGTATGCGCTGCAGGGGCCACGCCTGCGTGCGGCGTCTCTCGATTTGGTCCGGGCCGTGGGGTCGCCCCAGGCCGTTCTGCGCCTCGAGTCCGACCGACCGCTCGGGTCCATCGAATCCCAGCAGGTGTCGATTGAGCCCTACGTCGACTTCCGAGTGAATACCCAGGGCCCCATTGCGTCGGTGGTGTTCCTCGATGCGCTCGATTACGGCACCCAATACCGGGTGAGTCTGAGCAACGTCGTCGGGGAGGGCCAGTCCTCAAGCGCACCCTGGGATTACGAATTTTCCACTCCGGCCGCTCGGCTGTTCTATTTAGTCCGAAGCGCCGAAGGCGACCAGATTCGCAGTGTGGGAGTGGGGTCAGACCCTTCTGCGGTCATTTATGAAGCGCAACAAATTGACGCCTTCGTCCCCATTGGTTCGACGCTTCTCGTATTTTCTTCCGCCTCCGCGGGGTCGATGGTGGAGTTGGTTGAGCCGGTAAGCGGGCGGGTTGACCGCCTCGTTCTTCCCCAAGACGTCGTGATCAACGACGTCTTCACGCCCGCGAGTGGCACGTCGGTGGCGTTTACGGCGAGCTCTCTGTCCTCAGGGGAGTACGACCGGACCCTGTTTGTGGTTGATCCGGTGGGGCCGAGGACCCCGACGGTGGTGACCGGGCTCGATGGGGAACCGCTGCGGGTCACCGAAGCGGCCGTCGTCCCCTCTTCCGACACTCTGGTCGCCTGGGTTGATGACATTCGTGTGGTGACCGTTGATCTTCGAACCTCGCTCGTGTTGCCCCTCGCGGAAGAAGCCGCGACCCTGTGGGGGGTGACGAGTCGGGGCAGCCAGGTCGTCATCATCGACGTGGGGGGCACGGTCGCGATCGACATTGGAACACTCGAGGAACAACGGATTCTTCCCGCTCAACTGAGCGGTCGTGACGTCTACGAAGGTCAGACTCTGGTGCTCTCGGACGGACGCAGAATTCAGACGGTGGCGATTGGGAACCAGCAGGGCACCGACTTCACCTCGCTGATTGCCATCGGTGACGATTCGGGGCTCGCCCCGCTCTATCGCACACCCGATGACCGGGGTTCGATTGGAACCTTTGTTCCCTCGCCCTCTGATCAGTACCTCGCGATCGAGACGATTCCGAATCGTTCTGCGCGAGAGTCTGATGAGCGCGCGCTGGAGCCGCGAGACCTCTCCTCGACCATCGTCGTCGTCGATGTCGACTCCGGGCAGGTCGTGCGTAGCGTTGAGGGCGTGTTGCCCGTCTGGATGCGCTGACGCCTTTCTTAGCTATTCCATAGGATTCCCACAGGAAGATTTGCTGGTCTAGCAGCATGGCAGAAAGAAACACCGTCCCCACCACCGCGATCAAAGCGCTCGTGGTCGACGACGAAGAACCTCTCGCTGACCTCGTCTCGATGGCGCTTCGCTACGAAGGCTGGGAGGTCAAAGCGGCCCATTCTGTCGCCGAAGCGGTGAAAATTCATTCCGCGTTCAAGCCTGATATCGCGGTGCTCGACATCATGTTGCCCGACGGGGATGGCCTCGGCCTCTTGAAATCGCTGCGCAGTGTCGATCCAACCCTCCCGGTGCTCTTTCTCACCGCGAAAGATGCGGTGGAAGACCGCGTCCAAGGCTTGACCTTGGGAGGCGACGACTACGTCACGAAACCCTTCAGCCTCGAAGAACTCGTCGCCCGACTGCGAAGCGTTCTCCGGCGCTCGGGCCGAACCCCCGATGTTGAACACGCGGTCTTGCAAGTAGGCGACCTCACCTTGAATGAAGACAGCTACGAAGTATTTCGCGGCGACACCCCCATCGAACTCACCACCACCGAGTTCGAGCTGTTGCGATATCTGATGTCGAATCCGCGCCGGGTGCTCTCAAAAAACCACATCCTCGACCGTGTGTGGAGCTACGACTTCGGCGGCAAGCAGAGCATCGTCGAGATTTACATCTCCTACCTGCGCAAGAAAATCGATACCCTCGGCCCGCCTCTGATTCACACCGTTCGCGGTGTGGGCTACATGATCAAAGCAGCCGACTAGTGGCTCTCGCTCGCCGACCCTCCCGCGTGAGCCGGCCCACAGATTTCCGGCGCCGCTTCGTGCTCGGCGGTATTGGCTTGATCCTTTTTGCTGGAATGCTGATCGGGGCGGTCAGCACGGCCACCCTCGGGCGGCAGTTGCTCTCCGATTTGGACCGGGAACTGGTCGATGTGGCCAACAGGCTGTCTGACACGGTGGAGCGGCCCGGAGTGGAGGGTTTCGGGGGTCCTCGAAGCCGTCTCGACCGGCCCGGGTTCGAAATCGGCACACTCATCGCCGTTGTGAGTGGCGACCAGGTGTCCGGAGCATTTATCGGCGAAAACGGAACTCTGACGGCGCTTCCTGGAGACGATCTCGACGAATTCGCCGGTGAGGTGTGGGAAGCGGGGGACCCTCAGACCATTCACCTCGGGCGCGGTTTCCGTGAGGTGCGCACCCTCCTCGTGGGCCAGGTCGGTGATGCCCAAGTGGTCGTCGGCCTCCCCATGATGGACATCCGAAAAACCATCGCACGGCTCACCTCCGTGATTTTCGTCATCGTCGCCGCGTCAGTCATCCTCGCCGCCGCGATCGGCATGTGGGGGCTACGCCTGGCGCTGCGCCCGCTTGACCGGATTCGTCAAACCGCGACTAACGTTGCGAGCCAATCCCTTTCCGACAGGGAATCCCGGCTTCGCGAGCGAGTCCCCGACGCTTTGGCAAACCCGCAGAGTGAAATCGGCCAGTTGGGGGCTGCCTTCAACCACATGCTCGACCACGTCGACGAGTCGCTGATGGCCCGCACCCTCTCCGAGGAGAAACTTCGCCAGTTTGTCGCTGATGCGAGCCACGAACTGCGCACTCCCCTCGCGTCAATCCGCGGCTACTCGGAAATCACCTTGCGTCAGGGGGAGAATCTTCCGGCAGACGTGCAGCAGTCGCTTTCTCGCATCGAATCCGAATCGATTCGGATGTCTCACCTGGTTGAAGACCTGTTGATGCTCGCGCGCCTGGACGAAGGCCGCGTCGCCGAAATGACCGACGTCGACATGGCGGAAGTCGTGCGCGATGTCCTTTCCGACGCCGAAGTTCGCGCCCCGGATCACCTCTGGCGCAGCTCAATCCCCACCAGGAGGGTTCTCGTGAAAGGCAACCGCAACCAATTGGTGCAAGTCATCACCAATCTCGTCCAAAACGCCACGGTCCACACCCCTGAGGGCACCACCGTGTCGGTGAGCCTGAAATCTCGCGGAAACGACGCCGTTTTTGAGGTGAAAGACGATGGTCCGGGCATACCCGAGGAGATCCAATTACACCTCTTCGAGCGGTTTCGACGAGCCGATAAAGGCCGCTCGAGGGCAACTGGGAGCACGGGCCTCGGGCTCGCCATCGTCCGGGGCATTGTCGACGCTCACGGCGGCACGGTCGGCGTGACCTCTCAGCCGGGGAGCACCGTGTTTAGCGTGCACATTCCCCGGGTTTCGGCCGGTTCGGCATAGTTGCTCCCGGGCCCAGTCTCAGCTATTCTGTTGTGTTGGCTCTGGCTCGCCATTCTGACGTGGCATTCAGAGGGTAAAGACTCTAATCAAGGTGGGAATTCGTGGTGTATGCAGTAGTGCGCGCCGGAGGGCGTCAAGAAAAAGTTGAGGTCGGCTCGGTGATTACCGTCGACCGTGTTGCTGCGGGCTCCGACAACACCGTTTCGCTCCAGCCGCTGCTGCTCGTCGATGGCGACACTGTCACCCACGACCCCAAGGCCTTGGCCAAGGTGAGCGTCACCGCCGAGGTGATCGGGGACCTGCGCGGTCCCAAAATCACCATCCACAAGTTCAAGAACAAGACCGGCTACCACAAGCGTCAGGGGTTCCGTTCGGAACTCACCAAGCTCAAGGTGACCGGAATCAAGCAGGGCAAGTAGCCGAGGAAGGTTAGACGACATGGCACACAAGAAGGGCGCATCGTCCACTCGTAACGGCCGGGACTCAAACCCCCAGTACCTCGGCGTGAAGCGCTTCGGCGGTCAGGTGGTGAAGGCTGGCGAAATCATCGTTCGTCAGCGCGGAACCCACTTTCACCCCGGTAACAACGTGGGCCGCGGCAACGACGACACCCTGTTCGCTTTGGCAGCGGGAACCGTTGAATTCGGTCACAAGGGTGGCCGCCGCGTCGTTCAGGTCGTCGCCTAACTCATCGACAAAGGCTTCCCGCCTTCTCAACGCCGGGTATCTGCGGATATCCCCAATGGTCGGACGGTAAACCGTGACCACATTCATTGATCGCGTCGTGCTCCACCTCTCCGCCGGTCACGGCGGACGCGGGTGTGTGTCGGTGCACCGCGAAAAGTTCAAGCCGCTCGGCGGACCAGACGGCGGCAACGGCGGTAACGGCGGCGACATCGTTCTCGTCGCAGAACCCCGTGTGACGACTCTGCTCGACTACCACCGCAGACCCCACCGCACGAGCGAGTCGGGAAGCCCGGGAATGGGCGATAACCGGCACGGAGCCTCCGCTCCTGCGGTGGAGCTTCCCGTGCCCGTCGGCACGGTCGTGAGCACCGCTGACGGTCACGAGCTCGCGGACCTCAACGAGGCGGGCATGAGCGTCGTCGTGGCCCCCGGCGGACGCGGGGGCTTGGGAAACCAGGCTCTCGCCACCCCCAAACGGAAAGCCCCCGGTTTTGCGCTGTTGGGAACCCACGGCTTTGAAGGTGACGTGGTCATCGAACTCAAAACCGTCGCCGACGTGGCGCTCGTTGGTTTCCCCAGTGCTGGCAAATCGAGCCTGATCGCCGCGATGTCACAGGCGCGACCCAAGATCGCCGACTACCCCTTCACCACCCTGCAGCCGAATCTCGGCGTGGTCGAAGCGGGAGAGGTGCGCTTCACCATCGCCGATGTTCCTGGCTTGATCGAGGGCGCCAGCGAAGGAAAAGGCCTGGGGCTCGATTTTCTTCGCCACATTGAACGCTGCAGCGTGCTCGTTCACGTGATCGACCTCGCCACGATGGAACCAGGCCGCGACCCGATGAGCGACTTCGACATCATCCGCAAAGAACTGGCGGCCTATCCCGTCCCCGAGGGGCAGGTTCCGCTGATTGAGCGACCGCAGATTGTCGCGCTGAACAAACTCGATGTTCCCGATTCTCAGTCAATGGCATCGATGGTGCGCGGGGAATTTGAGGCGCTGGGTCTCGAGGTCTTCGACGTGAGTGCCGTGAGCCGTGAGGGCCTGAGAGAGCTCGGGTTCCGCCTCGGACAGCTCGTGACGGAGTCTCGTGAGGAAAAAGAAGCCGAGCTGGCTGCGCGCCCACGCACCATCATCAGGCCTAAGGCAGTGAATGAACTGCCGTTCACGATTAGGCGAGAGGGTCGCTCTGATGGTGACCTCTACCGCATCCTGGGGGAGAAGCCCGAGCGGTTCGTCGAACAAACCGACTTCGACAACGACGAAGCAGTCGGCTATCTCTCTGACCGACTCGCCGCTTTGGGGATCGATGACGCGCTGTTTGAGGCGGGGGCATCTCCCGGCGACACGGTCGTCATTGGGGAAGGCGCGGGGCGTGAATTCGACTGGGAGCCCACGGTATCCTCGGCGGGGTATGTGGCCCTCAGCTCACGCGGTTCGGACGACCGGTTGAGTGAGTCGGGTCGAAAGACGAGGCGCGAGAAGCGCGAGATTTACTACGAACGCATGGACGAGAAGGCTGCTGCTCGAGCGGAGCTTGATGAGGAGAGGAAAGCGGGGCTATGGGCTGATGATGAACTCGAAAGTTGATCTGCCCAACGCCCGCCGGCTCGTGGTCAAAGTCGGCTCCTCCTCAATTAGTGGCGAGCGGGAGCACCAAATGGAGGGCCTCGTTGATGCCCTCAGTGTCGCGAGAAACCGCGGACAAAATATGGTTTTGGTGTCTTCTGGCGCCATCGCGACCGGAATGCCACATTTGAACTTGAGCGATCGCCCGCTGGATTTAGCGACGCAACAGGCGGCCGCGGCGGTCGGGCAAAACCTGCTGATGCGCCGCTACCAGGACCTCTTTGACCGGCACGGAATCGTCACCGGGCAGGTGCTCTTGACGGTGGGAGACCTGGAATCAGAACCGCACCGCTCAAACGCCTGGCGCACCATCGAACGACTCTTGGGCTTGGGAATTGTGCCGATCGTGAACGAAAACGACACGGTCGCCACACAAGAAATTCGTTTCGGTGACAACGACCGTCTTGCCGCCCTCGTGGCGGAACTGGTCGAGGCAGACGCCCTCGTTCTCTTGAGCGACGTCGACGCGGTTTACACCAAGCCCCCGTCGGAACCAGGCGCCGAAGCGATCGACGAGGTCGCCATCGACGATGATCTCTCCTGGATTCACGTGGAGTCTGCGGTGGTGAACAGCGTCGGCACAGGCGGCGCGGTGACAAAGATTAGTGCCGCGAAGATGGCCGCAGCCGCCGGTATTCCCGTCCTGGTGACCGCCACGGACCAGGTTGGGCGCTCGATCAACGGGGATGGCCCGGGAACGTGGTTTCACGCGGCCGTAAAATAGGGCGTCTGAGGCTCGAAGGAAGGATTCATCGATGACGACTACTGATGCGATGGATGGCGCCTTTGTTGAGCGGCTGAAGGCCACAAAAAACGCTTCGAGGGTTCTGGGACAACAGCCCACCGATGTGAAAGACGCCGCGCTCGGCGCGATCGCCCGGGCGCTCGCCGCCCGCGTGGACAACATTGTCGCGGCTAACACCCTCGACATGGAGGCCGGAAAAGCCAACGGCGTCGAACCGGGTCTTCTCGACCGCCTTCTGCTCACGCCCGAGCGCGTTGCGGGGCTGGTCGACGCGGTCGAGCAAATCATGAGTCTCCCCGATCCCGTCGGAGGTGTAGTCCGTGGCTCTACCCTCGCCAATGGCCTGCGTATCCAGCAGGTTCGTGTGCCTTTCGGCGTGATTGGCGCCATCTATGAGGCCCGACCGAACGTAACTGTCGATATCGCTGCTCTGTGTGTCAAGAGCGGTAATGCCGCGATCTTGCGCGGAGGAAGTCTCGCTGAGAACACCAACAAAGTGTTGGTGGGGATTCTCCAGGGCGCATTGGAGTCCGTGGGCCTCCCCGGTGGAGCTATCGCCACGGTGGACGACTTTGGCCGTACGGGAGCAACCTGGCTGATGAGGGCCCGCGGCTACGTCGACGTCCTCATTCCCCGGGGGAGTGCGAAGCTCATCGAGGCCGTCGTCACCGAGTCGAAAGTGCCCGTGATTGAAACCGGCTCGGGGAATGTGCACATTTTCGTCGACGAATCCGCTGACCTCGATAACGCGGTGGAGATTATCGTCAACGCCAAAGTTCAGCGGCCGAGCGTCTGCAACGCCGTCGAGACGGTTCTGGTTCACGAGGCCGAAGCAGGCTCTGTTATCCCCGGTCTGGTCTCCGCGCTGTTGAGCAAAGGTGTGACGGTCCACGGCTGCCAGAAAACGGCGGGCTTAGCTGAGGTGATTCCCGCGACCGAAGAGGATTGGGCGACTGAGTATCTGTCTCTTGAGATCGCCATTCGCGTGGTGTCAGATCTCGAAGAGGCCATTGCGCACATCCAGCAGTATTCAACCGGCCACACCGAGTCCATCTTGACCAACGCTTTCGACCGCGCTGAGGAGTTCCTCCGTCGAATCGACTCCGCCACCGTGATGGTGAACGCGTCGACACGGTTTACCGACGGCGGCGAGTTTGGCTTCGGCGCGGAGGTGGGTATTTCCACCCAGAAGCTCCACGCCCGCGGCCCCATGGGCCTCGCCGAGCTCACCAGCACGAAATGGCTGGTGCGCGGTGAGGGGCAGGTGCGGGGCTAACCGGCCGGTGAGGAAAACCCGCTAGGTTAGTGGCCAGAACGCTAGGAAGGAACGTGCGCCGTTGTTAGATTCTGTGGTCCTCGCCAGTGAAGTTGTCGTCGAGCTCCCGATTCCCGCGTGGGCGTACGGGGTGATCTTCCTGGGTGGTTTTTTTGCGCTGGCACTGGTGACCTACAGCTATCGCAACGTGGCCAACCGGCACTCCCAGAAGCGCCCCCCTCAGTCGGGCGGACACCACTAAGGAATCGATGTCACGCCATCCTCGCCCCCGTATCGGGATTATGGGTGGCACCTTCGACCCCATTCACCACGGCCACCTAGTCGCCGCGAGTGAAGTGCAAATGCACTTCGACCTCGACGAGGTCATCTTTGTGCCTACCGGTCGGCCCGAAGAAAAACCAGACGTGACCCCCAGTGAACACCGCTATCTCATGTCCGTGATTGCCACAGCATCAAACCCAAAATTCCGCGTCAGCAGAGTGGATATCGACCGGCCTGGTGCGACCTATACCGTCGATACCCTGAGGGATATCGCCCGCGAGTTTCCTGACGCCGACCTGTTCTTCATCTCCGGCGCCGACGCAATTACCCAAGTGCTCACCTGGCGTAACGCGGAAGAACTCTGGGAAATGGCACATTTTGTTGCCGTGACCAGGCCCGGTCACGAGATGAGCGTCGACGGCATTCCTGACGGGGTAGTGAGCGTTCTCGAGGTTCCCGCGCTCGCCATTTCATCGACCGATTGTCGTCTGAGAGTGAAAAACCGCAGGCCTGTGTGGTATCTCGTTCCCGACGGTGTCGTGCAATACATCGCCAAACACGAGTTGTACCGGGGGGTGGCATGAGCGACGTCCTTCCCCCGCTGCCCTCGAGGAGAGCGCTTCGAGAAATGGGCCTCACGGGACCGATCCAGGTTGCTGTTGCTCAGCCCCAGTCTCGTCGCGAGCGAAAGGTTCTCGAGGCGACGGGTGCGATCCCGGTCATTACCGAAGAGGCCCGTGAAGAAGACCACCTTGAGTCAGCCCCGGTTGCGGTCGTCTCAGCCCCTGTGGAAGTGGTCGAACCTCCCGTTGCACAGCCCGCTATCACCCCCGACACCGCGGTGGCTCCGCCGACTGAGAGACCGCTAACGCGTCGAGAACTCAGGGAACAGCTGAGATCGCCCGCGAAAGACGCACCCCCCGCCCCCGTAGTCGAGAGACCCGTAGCTGAGCCCAGCGAAGAATCCGATGACGTCGCCGAGGCGCCCGTTATCCCGCCCAAGCCGGTATCGCGCGAGGCGGAGGAAGAATTCTCCTGGCAGGCTCCGCTCGAAGCCGATGACAGCGACGAGGTTGAGGAAGTAGTCGAGGATCCTTCAGCGATTGTCGAACCGGTCCGACCGCTGCCTCCGGTCTTCGGCACCGCACCTGCCGGGCGCGATACCCCAACGGCCTCGTCGCGAACCGTGAGTGCGGCAACCCCGGCGACGAATGCCCTCATTCTCCCTGTGGCTCCGTCGATTGATGTGACCGGTCCAATGGGAGACACCGGCGAAATTATCGTGACGGGCAACATCCCGCTTCCCCGACTCGTCGCCGAGACCGGGGTCACCGGCGCCCTCGACGTCGATGCAGACGACGACTTTATCGAGGCAGACTCCGGGCCCTACACGGCCCCCATTAGCGCGAGCATGGCCGTTTCCTCGCGCTCGCTCGAGTTAGCCCAGCCGATGATTCACAAGCCGCGGATTGGTGCGGTGTCACTGGCGCTGGGAGTCTCGGCCGCCATCCTCGGGGTGACGGCACTCTCTCTTCTCGCTCTGGCTTTGCTCACCGACATCATTCCGTTGCCCTTCTGATGGCGCTCGAACAATCGGTGGTCGACGCCCTCGACGTGTCCGCTCGCGCGGCGTGGGCAAAGGGCGCCAGTAACTTTGTGGCTCTCGACGTCACCGGACATCTCGCTCTCACGGATGCCTTCTTGATTGTCTCGGGTCGTAGTGAGCGCAACACCAAGGCCATCGCGGACGCCATCGAAGACGAACTTCACCTCCACGGTGTGAAGCTTGGTCGACGCGAGGGCAAGACGGATGGGCGCTGGATTTTGCTCGATTTCGGCCTGATTGTGGTGCACGTGTTCCACGAAGAAGAGCGTGAGTTCTATGCCTTAGAGCGGCTGTGGAAGGACTGCCCGGTGATCAGCCTTTCACTCCCCGACGGCGAGCAGCCAGAAGCAGAGTAGGCCACTAGCACCAGCTTTGGTGTAGTAACCTAGTGGCTTCCGGGCCTGTGGCGCAGCTGGTAGCGCACCTGCATGGCATGCAGGGGGTCAGGGGTTCGAGTCCCCTCAGGTCCACCAAATTTCTGGGTGTCGCTTTCGGACATTGGTCTTAGGCTCACTGCATGGCCGACGCCCTCTCCCGTCACACCGATTACGGTGAAATCGCTCTCGAAGAGGGCAGCCTGCTGGGCGACCCGATGAAGCAGGTTGAACAGTGGCTTGTTGAAGCCGATGAGCAGGGTGTCTACGAGCCGAATGCCATGGTTCTCTCCACCATTGACCGCGATGGTGCTCCCACCAGTCGGACCGTGCTGTGCCGGGGGGTCAGTGAACACGGGATCACCTTTTTCACCGACTACACCTCGCAAAAGGGTCGGGCACTCGACGCTCACCCCGAGGTGGCGGTGGTCTTCCCCTGGTACATCTTGCACCGGCAGATCAAAATTCGAGGGACCGTTGAAAAAGTCTCCGCAGCCGACTCAGATGCCTACTTTTTCACTCGCCCCCGTGATTCTCGGATTGGCGCGTGGG